>DASSGA010000167.1:0-4652 GCA_035693805.1 bacterium | reverse complement strand
AGGCCGAGCGGATGGTGGACATCGTCCGCGAGATGGCCGGTGACGCCGCGCAGCACGTCCTCGATCTCTACTGCGGAGTCGGGACGTTCGCCCTGGCGCTCGCCTCGAGCGCAGGGCGGGTTACCGGGATCGAGGTCGTGCCGGCCTCCATCGAGGCGGCGCGGGAGAACGCTGCGCTGAACGGCATCACCAACGCGACCTTCCACGCCGCAGATGTCCGGCGATTCGAACGGGTCCCGGGGGTGGAAGATACCGACCTGCTCGTCCTCGACCCGCCGCGGGCCGGCGCGGGCGCCCGCGTCATGGGTGCGATTGCCCGCTTGGCGCCGCGCCGCGTCATCTACATCTCGTGCAATCCGACGACGCTCGCTCCCGACCTGCGCGGGCTCGTGGCCGCGGGATACGCGGTGCGCGCCGTGCAGCCCATCGACCTCTTCCCCCAAACATACCACGTGGAGTGCATCGTGCAGCTCGAGCGCGCGACGCCTTGACCGTGGCGCGTGACCTGCGCGGAGGACCCGGGTATCGGGCGCTGCGCGCTGTTGTTCGCGGCCTGCTGCGTCTGGGATGGGGGCTGCGGGTGAGCGGGCTGTCCCGGCTCCCCCCGCCGCCGTACGTGCTCGCTCCCAATCACGGCAGCGAGATCGACGCGATCGTCCTCTCCGCCTCGCTGCCGTTCAAGCCGACCGTCCTCGCCGCCCGCGATCTGGACCGCTTCCCGGTGCTCTTCCGCCTCATCCGGTGGTTCGATCCTGTCTTCGTTCGCCGCGGCGGCCTCGCCGACGTCAGCAGCATCCGGGCGTGTATCGCGCGCCTGCAGCGCGGCGACGTGCTGGCCATCTTTCCCGAAGGCCGCGTCGTTCAGGAGACCTCCCTGGGCCCATTCCATCCCGGCGCCGCATTCGTCGCGCTGCGGGCCGCGACCCCGCTCGTTCCCGTAGGGCTGCTCGGTCTGGAGCGCATGTGGCCGCTGGGCGCGCGCTGGCCGCGAGCGTCGCGGATCACGGTCCGGTTCGGCGACCCCGTCACCCCGCGGCCCGGGGAGGACGCCGACGGGCTCACCGCGAGGCTCAAAGAGGCGATCGCCGTCCTGCGTGAGAAGAGCTGAGAGCGGGTAGGAAAGATGCGTGTGATGCGTCTGGTGCTCTGGATCGCCGCCTGTCTCCTCCTGCTGGGTCTTGCCGCCGGGGCGACTCCGCCTGCGCCGCCGCGGACGCTCGCATTCGCGGTTGACGCCGTGGAGCGGGGCACCTGCGCGCCCCCGGTCGTCGACGATCTCCGGCGCCTCTCACAGAACGCTTCGCCCACCGGGCCCCGCGCCGCGTACCTGCTGGGCCACTGCCTGCGGGCGCTCGGCACGCTTGCGGAAGCCCGCACCGCCTTCGAGCAGTCTGCCGCCGGGCACCCGACGCTGGCGGGCCACGCGCGTCTTCAAGCGGCCGGGATCGCCTTCGAACTCGGCGACCTGGACGGCGCGCTGCGCGCGCTCTCCCCGCTGCCATCGAACGCCTCACGCGTGATCATCCGCCGCGCGGCGCTGCTGCGAGGCGACGCGTTGCTGCGTGCAGGACGGCCGGCGGAGGCGCTGGCAGCGCTGCGCGCGTTCCCACGTCTCGACAGCGCCGACGACGAGACCCAGGTGCAGGTCTGGTGGCTCCGGGCCCGAGCGGCGGAGCAGGCCGGCGATCGCCGGACGGCGATGGACGGCTACGCGATGGTGTGGTGGGCGTTTCCGGGCAACCCGCACGAGGAGGAAGCGGGCGTGGAGTTGCGCGGGCTCAGTGGGCGCGAATCGCCGCCCGTCCCCGCCATCGCGCGGGTCGAGCGCGGCCAGCGCCTGCTTCAGCAGGGCGAACCGAAGGCCGCCGAACGTGAGCTCACGCTCGCCGTCCGGGGCACGCTGCCCGATGAGGTGGCGGCGACGGCCTGGTACCAGCTCGGGCAGCTCCGCCTGGGGACGCGCGCCGCGGTCGATGCTTTCACGCGCGCATCGCGATCCCCGCGGCTCCGCGAGCGTGCGCTGTATTACCTCGGCAGCGCGTACAATTCCATCGGGCGCCGAGGAGATGCGCTCGCGGTGTGGGAGCGCCTCGCCGCACAGCGCCCGCCGAGCCCCTGGGCCGCCCGTGCATTCCTCTCCCTCGGGCGCGGGGCGGAAGCGAGGGAGCAGTGGGTGGAGGCCGACCGCTGGCACGCCCGCGCGGCAGAGGTGGCACCGGAGGCGGCGTCGGCGGATGAAGCACGCTGGCGGCGGGGCTGGATCCGCTACCGCACAGGCCGGTATGCAGAGGCGGAAGGGCTCTTCCTTCAGTACGGGCAGGCCTATCCGCGCACCGCCCGGGCCGCCGCGAACCTGTACTGGGCCGGGCGGGCCCGGCAGGAGCAGAAGTTGGACGCCACCGCGCTGTTCCGCACCGTGGCCGAGACCTATCCGCTCACGTTCTATGGCCAGCGCGCACGGACGCGCATGGGGACACCGCCTCCCGCCAAGCGACCGCCGACAGGCGAACGGGAGCTCCCGGCCGATATCTTCGCGGAGACCTACATGGAACTGGCCGGTCTGGGATTCGCGCGGGATGCGGCGGAGGAGGTCGACGCGCTGCGCGCCTCCGACGGCTCCGCCCAATGGTTGCGGACCGCGGCGGAGCTGCGGACCAGGGTGGGGGACCTGCAGGAGGCTGTGGCCGCTGCGGAGCCGTTGATCACTCCCGCGCTGTATGGCACGAGGAACGCCGATGTCGGGGCGTGGTCGCTCGCCTATCCCCGCGCGTTCTGGTCGGAGCTCCAGGTCATGGCGGAACGCTACGGTGTCGATCCGTTCCTCGCGCTGGCGGTGATGCGCGAGGAGAGCCGCTTCGATCCCGAGGCGGTCTCCCCGGCACGGGCGATCGGGTTGATGCAACTGCTGCCCCGGACCGCGCAGGGGATCCTCGGGGGGCGCGTGACGCCCTCGCGATTGATGAATCCGCAGCTCAACATCCGGGCGGGCGTGGCTTATCTCGGGGGGCTGCTGCGCCGCTACGACGGGAGCGCGCCCCTCGCCGTGGCGGCGTATAACTCGGGGCCGGGCGGTGTGAGCCGCGTCCGGGCGCTTGCGGGGACCGATCTGGACCGCTTCGTAGAGAGCCTGCCCTATGCGGAGACGCGCGCTTATACGCAGCGCGTCCTGCAATCCTACGGCATCTACCGCTGGCTCTACGAATAGCGCAAGCGCCCGCGGGCTACTGTTCGAGGGTGACGCGGTTGCCGCCGTCGTCTTTGCTTCTGCGCAGGGCGCGTTCCGCCCGTCGGACCATCGTGTCGAGTGAGCCGTCCGCGTCCTTGCGCATGGAGACGCCCGCGCTGATCCGCACGGGAACGACCGCGCCTTCGAGGTCGAGATCCGCGGCGGCCAGGGTCCAGCGGATCCGTTCAGCCACGGTATGCGCGTCCAGGAGCGCGGTCTCCGGCAGCAGGCAGACGAACTTGTCCGCCCAGTACCGGCCGAGCAGATCCTCCGTCCGCATCTGATCGCGGATCACCCTCGCCAGCGCAGTGACGGCGGCGTCCGCAGCGGCGTGGCCGTAGTGCTCCTCGAGATCCTTGAAGCGATCGATGTCGAGCATGATGAGGGAGAGCGGGACGCGGTGCCGCAGCGCCCGCGCGAACTCGCGCTCGCCCAGTTCGAAGAATGCCCGGCGGTTGAGGCTGCCGGTCAGCGCATCCGTAGTGGACTGGCGCTCGAGCTCCCGCTGCAGCCGCTCGATCTCCTGACGGAGCCTGCCGCGCTCGATCGCCCGCTCGACGGTGGCCCGGAGGATCTCGACGTTGGGGAACGGTTTCACGATGTAGTCGAAGGCATCGCCCTCGCGCAGCGCTTTGACCGTCGTGCTGAGATCCGGTGCGCCGGTGAGGAAGATGACCTCGGTCTGGCGGTCGGCCTCCTTGGCGGCGCGCAGGACCTCGAGGCCTCCAACCCCCGGCATGATCACGTCCGTGAGTACGACCGCAAACCGGGTCTGGCGCAGCGCCAGGACCGCGGCGGTGCCGTCGGTGAAGGCATCCACAGTGTAGCCCAGCGAGGTGAGGTAGCGGACGAGTAATTGGCGGAGGCTTTCGTCGTCTTCCGCGATGAGGATGCGCGCGGCGCCTGACGCCATGTCCTTGTTGTTCGGAGGGCCGCCGCGGAAACCCTGTGGGGCCGCCCGCAGCGCGTCGTCTGAAGCCCGGACGGGTCGGGCATAACCCGAACGAGTGGCCCCCTGAGGGCTGCGCCAATGTTCACCGAGTCGTTCGATATCAAACGCCCTGTCTGGGATCCGCAGACGCTGGGGGCGCTCCTTCAGCGTCTGCAGGACAGCGGGTACCAGGGGCTGACGGCGGATTATCGCACCCTGCTTGGCCGCTATGCGCCTGATCAGGGCGACCGCACGTTCGGGACCCTGTTCGCAGCCGCGGACGAGTTCGCCGACGTCCTCATCCCGCCCGCCCAGCCGCACGCGCGCGTCATCCTGCACCGGCGGGAGTCGACGGTGCTGCGCGTCGTCGTGGCCGCGCGCACCCAGCAGGAGGCCCGGGTGGTCGGCACCGCCCTCAAGGTCCACCTGGAAGCGGTGCTCGGTAAGCTCGGCGACCAGATCGCCGACGAGCGCGGGCGGTCGTCGCTGACGCGG
>DASSGA010000166.1:0-4404 GCA_035693805.1 bacterium | reverse complement strand
TCATTCACCGACATCCTGCCGGTCTGGGGCTGGGATCCCGAACGAAAGTAGAGGCGGCGGTTACTTCGAGTGCTTGTCGGCGACTTTCGTGGCGCCGTAGGCGTCCGGCTTGGTGACCGCGAGATAGCCTGATCCCGTCACCATCCCCACGACTTCCCGGATCACCCGCTTGGTGTCCCCGTTGGGGCCGACGTCGAGGTGGATCTCCACGGGCAGCTCGGAGTGCCCGTTGCGGGAGAGCTCGGCGCTGATCAGGCCGGCGGTCTCCAGGCTGAGCGCCGTCTCGAAGAAGATGCGCTGGCGGAGACTGTCCATCTTCCGGTTGACCATCTTCCGGTAGAAGTACCGCCCGCCGTGGCCGAGGCGGTGGATGATCACCGCGGTGACGAAGCAGGTCTTGTCGCTGAGCAGGGAGTCGGTGCCGATGATGACGTGGTAGGTCTGGTCGGGCTCCTCGCTCATGTACCCGACGACGTGCTCGAACATCTGCCGGAAGGAGAGCTTCCCAAACGTCGGGCTGATGAAGTCCATCGCGCCCCGCGCCGCCTTGACGGGGCGCTGCACTGGCGCTGGGTCGGTCGCCTCGACCGGCTGCTCGGTTGGCTGTGGTACCGCGTGCGCGTCCATGTTGTGTCCCAATGCACCAGTATACGCTACACGCGCATCCTCTCGCAATCAGGCCCACTCAGGAGAAGCGTACCCTCAGGCCCGGCAGCGCAGTCGGCTCACATCTCCCGCCGGCCCTCGAGGGCCTTGGCCAGGGTCACCTCATCCGCGTATTCGAGGTCGCCCCCGACCGGAAGGCCGTGTGCGATGCGGGTGACTTTGATGCCCAAGGGCTTCAGGATCTTGGCCAGGTAGATGGCCGTGGCCTCCCCCTCCACGCGGGGGTTGGTGGCGACGATCACTTCCTTCACCTCGCCGCCCTTCACCCGGGTGAGCAGCTCCGCGATCTTCAGGTCATCCGGACCCACGCCGTCGAGGGGCGAGATCGCGCCGTGCAGCACGTGGTACCGGCCCTTGTACTCCCGCGTGCGCTCCATGGCGAGCACGTCCCGCGGGTCCTCCACGACGCAGATCATCGTCGCAGTGCGCGCCGGTGCGCTGCAGATGGCGCACGGGTCCACGTCCGTGATGTGAAAGCAGGTACGGCAGTAGTGGATGCGGGCCTTCGCGTCGAGGATGGCCTGGCTGAGCTTCTCCGCATCCCCGGGGGCCATGCGCAGGATGTAGAAGGCCAGCCGCTGGGCCGTCTTCGGGCCCACGGTCGGCATCTTGCTCAACTCCTCGATGAGGCGGGCCAGCGGCTCGGCGTACACGCTAGATGATGCCGGGGGGGAGAGGAAGCCCGCCCGTGACGGCCCGCATCTTCTCCTCGGCTTTGGCCCGGGCGGTGCGCTGCACCTCGCCGAGCGCGGCAAGGATGAGGTCCTGGAGCATGCCGACGTCGCCTGGATCGACGGCGGAGGGATCGATCCGGATCTCCTGGATGTCACCGCGGAGATTGCTGACGGCGCGCACGACCCCGCCGCCGGCCGTGGCCTCGACCCGTTCCACCTGCATTTCTTCCTGCACCCGCGCAACCTCCGCCTGCAACTTCTGCACCTGCTTCATCATCTTGCCGATGTCACGCATCCTTGATCTCCACGACCTCCGCCCCGAACAACTGCATCGCTTTGGCGACGACCGGGTCGGTCTGGGCCGTCACGGCCTGTCCGCTCATGTGCGGCTCGTCGTCTCCGTCCAGCATCGTGCAGCGCAGGCGCAGGTGCTGCTGGAGGACGCGCTCGATGGCGCCCTCCACGACCGTCCGGTTCTCGGGCCGGTGCAGGTGGTCGAGGTGGAAGTTGTACCCGCTGCGCAGTCCGATGATCAGGTAGTCACCGTCGACCCCGAGCGGCACGCCCTCGATGAGCAGGGCATGACAGAACATCTTCGTCTTCTTCACTTCCTCCAGGATCCGCGCCCAGGAGCGCCGGACGTCTTCGAGCGCCACCGCCACGGCCTGCGGAGTTTCCACCACGGCCACGACCGCCGGCTCAGGCGCGGCGTTCGTCGGGTCCTTGGGGGCGGGTTTCACGGGGCTCTTTGGGGTCACCTCGCGGACCGGGACGGCGGAGGCCGGTGGCACGGGCTGCGGGGTGGGTGCAGCGCCCTCACCCAGCCGCTGCTCGAGCGCGGAGAGGCGCATGCGCAGCCCTTCGAGCGTGGGATCCATCTCCGGCCGGCAGAGGCGGATCAGCGCGATCTCCAGGAGCAGCCGGGGCTGGGGGCTCCACCGCGCCTCGGAGTCCGCGGCGGAGAGGACGTTCAGAGCCCGCAGGATCTCCTCCACGCTCGTGGAGGGCACCTGCTGCTGCAACGCGCGCAGGCGCTGCTCCGTTGTGTCCAGGACCTCCCCGGCGGTGCCGGTCTTCAGGACCAACAGGTCGCGAAAGTGATCGAGGAGCGTGCGCAGCACCTGGCGCACGTCCTTACCCTCGTTGATGACCTGGCCCACGAGATCCAGGCAGGCCGCGGCATCGCGCACGATGATGCTGCCGGCGAGGCGCAGGGCGACCTCTTCGGCCAAGATCCCCAGCACCGCCTGAACGTCCTGCGAGCTGATCGGTCCTTCGGCGAAGGAGACCAGCTGGTCGAGGATGGATTCGGCGTCGCGCACCGAGCCGTCCGCCGCGGAGGCGATCAACGTCAGCGCGGCATCGTCAATGCGAAAGCCCTCGGTCTGCGCGATCGTGCTGAGGCGCGCGATGATCTCCTTCTGGGAGACGCGGCGGAAGTCGAACCGCTGGCAGCGGGAGAGGATCGTCGGCGGCAGGCGGTGCGGCTCCGTCGTGACGAGGACGAGGACCGCGTGCGCGGGCGGCTCCTCCAATGTCTTGAGGAGGGCGTTCGCCGCCTCGGTGGTGAGCATGTGGGCTTCGTCGATGATGTAGACTTTGTAGCGTCCTTCGGTGGGGGCCAGCCGGATGCGGTCGCGCAGCTCGCGGATCTCCTCGATCCCGCGGTTGCTGGCCGCGTCGATCTCGATGACGTCCATCGAATACCCGCCGCCGATCGCCTCGCAGTTGGGGCAGGTGTTATCGGGGGTCGGCGTGGGCCCCTGCACGCAGTTCAGCGCCTTGGCCAGGATGCGCGCCGTCGTCGTCTTACCGGTCCCCCGGTGTCCGGCGAAGAGGTAGGCGTGCACGACCCGGTTCGTCCGGATGGCGTTCTGCAAGGTGCGTGTGACCCGCTCCTGGCCGATGAGCCCATCGAACGACTGCGGCCGCCACTTCCGGTAGAACGAGACGTGGGACATGCGGACCTCCGGGGATGGACGCGTGCTCTGCTGACTTCGCCAGAACGGAAAGCCTTCCCTTGCCTCACGATGATGCGCGCAAGGAGGCCTGTTCGGCGCCGACGAAAGCATGCCGGGTGTTGTTCACGCCGGAATTCGCGATCTTCCTCGTCATCTCCGCACTGGCTGCGACCTGGGTCCATGTTGACTATCGCTCGCGCACGGACGGCGCGACCTGGGAGCGCGTCGCCTGGTGGCTCGGCACGCTGCTCGCCCTTCCCATCTTCCTGCCGATTTACCTCATCGCCGCCCGGCCGACGGGCCGTCTCGTGCGCTGTCCCTCGTGCGGGCGGCCGACCGTGGTCCATCGCGCCGCGTGCCGGCACTGCGGGAACGCCATCGCCTTCGAGCCGTCCCCGACGATGTGGGGTCTCGGTGAAGTGGTGGGCATCGGCGTCGTGTTCATATTCGCCATCCCGGTGGTCGCCTCGGCCCTGGGTCTGGGGCTCTCCCCGTCGCTGGGTGAGGTGGCGGCGTTCGCCCTGGTACAGAACGCGGCCTTCATCGGCCTCAGCCTCTACGTCGTGCGCCGCCGATACGGGCTCCCCGCCGCCGAGCTCGGCGTACGGCTCGACCGCTGGCCGTCGTGGGCGGTCGGAGGGCTGATCGCGGGGGCGCTCACGATCCCGGTGAGCATCCAGGCCGAGGAAGCGGCCATCGTGATCATCGGCTACTTCACGGGGCGCGCCCGGGCGGAGGCGATGGCGGAGCAGGAGCACCTCGCCGATGTGCTGACGAGCATCCTGCAGGGGCCGCTCACGACGGCCCAGCTGATCCTGATCTTCGCCCTGGTTTGCGTGCTGGTCCCGATCGGCGAGGAGCTGTTCTTCCGGGGGTTCGTGTTCACCACGTTGCGCCGGTGGGGCGTGGCGCTGGCCTCCGTGCTGTCGGCGCTCTTCTTCGCCGCGGTGCACGAGCAGGTGGTGCACTTCCTGCCGATCTTCCTGCTCGGGGTGATCCTGGCGCTGCTGTACCAGCGCACGCGCTCGCTCCTGCCGTCGATCGTGGTCCACGCGGCGAACAACGTGGTTGCCATCCTGGGGGTGCTGTACAACTGGAAGCTC
>DASSGA010000165.1:0-2810 GCA_035693805.1 bacterium | reverse complement strand
CAGTTGGGACAGCGCTGCGAGGGAATCGGTCTCGCCTCGCCTTGCCTCACCCGCACCGGGCAGAGTCAAGTCGCTCATGGCTAGCCGGTGCCGGGATGCAGCAGCAGATTGGGACCGGATCGGGCGTAGCCCTGCTCGTCGACCAGCACGTCAAGGGCTAGCGTGGCGAGGTCGTCCGCGGTCGGCTCGACCTGCGGGTCCTTCTCCTGGTAGAAGATCTTCAGGTAACTCTTGCACTCGTCGCACGCCTCAGCGCGCGTCGGAGCCTCGGTTCCTTTCTCGTTGTCGTCGCGCGCAAGCGCCAGGTACTGCAGTCCCTTGTCGGCGTTGCACGACGTGCACTGGATGCGCGCGAGGTTCCACTCGGTCGCGCACAGCGAGCAGACAAGGTACCGCAGGTTGGCCTGCGGGGCGCCGATGCGCACGACGCTGGCCACCGGCCGCGAGGCGCATACCGGGCAGATGCCCGGCACGTCGCACTGCTGGACCGCGGCGACATCGAGGGAGGCGGCCAGCCGGGTGAAGTAGACCTGCAGCGCCGCGCCGATGAACGGGACGAAGGCAGCGTCGTCGTCGAGCGCGGTGCCCGCGAGCACGCGATCGGCGAGCGACTCGAGCGCGGTGACGTCGAGCGCGAGCACGTGGTCGAGCGTGGCCGCCACGCCGTTCGCGGACCGGGCGCGCACCGCCCGGACGATGTCCTGCAGGTCATCGCGCCAGGCCGTCGAACGCTCGTGCGCCTGCGCGGACAGCGGCGGCATGCCGTAGTCGCGGCTGGCCGCCATCGCCTGGTTGCCCACCGGGCCGGCCGGCCGCGCACCGACGACGGCCTGCTGCGCGCGGGTCACTTCGCCCATCAACTGCAGGTACGCTGCCATCGGGTGGCCGCCGGCGAGCGCGGTGAAGCGATCGGCACGCGCGCTGAACACGTCGGATCGAGTCGGCAGCACGACGCGCGGGGCGTGCGGAGCGCGGTCGGTGCTGCCATCGGTGACGATGGGGGTCGCCACGGGGCGGAATCTCCTGCGAAAAGTGGGGCCGAAGCGACGAGCGGCAGGGTCGCCCCTGCCGCTCGTCGAGGACTGCCCGATTGTGAACTACTTGCGGTGGTTCGTCGCGTGGTGGGCCGCGTGGTGCCCCGAGTGGTGGCTCGTCACCCGGCTGTACCACAGCGGGTGGTGGTGCTTCGCCCACGCGTGCGACACCGTGCCGCGCGTCATCGCCCGCATCGACCCGCGCACCCAGAAGATGGCGGAATAGATGTGCACGATGATACCCAGGAGCAGCACGAAGAACGCCAGCATGTGCACGACCGCCGCGATCCGGATGACCGGAATCGCGAACATCCCGGCGAAGTACGGCCGCCACATGATGATCCCCGAAACCAGCAGCAGGATCATCGTGCCGATCATCGTCCAGAACAGCTGCTTCTGTCCGATGTTGTACTTGTCGATCTCCGGCAGGTTGTCGTCGCGGTTGTTGATGACGTCACCCATCCGCTTTCTCCACTCGCGGTCGTACGGCCGGATGATGTTGTCCTGCCAGTACCGCACGGCCATCACGAAGAAGAAGACGAACATCGCCACGCCCAGGAACGGGTGCAGGATGCGCGCCCAGGTGCCTCCGCCCAGGAGCCCGGTCAGGAGCCAGAACGCGGGGTGGAAGAACGCCAGGCCCGATGCGGCCAGCAGGATGAACAGCAGCGCGACGATCCAGTGGGTCAGCCGTTCGTTCGCGTTGTAGCGCGGTACCTCACCGCTTCTCATGACGACTGCCATGACTCAGCCTCCGTGGTTGACGTCGTCCACTTCCTTCGGACCACGCGTGATGTAGTGGAAGAACGCACCGAGGACCGCGATGCCGGCTCCGAGCGCCAGCAACGGCTTGGTGACGCCCTTCCACAGACTGACCCAGGGACTGATCCGCGGATCGTTGGGCAGGCCGTGATAGAGCTCCGGCCGGTCGGCATGCTGCAGGACGTACATGACGTGCGTACCGCCGACACCCTTCGGATCGTACAGACCCGCGTTCTGGAACCCGCGCTCCTTCAGGTCGTTCACCCGCTTGGCCCCGCGGATGACCATGTCCTCCTTGCCGCCGAACTGGATGGCGCCGGTGGGGCAGGTCTTCACGCAGGCGGGCTCCAGACCGACATTCACGCGATCCGAGCACAACGAGCACTTGTAGGCCTTGTTGTCCTTCTTGCTGATGCGCGGAATGTTGAACGGGCAGCCGGCGATGCAGTAGCCGCAGCCGATGCAATTCTCCGAGATGAAGTCGACGATGCCGTTGGCGTACTTGACGATGGCGCCCGGCGCGGGACAGGCCTTCAGGCAGCCCGGATCCTCGCAGTGCATGCAGCCGTCCTTGCGGATCAGCCACTCCATCGTGCCGTCGGCCTTCGAGATTTCCGAGAACCGCATCACGGTCCACGACTGGTCCGTCAGGTCGATCGGGTTGTCGTACACGCCGACGTTGGTGCCGATCTCGTCGCGCAGGTCGTTCCACTGCATGCACGCGACCTGGCAGGCCTTGCAGCCGATGCACTTTGAGATGTCGATCAGCTTCGCGACCGGATCGGCCGCCTGGCGTACCTGCGGAGACGACGTGGTGGTGGCGGAGCGCTTCTGGATATCGAGTGATTGCATAGTGTGTCCTCCCTATGCCTTCTCGATGTTGACCAGGAACGCCTTGTACTCCGGCGTCTGCACGTTGGCGTCACCGACTACCGGAGTCAGCGTGTTGGTGATGAAGCCCGGCTTGGTCGCCCCCTTGAAGCCGAAGTGCGTCGGGATGCCCACCGTGTGGAC
>DASSGA010000164.1:0-4087 GCA_035693805.1 bacterium | reverse complement strand
CTCGTCCTGGTCGTCCTCACCTTCACCCTGTCGATCTTCGGGACGTTCCTGACCCGCAGCGGCGTGCTGAGCTCGGTGCACTCCTTCGCGCTCAGCTCGATGGGGCCGCTGTTCTTCGTCTTCATCCTGCTCGTCCTCGGGGTGTCGGCCGCACTCCTCATCCTGCGGCTCCCGGCGCTGCGCAGCGCTGCGGAGCTCGACTCGCTCGTCTCGAGGGAGTCGAGCTTCCTCTTCAACAACCTGATCCTCGTCGGCGCGGCCTTCTCCGTCTTCCTGGGCACGGTGTTCCCGATCCTGAGCGAAGCGGTGCGCGGCGTGAAGATCAGCGTCGGGCCGCCCTTCTTCAACCAGGTGAACGTGCCGATTGGGCTGAGCCTGCTCTTCCTTATGGGTGTCTGCCCGCTGCTGGCTTGGCGGAAAGCCTCACCGAAGAACCTCAGCCGCGGCTTCCTCCTCCCTGGCATCCTCGGCGTGATCGCCGCGATCGCGCTGATCGCGCTGGGCATGAACCACCCCGTGGCTCTGATCGCCTTCGCGCTCTGCGTCTTCGTCACCACAGCGATCCTGCAGGACTTTCACCGCGGGGTGATGGTCCGGCGCAGTCACGGGGAGTCCTACGCGCGCGCCGCGGTGAGCCTGGTCGCCCGCAACCACCGGCGGTACGGCGGCTACGTCGTGCACATCGGCATGATCCTCCTCTTCGCGGGGATGGCCGGCGGCGCGTTCAACACGGAACGCGAGGCCATCCTGAAGAAGGGCCAGAGCGTCTCGGTCAACCAGTACACCCTGCGCTACGAGGGTGCCACCACCTATCCGACGCAGAGCGCCCTGGTCACGGCGGCCACCCTCACCGTGTTCAACTCCGGTGACCAGATCGCCGTGATGACCCCGCAGCGCAACATCCACAAGACCCACGAAGAGCAGCCCATGACGGAGGTCGCGATCCGCAGCACGCTGCGGGAGGACCTGTACGTCATCCTGGCCGGCCTGGGCGATGACGGCACGGCCAACTTCCGGGTGATCGTCAACCCGCTGATGATGTGGATGTGGATCGGGAGCATCGTGCTCACGCTCGGGGCGCTGATCGCGTTCTGGCCGGAGCGCGGGGAAATGCTGCGCAACCGCGCCCGCTATGTGGTGGAGACGCCGTGAAGCGGGTCCTCGTCCTGCTCGCCCTCCTGGGCCTCGTCCTCGCCGCGGTCCCCCGCCACGCGCATGCCGGTGACCGTGGCCCGGCCGGGGAGTTCATGTGCCAGTGCGGCTGCGGACTGACGCTCGCGAACTGCACGCACCTCTCCTGCCTCCCGCGCGACCAGGCTCTCGCGGAGATCGCGCGGCTCGAGGGGCTGGGGAGGACGCGCGGCCAGATCCGCGCCGCCTTCATCCAGCAGTACGGCGAAGGGGTGCTCGCAGCCCCGCTGCGACGAGGATTCAACCTCCTGGCCTACTGGGGGCCGTACTGGGCCATCATCTCGGGGGCGCTGGCCATCCTGGCGCTCGCTGCCGCCTGGACGCGCCGGCCGAAGGCGGTGGTCGGCGCCGAGGACCCGGGACTCACGGCAGAGCAGCGGGATCTGCTCGAGCGCGAGCTGCGCAATCTGAAAGACTGAGGGGACTGAGATGGAGCTCATCGTGATCCTGATCCTGGTGGGGGCCACGGCCGGACTCATCCTGTGGCCGCTCCTGAGTCGTCCCGAGGCGCGCAGCGCCGAGGGACCCGCTTCGCCGTTGGTTCCGGTGTCCAGAGGGCACGCGGCGTTATCCGCCCTCAAGGAGCTCGAATTCGACCTCGCCACGGGAAAGATCGCCGAGGACGACTACAAGATGCTGCGCGCCCGCTACGAAGCGAGGGCGGTGGAAGCGCTGACCGACGCCCCGGCGGTACGACCCGTTGCGCCCGACGAGGCTCTGGAAGCCGAGATCCGCGCGGCCCGGGGCCGGCGGTTCTGCACCTCATGCGGGTCCGCCCTGCCCTCAGGTGCCCGCTTCTGTCCGAGTTGCGGCACGGCCGCGCTGGGGGCACCGGCATGAGAATCATCCTGCTCCTCATGACCTTGCTGCTCGTCGCCGCCCCCGCCCTGGCCGCGCCCCCGTCCTGGACGATCACCGGCACGGTGACGAACCACACAGGCAGCCCGCGGCCGCTCGGAGGGCATGAGGTGAAACTCACCGCGTACGTGAACGGCGCGGAAGCCGACTGGCAGACGGTGAAGACGTCTGCACGCGGGGAGTTCACGTTCGCCGTGCCCGCGGACGCCCAGCGTACGTACGCGCTGCAGGTGAAGTACAAGGGCGGGGAGTACGACAGCCCCTCCATCGCTTTCAAGGCGGGCGAGACAGGCAAACGCCTCACCATGCGTGTCTTTGAACCGACGAGCGACCCGAACGTCCTTCGGGTGAACGTGCACCACATCATCGTCGAGGCGGGTGAGGGCATGGTGCAGGTCGCGGAGCTGCTCGTGTTCGCGAACACGAGCGACCGGACGTACATCGGCGGGACGCCGCGCGCCGACGGCAAGCGGTAGACGCTGCGAATCACGTTGCCTGCGGGTGCCGGCAACGTTCAGTACATGGACGGGCTGATGGAGTGCTGCGTCTTCGTGACCGACACCGGCCTCGTGGACACGATGGACGTGGAGCCGGGGATGCGCGAAATCTCCTATGCATACACGCTGCCCTCAGGCCGCGGCTCCCTCGCGCTCACGCGGCGGCTGGACTATCCAGCCGAGCGCGTTGAAGTGTTCGGGAGCGCGGCGTTCGCGCTGACCGTCCCCGCCCTGGAGCGCCAGGACGACGTGAAAACCGATCAGGGCACGTACGCCCGCTTCTCGTCGACCGGCCTGGCAGCGGGCACAGACGTGCGCCTCGCGTTGAGCGGGCTGCCCGTGCCGCGCTCAGGGACGCGCCGGATCGCCATCGCCGCCTTCGCCGGTATCGTCGCGGCCGCCCTGGCCTATCCGCTGCTGCGCCGCAGGCGCACAACCGGGCCCAGCGCCCCCGGCCAGTCGCGCGAGGAGTTGATCGCGGCGGTTGCGGCGCTCGACGATCGGTTCGATGCCGGGGAGATCCCCGAGCAGGAGTATCGGGACCGGCGTGGGCGCTACATGGAAAAGCTGCGCCGGATGGCGGCGGCATGAGCGGCAGGAGCGGAGCGACGACCTGATGGTATCGCTGCCGGCGGTCGATCTCGCGGAGCTCGTGGACGGTACGGGGGACGCCGCCTTCGCCGTCAACGCCGCCCACACCATCGTCGCCTGGAACCGCGCGGCCGAGGAGCTGCTTGACATCAAGGCCGCGGAAGCTCTCGGCCGCGACTGCGGATTGGTCATCGGGGGCCGCAACGGCGAGGGCCACATCGTCTGCACCATGCTGTGCCCGTTCCGCCTGGCGATGCACCGCGGCGAGCGACTCCGCACCATGGACCTCCAGGTACGTCGCGCCGGGCGGTCCCCGGTGTGGGTGCGGATGACCTCGATCATCGTGGCGGGGCTGGACCCCTGCGTCGTGCACATCCTCCACGACATCACCGAGGATCGCAACCGTGAGGCGTTCGTGCAGCAGGTGATGCAGGCCGCGGCCTCGCTCTCCGGCTCGCGCGATCCAAAGACGCCCAACGGCCCGCCGGTGCTGCTCTCCCCGCGCGAGACCGAAATCCTGCAACTCCTGGCCACGGGCGCCGGCACCCGTGAGATCGCCCAGGCCCTGAGCATCAGCGTGGCCACCGTGCGCAACCACATCCAGCAGATCATGACCGCCCTGCGTGCCCACAGTCGGCTCGAAGCTGTGGTCAAGGCCCTGCAGCGACGACTGTTCTGACGTAGTTCCAATCGCTGGCGCATATCCGGCGCCGGCCCGATGGGCCCGCCCTGCGCCCGTTCCTATCCTGAGCGTAGGAGGGTATGCCCATCATCGAGGAGTGGACGGCCTGGCTGCTTGTCCGCGAGCGGGAGCGCCAGTTGACCCGCGAGGAGCTGATCCGCGAGGCGGAGCGGGCGCGTGCTCGGACCGCCGGCGTCAGGCTGCTGCGCGCGCGCCCGCAGCAGCCGTCCGCTTCCGGACACAGCCCGGATCACCGACGCGCCGCGTA
>DASSGA010000163.1:0-3405 GCA_035693805.1 bacterium | reverse complement strand
AGGCGCCCGCCCCGAGGAGCTCCGGGCGGTCGATGCCGACGTGGCCAGGGCCCGTGCGCAGCTCGATCTGCTCACCGCGGGGGTTCGGCCCGAGGCGCTCGCGGCCGCCGACGCTGAGGTCGCCTCGGCCCAGGCCGCCCTGCGGCAGGCGCAGGCCATCCTGGCCCAGAGTGAGATCCGGGCGCCGATGGCCGGAACGGTCACGTTCATCGGCGTCCGCGTGGGTGAGTACGCCGGCCCGGGCACGGTGGTGGCCGCCGTGGCCGACCTCTCCAGCTGGCAGGTGGAGACGACGGATCTCACCGAGCTGCACGTCGCCCGGATCGCAAACGGGGATCGGGCGACCGTCCGCCTGGACGGAGTGCCGGGGCTCGAGCTCATCGGCCGTGTGATCGCCGTCCAGGACTTCGGCGTGAACCGGATGGGGGACATCACCTACAAAGTGCTCGTCGCCCTCGACCGCCAGGATCCGAGGCTGCGCTGGAACATGACGGCGGCGGTTGCGATCGAGGCCGGCAGCCGACGGGAGACGCCGCAGAACTAGCGCATCACTGCATCTTCCAGTAGTGCGGCTGGTGGCAGGTCGTGCAGGGCGTCTGGCTTTGCATCACCGGGGCGTGGATCTCCGGCTTCGGCGCCGTGTGGCACGAGGTGCAGTTCACGATGGGCTTCGCCCTGTCGTGGGGTTTGTGGCAGGTGCCACATGCCAGCGCGGTGTGCGCGCGTCCCTCCGGCCACCCCACCGTGCGGGGCGGGGTGGGTAGGGCGGCGTGACAGCCCAGACACGTCTGTGCGGTCGGCCGCAGCGGGCTGTTCTGGCGCAGGAACTGGTGGCAGTCCACACAGTGGAAGTCTGCCATCTCCCGGATCTTGATCGCGCGCGCACCGACGGCCTGGGCCTCGTGACAGTTCGCGCAGACCTGCTCGGCGGGCTTCAGTCGGTGGATAGCTGTGCTGTGGCAGGTCACGCACTCGATCTTCTTGCCTTCCGCGTGGACCCTGTGGCCGGCCGTGGCGGCGACCTGTTTCCAGGATGGGTCTCCGCTCGTGTGGCACGACGCGCAGCGGTCGGTCGGGACCTCGGCGTGCTTGCCCACGCGCTCCGGCCGGCGCACCACGAAGGTGATGACCTGCCGCGCCGATTCCGCGATGCTCTGCTCGTGGCAGGAGTGGCAGTCGACCTTCTTGTGCTCGCTGCTCGCCCACCGCGTCCAGGCCGCTTCCATCGTGTGGCAGGAGCGGCAGAACGCGGGATTGTTCATCGTGTAGTCGAACACGGTGAACCCGCCGTAGGCGGCGACTGCGACGCCGGTGACGATACCCCCGATGAGGACGACGAGCCAGAGCGTGGGGAGGCCTGCCACCCACAGTCTCAGGGTGCGAAACGCCCGCCGCACGCCGCCTCGCGTCGCTTCGTCCACCGCATTCAGCCCTATCGGTAGAAGTTGAGCAGGTCCTCGAGCGCGTGGGCCGCCGCCTCCGGCGGCGCCGCCAGCCAGAGCACGTAGGCTCCGGACTGGTAGTAGAGGTGGCGCTGCCCCAGGCCGTCCGTGCCGAAGACCGTGCGGCCTCGCATCTCCTGCGGGCGCGGATCACTGAACACGCGCGTCCCGCCGGCCATCCGGCGGTTCATGCGCCACAGCAGCGCCGACGCCTTGAGGGGAGATGGGGAGGCGCTGATCCACAGGGCGATCGGGCCGTAGCGGGCCACCACCGCATCGGAGGCCTCGATCCGCCTGCCGTGGAGGCGGCTGACCTCCTCCACTGCCGCGGAGCCGCGCACGGCGGCCGAGAGCGGGGTACCGGCCAGGGCATCCGGAACGCGGAGCCCTGGGGAGGCGCTCTGCCCACTCGGGGGATTGCTGGTGTTGGCGAGGAGAGCCACCACGATCGCCGCCAGGACGGCGGCGAGCCCCACGCCGGTGAGCACCCGGCCGGTACCCATCACCTGCTACGCGGCCTTGCCGCGCTCCCGCAATGCCATTGCCACGTAGTTCCGGATGTCCGCCCCTTCGTAGATCTGGCGGGGCCGGCTGATCCGCTGATCGCCGTCGTCCAGCATCTCCTCCCACTGCGCGAGCCATCCGCTCGTGCGGGGGATGGCGAACAGCACGGGGAACATCTCGACCGGGAAGCCCATCGCCTGGTAGATGATCCCGGAGTAGAAGTCGACGTTCGGGTACAGGCGCCGCTTGATGAAGTACTCATCCTGCAGGGCGATGCGCTCCAGTTCGATGGCGATCTCCAGCAGCGGGTTCGTGCCCGTGACCTCGAACACTTCTTCCGCGATGCGCTTGATGATCTTCGCCCGCGGGTCGTAGTTCTTGTACACGCGGTGGCCGAAGCCCATGAGCAGGACCTCGCCCTTCTTCACGCGCTCGACGTAAGCCGGGACGTTCGCCTTGCTGCCGATCTCGCCGAGCATGCGCAGGACGGCCTCGTTCGCGCCGCCGTGCAGGGGGCCGTAGAGGGCCGCCGCGGCCCCGGCCAGCGCCGAGTAAGGATCGGGGTGCGAGGAGCCGATGCTGCGCATCGCGTTCGTGCTGCAGTTCTGCTCGTGATCGGCGTGCAGGATGAACAGGACGTCGAGGGCCCGCTCGAGCACGCCGTTCGGCGTGTACTTCAGCTCGGTGGTCTTCAGCAGCATGTTCAGGAAGTTGCCGGTGTAGGAGAGGTCGTTGTCGGGATAGGCGTAGGGCCGGCCGAGGCTGTGCCGGAAGGCGAAGGCGGCCAGCGTCGGCATCTTCGCGATGAGCCGGACGACCTGCTTGCGCCGGACGTCTTTGTCCTTGATGTCCTTCGCGTCCGGGTAAAAGGTGGAGAGCGCGGCGACGGTGCCCACGAGCATGCCCATGGGGTGCGCGTCGTAGTGGAAGCCGTCGAGGAACTTCTTGATCGACTCGTGGATCATGGTGTGGTGGGTGATCTCCCAGGTCCACTCTTCCAGCTGCTGCCGCGTGGGGAGTTCCCCGTACAGGATGAGGTAGGCCGTCTCCAGGTACGTTGAGGATTCCGCGAGTTGCTCGATCGGGTAGCCGCGGTAGCGCAGGATACCGCGCTCGCCATCGATGTGCGTGATCGTGCTCCGGCACGACGCCGTGTTGCCGAAGGCCGGATCGTACCCCATCAACCCGAAGTCATCATCCGACGCCTTGATCTGCCGCAGATCGGCGGTGTTGATCGCTGCCCCATAGGTCGGATAGGTGCCGTACCGGATCGGAACCTCGTAGGTCTTGCCGGTGCGGTTGTCCGTGATGGTCAGGGTATCCTTGGGCATGATGCCCACCCCTTTCCCCTAGTGGCCGCACTCATTGTAGGGGCGCGTGCGTTTGAGGGGGCATCAGGCAGGCGCCCTATCTTCGCTCGGTTCGGTGGCGGATGGCGGCCCCACCCAACCGGCCCATA
>DASSGA010000162.1:0-2063 GCA_035693805.1 bacterium | reverse complement strand
GGAGCGCGATTGGAGCCGCATGATCGAATGGCGGCCGCCGGCCGGCGTCGTCTCCACGCGTCCGGTCAGCATGCGCGCCAGCGCGGGCGGCATCGCCATCCAGATGATGCTGCACGAGGTCCACCACCGCGCGCAGGTCATGGCGATGCTCCGGCAGCTGGGCATTCCCGCGGAGAACCTCGACTACTCCATCCTCAAGTTCGAGCGCCGGGACGTCCCGGCCTGATGTCCGGCTAGCCTTGTATGCGCCCGGCCGATGCGTATGACTATCTGGTCGAGGCGCGCGAGCAGCTGTTCGAGCGCGTCGGCAGGCTGAGCCAGCAGCAGTACACCCGGGAATTCCCCTTCGCGCGCCACTCGATCCGCGCCACGCTGGTGCATATCGTCGACAGCGAGGCCTGGTACGCGTGGATCCTCGCGGGCGACCGCGAGCCCCGGCAGTCGCCCTTCACGGCCATCCGCACGTCGCGGTTTCCCATGCTCCGGGAGGCCTGGGAGCACCAGGCACGCCGTACGCGCGAGATCCTCGCGCACCCGGGCGATCCTGACTCACCCAGCTCCTGTTCCACGAAGTCCACCACCGCGCGCAGGTCATGGTGATGCTCCGCGCCCTCAGCGTGCCGCTGCAGAGCATCGATTACAATCTGCTGCGCTGGACCTGGTTCAAGAAGAAGAAAGGGTAGGGGAGGCCCATGCCCGCCTTGATGGAGTTGCTCCGGATGACCCAGCCGCAGGCGTCGCGCATCTTCGCCGTCTTCCGCCAGGACACGAAGAACGATCCCCACGTGCACGTCGGCGAGGTGCACGCCACGGATGCCGAAATGGCCCTCGTCCTGGCGAAGGAGCAGTTTGCCCGCCGCGAGCCCTGCGTCAACCTCTGGGTGGTGCCCATGAGCGCCATCGCGGCCACGGCCTACGACGACGCGGATGTCTTCGAGCCATCGACCGACAAGAGCTACCGGTTCGGAGGTTCGTACCGGGAGCAGGAGCGCGTGATGCGCACCAAGCGCCGCGACCAGCGATGAAGTCTCGATGAACCTCGCGCAGAGCCCCCTCGGTCGCCGCGACGACCTCCGCGCCGCTCTCGCCGGCTACCTCCTCGCCCTCGCCGACGACGAGCTCATCCTGGGGCACCGGCACTCCGAATGGACCGGCTTCGCGCCCGACATCGAGTCCGACGTGGCCCTGTCCTCAGTGGCCCAGGAGGAGATCGGACACGCCCTGCTGTTCTATGAGAGGGCCGGCGACCTGCTCGGAGGCACCCCCGATGACCTGGCCTACGGGCGGTCGCCTGAGGCGTTCCGTAACGCCGTGCTTCTGGAACGGCCCAACGGGGACTGGGACTTTAGTATCATGCGCATGTTCCTGTATGACCGCGCCGACGCCGTCCGGTTGGATGGTCTGGTCGGCGGACCGGTGGAGCCCCTGGCCGACCTCGCGAAGACCCTGCGCCGTGAGGAGAAGTACCATCTGCTGTACGGCGAGCAGTGGCTGCGCCGCCTCGCCGCCACCCCCGAGAGCAAGCAACGCGTGCAGGCCGTGCTCGATAGCGCTTGGGCGGAGGCCCAGGGTCTCTTTGATCCGGTGGAGGGTCAGGATGACCTCGTGCATACCGGAGTAGTCCGGACCGGGTCCGATGCGCAACGTCGGTTGTGGCATGGACAGGTCGGTGCCATTCTCGAGTCCGCCGGTCTCCGGGCGCCGGGCGCAGTCGCCGGGCGCGCTGCCGCGTTCGATGGCCGGGTCGGCCGCCACACGGATGACCTTCGTGTACTATTAGAAGAGATGACGTCGGTCAGACGGACGGAGCCGGGAGCGAAATGGTAACGCAGGCCGTGCCAACCGAGCAGGCGATATGGGAGGCCCTGCGGACGATCAACGATCCGGAGCTCCCCATCGCCATCACCGACCTCGGCCTGATCCGCGAGGTAGAGGTCGAGGGGACCCGTGTGCGGGTGACGATCGTGCCGACGTTCTCGGCCTGCCCCGCGATCGGCGTCATCCAGCAAGACATCCGGGCGCAAGTGCTCACTCTGCCCGGCGTCGAGGAGGTGGAGGTCGAG
>DASSGA010000161.1:0-10945 GCA_035693805.1 bacterium | reverse complement strand
GATCCAGATGGCCAGCAGACAATCGAGCCAGTCGATGTGCGACTGTGGGTACTCTCGCCGCACACGTGGCGGCTGGGGAATATCCTTGTGTCCAAGCCATCCCGTATCGACCGCCATTTGCCCTCAACATACGTCCACGGTCTCTCGGACGCAGTGCACGTGGTCGCTGCACTCCTGTGATACCCCACACACTCATGCCACAGGCCTCGGTGAGGATTCTCCCGCCCGGCGTTGCACCACGTCGAATCAGCGGACCTCGATCACGCCCGCCATGCCCGCCTCCTGGTGGCCTTCGATCGTGCAGGCGAACCGCACGCGTCCCCGGACTCGTGCGGTGAACCGCAGTGTCGCGGTCGCGCCCGGCTGCAAACGTAGGACCTCCAGCCCGGGCGCTTCGATGTACGTCCCGGCGTCCAGGATCGTCATCGGTAGGTGACGGAACGCCTCGGTTTGGAACTGATGGGCGAGCTGCCCGCGGTTGACCAGACGCAGGGATGCCGGACGGCCGACCTGGAGCCGGATCACTGCCGGACGGAAGCGGAACTCGTGCATGTCGACCACGATAGTGGTCGACGAAACGGTCGGACTTGGGGATGTCGGAGCAGCCAGAGCACCCAGCCCGCCCACGGCAAGGAGGACGATGAGCGTACGGTGCATCGGAGGGGTCCCGGGGAGGGCTAACGCCCTCCCCTGACGACATTACTCATTATTGAACGGCGTCAGCAGGGGATTGAACTCCCCGAAGACGCCGTTCGGATTCGGGTACCAGATCCAGAGGTGCAGCGTGACCAGCGGCGGATGCCAGAAGTTAAACGCGGCGCCGGTCTTCGTATTGGTCTTCGCGCATGCGTCCTGGGACGCGGCCGTGACGAACGACCCGTCCAGGTAGTGGCAGGCCGCCCCGAACGAGCCGTAGCGCGCGCCCTTCATCGGCGCGGCGGCCGGGCGCTTGGGGAAGACCCACTCCACGGCGACGAGCTGCCAGCGCCCGTTCGACCGGACGTAGACGAGGATCGGCGGCTTCGTGACGTCGAAGCCCTCGATCTTCGGATTGAGGAAGTGATAGCCCATGTTCGGGATCATGGGCGTGATGATGCCGTAGCCGTCGGCCTTGGCCTGGGCGAGATTTGCGGCGTACTTCATCGTCGCCAGCCGCGCCTGCGCGATCTGCGCGACGACCTCGGGGGCCAGGGTCGCTTCGGCCGTGGAGGCCGCGGGGGCGGCGACCAGCGGCGTGATGAGCACTGCAGCAGAGAGCAGCCAGATGAGTCGGCGCATTGCGTATCCCTCCATTACCAGGATCGCCTGGTGTAGGCGTCGGGGTGGACCTCTCGTACTTCCGTGACGGTGTCGCAGGGGATCTCCGCCAGCCGGGCCGCCTCACGCACCGCCTCCGCGCTCGGAGCATCGTACTCGCAGAAGAACTTGCTGCGGTCGATGGCGAGGTTGCTGTGGATCCAGCGCACGCCCTCCAGCGTGCTGTTCACGGCGACCGCCCGCCGGGCCGCGGCGTCGATGTCGCCCTCGCTAAGACCCGAGGGCAGGTTCCGCTCGATCACATACCGTGGCATCGCGTGCCTCCTCAAGTGCAGGATCTCAGTTTCGAAGAACGTCGCAAGCGTAGCAACTCGGCATGCCAGCGCGCATGGGGAGACTTCCCTATCTTGGGCAGCCCGGGTCCCGGTCTTGAGGATGCAGGATTGCCTTCGCAGCCGCAGAAGCGGTAGCCAACTCTCATGAGGCTGCTCGAGCGGGAGACGTTCCTCAAAGACCTCAAGGGCTGGCTGAGCGAGGCCGCCGGAGGATGTGGAAGCCTCGTCTTCGTGGCCGGCGAGGCGGGCATCGGGAAGACCGTCCTGCTTCGTATCTTCGCGCAGACGGTCGAGGGCATCGCCCGCGTCGCCGTTGGCGCTTGCGACCCGCTCTCCACTCCCCGTCCCCTGGGCCCACTGCTGGACGTCGGCGAGCTCGCCGCAGACGCCAAACGGCGACTGGACGCGGGGGCGCCGCGCGGTGAAGTGTTTCAAGCGTTCCTCAGCGACATCGGTGCCGCCCCGACCCTGGTCATCTTCGAGGACGCCCAGTGGGCCGACGAAGCCACGCTCGACCTCCTGCAGTTCCTGGGGCGGAGGATCCAGAAGACGCAGGCGCTGATGGTCGTCACCTTCCGCGACGACGAGATCGACCGCCGGCATCCGCTAACTACCGTCCTCGGGGACCTCGCGACGGCCGCGGCGGTCCGGCGGATGACGCTGCCCCGACTCTCCGAAGCGGCGGTGCGGACCCTCGCCCTGGGAAGCGATCTCGATCCGGTGGAGCTGCACCGTCAGACCGGCGGCAATCCGTTCTTCGTCACCGAGGTCCTGGCGAGCGGCTCCCGCGGCATTCCGGTGACGGTGCGGGATGCCGTCCTGGCGCGAGCGTCCAGGTTATCGACGCAGGGCCGGAGAGTCCTGGAGGCCGCGGCCATCGTCGGGGTTCGTCTTGAGCCGTGGCTCGTGGCTGAGGTCGTGGGTGCCGACGCGGATGCGCTGGACGAATGCGTCGCAGCAGGGATGCTGCGCACACAGGAGGCGATGCTCGCGTTCCGTCACGACCTCGCCCGTGAGGCCGTCCTCGAGGCCATCCCGCCGCAGCAGAGCGTCGCCCTCCACCGCGCGGTGCTGGCGGCTCTCCGCTCGTCGCCGACAACCCGTAGCGACCTGACCAGGCTTGCGCACCACGCCGAGGCCGCGGGCGACGGGATGGCCGTCCTGGAGTACGCCCAAGAAGCGGCGCAGCGCGCTGCGGCCCTGGGAGCCCATCGCGAGGCCGCTGCCCAGTACGCGCGGGCGCTGAGATTCGCGGAGGGGCTCCCGCTGGAGACGCTCGCTGAACTCCTGGAGCACCGCGCGTACCAGTCGTTTCTCACCGCCGAGTTCAATGACGCCATCGAGACGCACGAGCGTTCCCTCGAGTACCGCCGGGCGCTCGGTGACCGGCGAAGAGAAGGCAACTCGCTTCGCGCCCTGTCGCGCATGCTCTGGTGCATCGGCCGGATCCCGGATGCGGAGGCGCGCGCCCGAGAGGCTGTTGCCCTGCTCGAGCAGTTCCCGGCAGGCCGCGAACTCGCGATGGCGTACAGCGCCATGTCGTCGGTCTGCATGAACGCGGAGGACGCTGAGGGTACCCACGCCTGGGGAGCCCGTGCGCTGCATCTTGCGCAGGAGATCAACGATGTCGAGGTGCAGATCCACACCCTGAACAACATCGGGACGATCGAGCTCCTGCGGGGCGTGCCTGAAGGCCGACAGAAGCTGGAGCGGAGCCTGGAGTGGGCACACCAGACAGGCTTCGAGGAGCACGTCGGACGGGCGCTCATCCACCTGGCCTGGACGGCGGTCCGGACTCGCCGGTTCGACATGATCGACCGCGTGATAGCCGGGCTCGAGTACGCGAGCGAGCGAGACCTCTACCTCTGGCGGCTCTGGCTGAACGCATACCGGAGCCGACTGGAGCTCGATCAAGGCCGGTGGACCGACGCCCTGACCCCTGCCGCCTTCGTCGTCCAGGCTCACGGCGCCGCATTGTCGCGGATCCCCGCCTTGTGCGTGCTCGCCCTCGTCCGCGCGCGTCGCGGGGAACCCGGTGTCTGGGGGCTACTCGACGAGGCGCTGGCGCTCGGCGAGCCGACCCAACAGCTGCAGCACATGGCACCGGTCGCGGCAGCGCGGGCAGAGGCGGCGTGGCTCGAGGGCAATCCCGCAGCGATCGACGCCGCGACCCGTGCGGCCTTCGACCGAGCGCTGCGGGCCGATGATCCTTGGACGCTGGGCGAGCTCTCGTACTGGCGCTGGCGCGCAGGCCTGCAGCATGAGGCGCCGCCGGTCGCGGCGGCACCGTACGCGCTCATGATCGCGGGGGAGTGGCGGCAGGCCGCCGAGGTGTGGAGCGAGATCGGGTGTCCGTACGAGACCGCCCTGGCGCTGACCGACAGCGGCGAGGAAGAGGCGCTGCGCCGGGGGCTTGAGATACTCGAGCGGCTGGGAGCGCGGCCAACGACGGCAGTAGTGGCGAGACGGCTTCGGGAGATGGGGGTCCGTGGGATCCCGCGGGGGCCCCGCCCCTCCACACGGGCTCATCCGGCGGGACTGACGTCACGCGAACTCGAAATCGTCGCCTTCCTCGCCCATGGACTGAGCAATCCGGAGATCGCGAAGCGGAGCTACGTCTCGGTGAAGACCGTGGACAATCAGGTGTCGTCGATCCTGTCGAAGCTCGGGGTGCGCCGCCGTGGGGACGTGGCGCGCGAAGCGATGCGGTTGGGGCTGATGCCGGATCCTGCCGCCGTCGGCAAGGACGAGTGAGGTTCGCTCGTCAGTGTCGGAAGTGACGAATGCCCGTCAGAACCATCGCCATCCCGTGCTGGGTTGCCGCGGCCAGCACTTCCTCATCGCGCACGGACCCGCCCGGCTGAATCACGGCGGTCACCCCGGCGCGTGCGGCTGCGTCGATACCGTCCCGGAATGGGAAGAAGGCGTCTGAGGCCATCACCGCGCCCTTCGCCCGATCCCCTGCCACCTTCACCGCGATCTCGACAGACCCCACCCGGTTGGGTTGACCACCGCCGATCCCGACGGTCGCGCCGTTCCGCGCGAGGACGATGGCGTTGGACTTCACCCACTTCGCCACGGTCCAGGCGAAGCGGAGGTCGGCCATCTCCGAGCCGCTTGGCTTCCTGGGGGTCGGCACGGTGAGATTGGCCTCGTCCTCGTGAGTTGTGTCCGGTTCCTGCACCAGGACCCCACCGAAGACGCTCTTCACGTCGAGCCGCGCCCAGGACGCCGGCGGTCCGGCTTCGAGGAGCCGGAGACTCGTCTTCCTCTTCAGCACGGAGCGTGCTTCGGGGGTGAACCCGGGCGCGATGACGGCCTCGGTGAACACTCCGGCAATCGCCTCGGCCGTCGCCTCGTCGACGGCACGGTTCAGCGCGACCACGCCGCCGAACGCCGAGACCGGATCGCACTCAAGGGCCGTCTTGTAGGCAGCAGCGAGGTCGTCTGCTGTCGCCGCGCCGCACGGCGTCGCGTGCTTGATGATCGCCGCCGCGGGCCGGGCGAATTCGTTCGCCAGTCCCCAGGCGGTATCCAGATCGACCAGGTTGTTGAACGAGAGCTCCTTGCCCTGCAGCTGCCGGGCGTCGGCGAGTCCACCCGGGCCGGTGGACGCCCGGTAGAACGCAGCGGCCTGGTGCGGATTCTCGCCATAGCGGGTCTGCTGCACCTTCCGGAGGGCCAGGGTGAGCATCTCCGGGAAGCGCACGTCCGCCGCGGCGTGGAAGTACCCGGCGATCGCCGCGTCGTACGCCGCCGTCCGCTCGAACGCCTGCGCGGCGAGATGCAGCCGCGTTTCCGCCGAGATGCCCCCATCCCGCTGCACCTCTTCGACGATGGGCCCGTACTGAGAGGGATCGCACAGGACGGCGACTCGGACCCAATTCTTGGCGGCGGCTCGAATGAGGGAGACACCGCCGACATCGATAAACTCAACGGCCTCGTTCATCGGCGCGCGAGACCCACGCGCCTCGAACGGATAGAGGTTCACGACCACGAGGTCCAGAGGTGTAATGCCCAACTCGTTCAGCTGCGCGCGGTGCGCCGACATGTCGCGGCCGAGGATCGCGGCGAAGATCGCGGGATGCAGCGTCTTCACCCGCCCATCGAGGATGGCCGGATACCCCGTGACGGACTCGATCGTCGTCACCGGGAGCGCCGCGTCGCGCAGTGCCTGGGCCGTCCCGCCGGTGCTGATGATGTCGGCGCCGGCAGCAACAAGGGCTCTCGCGAGATCAAGGATGCCGCTCTTGTCCCACACACTCACCAGTGCGCGTCGGACGGCGATGCGCGCCGGTGCCGACGGCAGTTTCGTTGTCTGATCTGGCATGGCGGGCGCTCCTACTCGACGACGGGCGCGGGTTCCCGGGCCTCCCCGATGTGCACGCGGCGGCCGATGACGTGCAGCCGCCCCTCCGCGAAGAGACGGACGGCCTCCGGGTACAGCCGGTGCTCCTCCTGCGCGATCCGGGAGGCGAGCGTCTCGACGGTATCGTCATCACGCACCGGGACGATGGCCTGCAGGATGATGGGCCCGCCGTCGGGGGCTTCGTTGGCGAAATGGATCGTGCAGCCGGAGAACTTCACGCCGCTGTCCAGGACCGCTTTGTGCACGCGGTCGCCGTACATGCCGAGCCCGCCGAAGGAGGGCAGCAGCGCGGGATGGATGTTCATGATGCGCTCGGCGAACTGGTTGATGAACCAGGGACCCAGGATGCGCATGAAGCCGGCCAGGCAGATGAGATCGACTTCGTAGGAATGCAGGATCTCGGCGAGCTTGCCGTCAAAGGTGTCCCGGTCCGGAAACGCCCGGTGGTGCATCGCCACGGCGGGGATCCCGGCCCGCCGGGCCCGGTCGAGCGCCTTCGCCTTGGGGTTGTTGGAGACGACGACCACGACGCGGCCCGGGATGTCGCCCCGCGCGCAGGCGTCGATGATCGCCTGGAGATTGGTGCCGGTCCCCGACGCCAGCACGCCGACCCGGATCATCGCACCTCGACGCCCCTCTCACCCGCGACCACGTCCCCGATGATCCACGCGTCCGCGCCGTTCGCGCGGCAGATGTCTACCGACAACCTTCCCCGCTCCCGCGGCACCACCGCGATCGCGCCCAGGCCCATGTTGAACGTCCTGAGCAACTCGTCGCGATCGAGGCCGCCGGCCTGCGCCAGGACGCCAAACACACGCGGGATCGCCCACAGGCGGCTGTCGATGACCGCGTGGCAGCTCTGCGGGAGGATGCGGGCGAGATTCTCCGCGATGCCGCCCCCGGTGATGTGGGCGGCCCCGCGCAGCCACTGCGACCTGGCCAGGGCGAGCAGCGGCTTCCGGTAGGTGCGGTGCGGCGCGAGCAGCACCTCGCGCAACGGGGCGCCCAGGTCGCCGGGCGACGAGTCCAGCGTCCAACCCCGCCGGGCCATGATCTCCCTGACGAGCGAGAAGCCGTTCGTGTGGAGGCCCGAGGACGCCAGGCCGATCAGGACGTTGCCGGCCTTGATCTTCGAGCCATCCGCGAGTTCGTCCCGCTCGACGACGCCCACCAAGCATGCCGCGACATCGAGCCCCTGGGTCGTGTACACCCCGGGCATCTGGGCGGTCTCCCCGCCGATGAGCGCGATGCCCTCCTCGCGGCAGGCCGCGGTCATCCCCTCGAGGAGCGCGGCCACCTCGCGCGGGTCGAGCTGCGCCGCCGCCACGTAATCCAGCGCGAACAGCGGGGTCGCGCCGAGAACGGCGACGTCGTTCACCCCGTGAGCGATCACATCGCGCCCGGCCACCTCGAGGCGGCCCACCTCCCGCAGCAGCAGCGCCTTCGTTCCGACGCCGTCGATCGTCGAGACGAGCACGGGATCGCGATAGCTGCGGAGATGGAACAACCCGGCGAACTGGCCGAGATCCCCGAGCACCTGCGGCGTGTACGTCCCGCGGATGCGGTCCCGCGCCGCCCCCAGCGCACCGGCCACGGCCTCGCGGTCGACCCCGGCGTCCTTGTAGGTCAGGCGCTCACTAGCCACGGCGCGCCCCCTCGAGGGCATGGCGTCCGGCGAGCGTTTCCTCCGGCAGAGCCGTCGGGTACGCCCCGTCGAGACAGGCCATGCACAGCCGGTCGCGAGGCAGCTGCAGCGCCTCGACCAGCCCGCGCTGGCTCAGGTATCCCAGGGAGTCGGCGGCGATCATCTCACGGATCTCCTCTACCGACTTCGACGCCGCGACGAGCTCTCCCCGGCTGCTCGTGTCGATCCCGTAGAAGCACGGGAAGCGGATCGGGGGGGACGAGATGCGCACGTGCACCTCGGTCGCGCCGGCTGCGCGGAGCATGCGCACGATCTTCCCACTCGTCGTCCCTCGGACGATGGAGTCGTCGACGAGGACTACCCGCCGTCCCTCAAGCACCTCGCGCAGTGGGTTCAGCTTGAGCCGCACGCCGAGGTCCCGGGTGGCCTGGTCGGGCTGGATGAAGGTCCGGCCGATGTAGCGGTTCTTGATCAGGCCGACCTCGAACGGGATGCCCGACGCATCCGCGAACCCCATCGCCGCCGAGGTGCCGGAGTCCGGCACGGCGAGCACGATATCCGCGCGCGCCGGATGCTCGCGGGCGAGGATCTGCCCCATCCGCCGCCGGCCCAAGTGGACATTGCGTCCGGCGAGGATGGTGTCGGGCCGGGCGAAGTAGATGTGCTCGAAGACGCAGTGCGCCTCGCGACGGGGGGAAAGCATCTGCTGCGCGCGCATGCCGCCGGCGTCGAGGACGATGAGCTCGCCGGGCGCCACGTCGCGCACATACGTGGCGGCGGTGTGATCGAAGGCGCAGGACTCCGAGGCCAGGATCCAGGTGCGGTCGGCGCGGCCCAGCGCAAGCGGCCGGATCGCATGCGCGTCACGGAAGCCGAGGACCGTTCCCGCCACGAGCAGGGTGATCGTGTAGGCGCCCTCGATGCGGCCCATCGCATAGGCCACGGCGTCCTCCAGGGTGTCCGCCGGAGCCCGCGCGATGACCTGCGCGATGACCTCGCTGTCGGTCGTGGACTGGAAGGTGACACCCTCGCGTTCGAGCGCCGCGCGCAGGGCCGGAGCGTTGATGAGATTGCCGTTGTGCGCCAGCGCCATCGGCCCCCAGGGGGAGGCGACCAGCAGGGGCTGTGCGTTCTCAATGCGGGCGCTGCCCATCGTCGAGTAGCGAACGTGTCCGATCGCGAGGTGTCCCGGCAGCGCGGCGATGCGCCCCCCATCGAACACCTGCGAGACGAGGCCCATGCCCTTGTGCACCCACGTGCGCGCGCCGTCGCTGCTCGCGATCCCGGCGCTTTCCTGCCCTCGATGCTGGAGCGCATACAGGGCCAGGTGAGCCAGCGTGGCGGCAGGGCCGATGCCGGTGTACACGCCGACGACGCCGCACTCCTCGTGCAGCACGTCGTCGGATACGGAGCCCGCGGCGGGTCGCCCGTTCATCCGAAGATCCCCGTCAACGAGTCGTAGGCGCTGCGCAGCTCCTCGAGGCTCAGGTCCACATCCCGGCGCGGCGGGCCTTCGGCGGCGACCGCCATGCGCACCCGCGCTCCGCCGACCCGTCCCAGGACGGTCATGGCCACGTCGGCCTGCGCGCCGAGCGCAAAGAGCGTGGGGACCGCATGCTCGGTGACGCTGACGATGATGCGTGAGGGCGCCTCTCCGAACAGCACGGCGTCCCGGCGCGTGGATGGCGCGTCCCGATGAGAGCCGGCGGGCACGACGACGTCAACCCCGAGGCCTCCGGCGATCGCCGATTCCGCGACCGCGACGGCGATCCCCCCCTCGGCACAGTCATGTGCCGAGCGGGCAAGGCCCGCTCGGACCGCTTCGCGGACCACCCCCAGTACACGCTGATGGACCTCGAAGTCCACGTCCCGCGGTCTGCCGGCGTCGACCCCGTGCACCGCTCGGAGGTACGTCGAAGCTGCCAGCTCACCGGAGGGTTCTCCGACGAGCACGATCACGTCGCCGTCCACCCGGAACGCCATCCCCGGCGAGGTCCGCACGTCATCCACGAGACCGACCATCGCCACGATCGGCGTGGGCGGGATCGGCCCCTCTGGGGACTCGTTGTAGAACGAGACGTTGCCCCCGACGACCGGGATGCGCAAGGCGCGACACGCATCGGCGAGGCCGGAGACGGCCTGGCGGAACGTCCAGAAGACCTCGGGATCCTCGGGATTCCCAAAGTTGAGCCCATCCGTCACGCCGAGTGGGACAGCGCCGACGCAGGCCAGATCGGCGGCACACTCGGCGACGGCGAGGCGCGCGCCGCGATACGGATCGAGCGCGCACAGAGCGCCGTTCCCATCGACCGCGAGGGCGAGGCCCTTCGGGGCCAGCTCGTGCAGGCGCAGCACCGCGGCATCCCCTGCCCCCGGCGCCACCACGGTGCGCACCTGGACGGAGTGATCGTACTGCTCATAGACCGGTCGCTTGCTCGCGATGTCGGGGACGGCGAGCAAGGTCAGGAGCGCATCCCGGGGATCGGGGTCCGGCGGGAGCGCGTCCAGTCTCCACAGATCCCACAGCCGCTGCGGCTCGCTCGCGGCCGGACGGTAAGCCGGAGCGTCGGCGAGCGTGTACGGGGGCAGCGCGGCCAGGAGCCGGCCGGCAAGGGTCAGCCGCAGCTCGGGTTCCGCACCGACCTCGCCGATCACCGCGGCATTGAGGCCCCATTTGTGGAACACGGCGGCGACTCGCTCGGCGGCCTCCGGATGTACGACCAGGAGCATGCGCTCCTGCGACTCGCTGCGCAGAATCTCGTCCGCGCGCATGCCGTCCTCGCGCAGCGGCACCCGGTCGAGGGCCACGTCCATGCCGACTCCGCCGCGCGCGGCCATCTCGCTGGTCGCGCAGGTGAGTCCGGCGGCGCCCATGTCCTGGAGCGCGACCACGCCCCCGGTCCGCAGCGCCTCGAGCGTGGCCTCGATCAGCAGCTTGCCCGTGAAGGGATCGCCGATCTGCACGGAGGAGCGGTCGTCGCGCTCCGATCGCTCGTCGAGCTCCTCGGAGGCGAAGGCGGCCCCGCCGATGCCGTCCCGGCCGGTGCGGGCGCCCACGTACATCACGACATTCCCCGGCCCGCTCGCTTTCGACCGCGCAAGGTCGTCCCGGCGGACGAGACCCAGACACACGACGTTGACCAGCGGGTTGCCGCGGTAGCGGGGATCGACGAGGATCTCGCCGCCCACCGTCGGCACGCCGATGCAGTTGCCGTAGCCCGCGATCCCGGCGACGACACCTGTGGCGATGCGGCGGGCGCGCGGATCGTCCAGGGGGCCAAAGCGCAGGGAGTCGAGCAGGGCGATGGGCCGCGCGCCCATGGCGAGGACGTCGCGGAT
>DASSGA010000160.1:0-13299 GCA_035693805.1 bacterium | reverse complement strand
ACCTCCAGCATCTGGCCGCGGAGGCGGGACTGCCCCCGCTGCTTGTGACGATCGATCAGGAAGGCGGGGTCGTGAATCGCCTGGTCGAGGGGTTCACGGTCTTCCCGGGCGCGATGGCCCTCGGCGCGACCGGGCGGGCGGAAGACGCGGCCGCCGCGGGACGGATCACCGCGCTCGAGCTCAGGGCGCTCGGCATCAACACCAACCACGCGCCGGTGCTGGATGTCAACACGAACCCCGCCAATCCGGTCATCGGCATCCGGGCCTTCGGGGATGACCCCGCCCTGGTGTCGCGCCTCGGGGTGGCGTATCTGCAGGCCGCACAGGCCGCCGGCGTGCTGACCACGGTGAAGCACTTCCCCGGCCACGGCGACACCGCCCTGGATTCACACCTGGATCTGCCCACGGTGGCGAAGGATCCCGCCCGGCTGCGCAGCGAGGAGCTCCGGCCCTTTGCCGAGGCGATCCAGGCCGGCGCGGACGGCGTCCTCTCCGCGCACATCGTCTACCCCGCCTTCGATAGCAGCCGTCCCGCGACGCTCTCGGCGCACGTGATGCAGGGTCTGCTTCGCGGCGAGCTCGGTTTCGAGGGCGTGGTGTTTACGGACTCGATGGAGATGAAGGCCATCAGTGACCGCTGGTCCCGGGGTGCGGCGGCGGTGGAAGCGCTGCGCGCCGGGTGTGACTTCATCCTCGCCTGCGGCCGGCCGGACGGCCAGTGGGCGGCGATCGAAGCCGTGCGGCAGGCCGTGACCGACCGGTCCCTCGACGGAGCGGCGATGCGGGCGAGCGAGGCGCGCATCGCGCGGGTGAAGGCCCGCTACGCCGGGCGTCCCACGGAGTGGACGGCCGAGAGGGCGGCGACCGGGACCGCCGCGCATCAGCTCCTGGCGCAAGAGATCGCCGACCGCGCCGTGACCCTGGTGCGGAACGCGGCAGGGGCCATCCCGGTGGCGTCCGGACGGGTCGCGGTCGTGAACGCGGGCAGCGGCGCCGGGGATCGCCCACCGACCGGTCTCGGTCAGGAGCTCGCAGAGATACTGCCGGGCGTCACGGTGGCGGGGAGCCCCGACGAGGTAGCCCGAGGGGCGTGGGATGCCGTCGTTGTGGCGAGCCTGTCCCTGCGCAAGTACGATGGGGTTGACACCGTGCGCGCGCTGCACCAGCAGTTCGGTGAGCGCCTCGCCGTGGTGGGCACCGGCAGCCCGTACGAGCTGCTGCGGTTCCCCGAGGTCACCACCTACCTCGCCACCTATGGACCCGATCCCGCGAGTCTCCGTGCCGCGGCGAAGGTACTGGCCGGCATGCTCGAGCCCTCCGGCCGCCTCCCCGTGGCACTCCCAGGGCTCTACGAACGAGGCTGGCGCTTTACAGCACGCGCGTAACCTTCCGCAGCCCCCGCGGCCGGTCGGGATCGAACCCGCGCGCGAGGGCCAGATGATGCGCGAACAACTGGAGGGGGACGATGTAGACGTGGGGGCTCAGCCGTTCGTCGACCGGCGAGGGCACAGGCAGCACGGTCCGGGCCAGCGCCGCGATCGCCGGATCGGACGAGACGGCGATGACGTGCGCGCCGCGAGCGGAGAGTTCCCGGGTGATCCGGGCCAGGTGCGGGCGGACCCGTCCCGGAGGCGCGATGACGATAACCGGAAAGCGCCGCCCCACCACGGCGATCGGTCCGTGGAGCAGGTCCGCCGAGGACAGCGGCTCGGCCGCGACGTAGCTCGTTTCCTTGAGTTTGAGCGCCGCCTCGCGCGCGGTCGCGTAATTGTAGCCCCGGGAGATGACGAGGCACCGCTGCATCGTGCGGGAGCGCCTGGCGGCTACCGCAATCTCGTCTTCCGATGCGAGCGCGCGGTGCACCAGGTCCGGTAGCGCGCGGTGGCCGTCCACGAAGCGGCGCTCTCGCGCCAGCCCACCGACCAGCAGGCTGAGCACCGTGAGCTGCGCAGTGTAGGTCTTCGTGGCAGCGACACTGCGCTCCGGACCCGCATGGAGCAGCAGCGTGGTGTGCGAGGCGCGGGCCAGCGGCGAGCGCGCCTCGTTGGTGATGGCGATGGTGCGCGCCCCCGCGCCCCGGGCGGCGCGGACGTACTCCACGATGTCCGGAGACCGTCCGGATTGCGACAGGCCGATGACGAGCATCCCGCGCAGGCGCGGCGTCCGACGGTACAGCGTGACCACGGAAGGCGACGCGAGCGAGACCGGGATGCGGAGCATCGTCTCGATCAGGTAGTGACCGTACAGCGCGGCGTTGTCCGAGGAGCCGCGCGCCGCCAGCACGACGCCCGAGGGGGGACGCCGGCGCAGGTCCGCCACGGCCGTATCCACGGCCGGGCGCTCCTCGTCCAGGAGGCGGGCCAGCACCTCCGGCTGCTCGTGGATCTCCTGAATGGTCAGCCGTCCGGTCACGGTAGGCCCTCCTATGGATAATGTTAGAACGAGGGGGAGGTTTTCCCCGTTCCAGGAAGAAGGCGGCGTGAAGATAGAGGAGGAACCGTGATGAGGTTTCCGCTGGTGCGAAGCGCGGCCTTGACCCTCGCCATCGTCCTCGTCATGACGGTGGCCGGACTCGCCGCGCCGTCGACGACCACGCTCGAGTTCTGGACGATCTCGCTGCAGCCGTTCTTCACGGATTACGTGAACGGCCTGATCGCGGACTACCAGCGCGCGAATCCCGGCGTGCAGATCAAGTGGGTGGACGTGCAGTTTCAGGCGATCGAGCAGAAGCTGCTTGCCGCCATCGCGGGCGGGGTGCCGCCGGACGTCGTGAACCTGAACGTCGAGTTCACGGTGCGGATCGCGGAGAAGGGCGCCCTGCTGGATCTGGATGGGGCGGTGCCCGCCGCCGACCGGGCCAAGTACTTCGAGGGGTTGTGGGGCAGCACCCGGTTCCGGGGCCGCGCCTACGGCATGCCCTGGTACATCGCCCCGCCGGTACTCTTCTTCAACAGCGACCTGTTCAAGAAGGCGGGACTGAACACCCTGAATCCTCCCGACACCGAAGAGGAGATGGTCGCCGCCGCCCGTCAGATCAAGGACCGCACCAAGGCCTACGGCTTCATGCCGCTCATCGACGGCACGCGCCTCATGCACCGCTTCCTCGAGAACGGCCTGCCGATGCTGAGCGCGGACGGCAAGCGCGCGGTCTTCAACACCCCGGCGCACGTCGCCTACCTGCAGAAGTACGTGGACCTTTTCAAGGGCGACTACTTCCCGGATGACACTCTCCGCCGGGGGTTCAACGGCGCGGTCGAGCGGTACAGCGCGGGGCAGCTCGGCATGCTGCTGGTGGGGCCGCAGTTCCTGCTGCGGATCAAGGAGAGCAACCCGGAGGTCTACGCGCAGACCTTCGTCGGGCCGTACCCGGCGGGCAAAGGCAAGGTGATCCATGCCGGCCTGATGGCGCTGGCCGTGCCTAAGGCCAGCAAGCACCAGCAAGAAGCGGTGAAGTTCGCCCTCTTCGTGAGCAACGACGAGAACCAGCTCGAGTTCTCGAAGCTGCCGGGGACCGTGCTCTTCCCTTCGACGAAGAAGGCTGCCGCCGATCCGTTCTTCAAGCAGAAGGGGGCGGGGCCGGAGTTCAAAGCCCGGGCGATCGCCGCGGACGAGCTGAAGTCCGGCCGCGACCTGACCGTGGTGGTCCCCAATCAGAGCGAGCTGTACAAGATCTTCCGTGAGGCGGTGGAGAGCGCGTTCTTCGGGAAGATGAGCCCGAAGGAGGCCCTCGACTGGGCCGTCCGGGAGTGGAATGCTCGGCTCTAGACTCCTGATCGTCCTGCTGTTGGCCGTGCCGGCGGCGACCTGGTCCCCCGTGCTGGGCGCCGCCGGTCGTGCTGTTCCGGACGCCTACGTCCCCACCGCCGCGCCCGGTGACCTGCTCCCCGCCCCCAGGGAGGCCGCGCTGGGGACAGGCGCGTTCCGCCTCGACGCGCGAACGACGCGGATCGTCCTGGCCGATGGCGCCACAGACCAGGACCTGTACGCCGCGCGGGAGCTCACCGAAGAGCTTCGCGCCCTGGGCGGACCGGCTCTCCGCGTCGCCCGCGAACGTGAGGTTTCGGGGCCCTCCGGGCACATCCTCATCGGGCAGCGCGCGGACCACGCCTTGCTCGCCCGCGCGCTTCAATCCGCCGGCGCCGAAGGTGTCGCGCGCCCTGAAGGCTATCTGCTGTGGGTGACCCCCCGGCAGATCATCGTCGCCGGCGCAGACCGGCGGGGGACTTTCTACGGCGTACAGACCTTGCGGCAGCTGCTGCGACGGGGCAAGGGCGGCACCGTTCCCGAGGCGACGATCCGCGACTGGCCGGACCACGCCGTGCGGGCGGTGCACGTCCTGCTCGACGGCGCGTCCGACCCGTTCCACATCGAGCTCATCGATCGCGTCCTGGCGCCCTACAAGTTCAACACGATCATCGCCGAGGCCGAGTACGTGCAGTGGGAGAGCGGCCGTCCGCTCTGGGCGCCGGACCAGCGGGGCGCGACGAAGGCTCAGGTGCGGCGGCTGATCGAAGCCGCGCGCGAGCACCACATCCAGGTCATCCCGCTCATCGCCACCCTCGGCCACAGCGAGTGGGTATTCGCGGGGCTGCGCGACGAGGCGCTGTGCCGGCAGGTCGCCTACGGTCCCGGCGGCGGGGTGACGTGCGACCGGGCGCGCGCCGTCTTCCCCGCGGTCTACGACCCGGACCGGCAGATCACGGTCGACGGGAAGACGACCACGCTCAACGAGGCGCTGATCATCCCCGTCCTCAAGGAAGCCGTCGAGTTGTTCCATCCCGCGTTCTTGCACCTGGGGCACGATGAAGTCCGAGGCCCGTCGGGCCTCCGGTACGACATGCGGCTGTACCTGCGCGACATCATCAACCTGTCGGGTGTTCTGCGCGCGATGGGCGTGCGGCCCATGGTGTGGGGCGACGTGCTGTGGGAGCGGCGCGAGGAAGCCGCCACCGACCCGCAGTTCGGGGAGCTCCCCCGCGACCTCACCGTTGTCCCGTGGAAGTACGAGGACGTCCGCGACTATCCGGAGGCGGCGCACTTCCGCCGGCTCGGCTTCGACGTGCTCGGGGCGACATGGTACCGCCTGCACAATACTTACTTCTTCAGCCGGGCCGTCCGCGCGGCCGGGGGCCTTGGGATGATCCGGACGACGTGGACCGGACACTTCCAGAACCGGGCCGCGCTCACACGCGCGTACCGCCAGCTGTACACGTACCTGAGTGCGTCGGCGTTCTTCTGGAACGCCGACCGCCCTGCTCCTGAGCAGTTCCCCGGTGAAACCGAACTCGCCCGCCGGTTCGCCGAGGCGTGGACCCGCGGCGCGTCACCTCCGGTGCAGCCGTCCGCGGGCACGCTGCTCGACCTGGCGCCCGTCGTGACCCAGACCCACATCGACAACGACGGCAAGGGCTGGCAGGGCAAAGGGGCCGACTATGACCTGCGCGCGCTGGCTCCCGGCCGCCACCGCGCCGGGGGCATCCTTTTCGAGGTGCTCGATCCCGCGCGCACCCGGGGCAAGAGCATCATCATGCTCAAGGGTGAACGCGACGTCGCCGCGGCGATGCCGCAGGGCGTCACGGTACGCTGGGGCGGCCGCGCCGCCTGTCTCGCCATCGTCCATGCCACGCTCGACCGCGCCGCGAACTTCGGGGAGGTCGTCGGCGGCTACACGATCACCCTCGCCGGGGGGCGTACCGTCCCGATCGAGCTGCGCTACGGCCAGAACATCAGCAGCTGGCTGTGGGACGCGGAGAGAGGAATCCCTTCCATCGAGCAGGACGTCGCGTGGTCGGGCCGCACCGCCGCGGGCAACGACGTGCTGCTGCAGATGGTCCGCTGGAAGAACCCGCAGCCGCAGACCCCCATCACCTCGATCGAACTGGTCAGCGCCGGCGGCCGGGCGAGCCCGGTCGTGTTCGCGATCACGGCGCTGGACCGATGCCCGTGAGACGCCGCAGCACCCTCGTCGCGTACCTGTTCCTGCTTCCCGCGCTCGGCCTGCTCGCCGTCTTCACCTTCTATCCGGTCATCTTCGGGACGGTGCTCAGCCTGTTCGAATACGACATCATCAACCCGCCCCGCTACGTCGGCGGGCTGCAGTTTCAGCGGCTGCTCGCCGACCGCTACTTCTGGATCGCCATCACGAACTCGGCGAAGTACGTCCTGGTCGTCCCGGTCATCCAGCTCGGCTCGATCCTGCTCGCCGTGCTCGTGAACCGGCAGCTCCGGGGCATCGGCGCCTTCCGCGCCGCCTACTACGTCCCGGTGATCACCTCCTGGCCGGTGGTCGGGATCATGTGGACCTGGATGTACGATCAGCAGGGCGTGGTGAACTGGGTGCTGCGAAGCCTCGACGTCATCGCGCGCCCGGTCTCCTGGCTGAGCCATCCGACGATCACGCTGTACGCGGTGATGTTCGTCACGATGTGGAAGGGTCTGGGCTGGTACATGGTCATCTACCTGGCGGGATTGCAGGCCATCCCGGCGGAGTACGAAGAGGCGGCGATGATCGACGGGGCCTCCCGCGGCCGGGTCTTCTGGAGCGTCACCATCCCCCTGCTGCGGCCGTACATCCTGCTCGCCTCCTTGATCTCCACGATGGCGGCGGTGAAGGTCTTCGAGGAGATCTACGTGATGACGCGCGGGGGGCCGTTCTTCAGCACCTATACGATGTTCATGTACATCTTCGATGAGGCGTTCCAGGAGCTGAACATGGGGTACGCCGCGGCGCTGGCCGTGGTGCTGGCCGCGGTGATCCTCGTCTTCTCCGTGATCAACTTCCGCGTCTTCCGCCGGGGCGGGCTGGAATGGTACTGAGGAAGCTCGTCCTCTACAGCCTGCTCCTCGCGCTGGCCGTGTTCACGACCTTCCCGTTCCTGTGGACGCTGCTCATCTCGCTCCGCACCCGCGGACCGATCTTCTCCATCCCGCCGGACCTGAGCTTCACCGGCTTCTCCGCGGCGAACTACATCGGCGTCTGGAGCACGCTCCCCCTCCCGCGGTACATTGCGAACAGCCTGTACATCACGGCGGTGGGGGTGACGCTCACGCTCGTCGTCTGTTCGCTGGCGGCGTACCCGCTGGCGCGGATGCAGTTCCCCGGGAAGAACGCCGTCTTCTTCGCGATCGTTGCCACGCTGATGCTGCCCGAGCACATCGGGCTGATCGTGAACTTCGTGACGATGATGCGGCTGCGGTTGGTCGACACCTATGCCTCGGTGTACCTGCCGAGCATCGCCAGCATCTTCGGGATCTTCCTCCTGCGGCAGGCCTACCTTTCCATCCCGCAGGAGATGGAGGATGCGGCGCGCATCGACGGCGCAGGCGAGCTGACCATCTGGTGGCGCATCCTGCTGCCGCTCACGGTGCCGGCGCTGGCCACGCTTGCGATCTTCCAGTTCGTGGCCTTCTGGAACAGCTTCCTGTGGCCGATCATCATCCTGAAGACCCCGGACAAGTACCCGCTCGCCGCCGGGCTCCTGTACCTGCGCGGGCTGTTCGCGCACAACACCCGCTTCATCGCCGCGGGCACGGTGATCGCCACGCTCCCGATCATCGTCGTGTTCCTGTTCACGCAGCGATACTTCATGCGCGGCATCACCGCCGGAGCCATCAAGTAAGATGGCCCACCCCGTGCTGCTCTTCGTCCCCCTCGACGACCGGCCTGTGACGTTCGACATGGTCGTGGAGCTGGCCGGCGCGGCCGGCGTGGATGTCCGGACCCCGGACCGGGCCCTGCTCGGCGACCGGTTCCGGCCGGGTGAGGTGGAGGAGATCTGGCAGTGGCTCGAGGTGGAGGGAGGGACCGCGGACGCGACGGCATTGATCGCGTCCGTCGAGATGCTCTGTTTCGGCGGGCTCGTGGCCTCGCGGACGAGCGACGCGGAGCTCGAGGAGATCGCGCCATATCTGGAGCGGCTCACCGCCCTCCCCTCGCACCTCCCCACGTATCTCTCCGCGGTCATCCCGCGGACGCCGGTCGTCGCGACCGATGAGGACGCACCTTACTGGGCCGCCTACGGCGATGCGCTCAGGACCGCCGCTGCGAACACGCCATGGACACACCAGGCGCCGGGGATCGGGGCGATGGAAGGCGCGCTGCAGGCGGCAGACCTCCCCGAGCACGTCCGGGCCGCGGTCCGTCATCATCGAGGGCGCCATCTGACCCTCAACACCCGGCTCATCACCGCGGCATCTCGAGGCACCTTCCGATGGGTGCTCATCGGTCAGGATGACGCATCCCCCGGCAGTCTCTCCGAGCTCGAACGTGCTGCGCTCCAGGCCCAGGTCGCCGCCACCACGGCGTCCAACGTACTGCTGACGAGCGGCGCCGACGAGCTGAGCGCCCGCCTGCTCGCCCGCTGGCTGAACGACCTGACTCACCGGTCGCCGACCGTCCGTGTGCTCTACACATTCCCCTGGACGTCCGACGCCGTCCCCCTCTATGAAGCCAGGCCGCTGTCGACGACCGTCGCCGAGCACATCGCGAGTACGGGGTGCGTGTCCACCGAGGACGATCCCGATGTCGTGCTGTGGGTGCACAACTTCGAGGAGCGCCAGCACGAGGCGGTGGACCAGGGCGACGAGCGGAGCGTCCTGGATGCGGTCGGCCCCATCCTGCGGACGGTCCGCTCCGCCGCGCGGGAGGAGCGCGTCGTCGCCCTCGCCGACGTCCGCTTCGCCAATGGGGGCGACCGGGAGCTCGTCGGCCGGCTGCTGGGCGAGCCGAGGTGCGCCGGGATCGTGGCCTACGCCGGCTGGAACACGTCATCCAACGCTATCGGGTCCGTGCTCGCCCAGGCCGTGGTCGCGCATCATCTGCGTGCGAACACCGTGCCCGGGAGCGACCGACGATACCGTCCCGCCCTCTTCCGCCGGATCCTCGATGACTGGGGCTACCAGTCCGTGGTCCGGCCGCACCTGCGGTCGTGGATAGAGCAGCAGGAAGGGGCCCCGTCGGATCTTGGGGAGCATGAGGCTGAGGCCGAACACCTGGCACTCGCGCGTCTGCAGGACGACGCGCTCGCGCGACTTCAGCGGTCGTTCGCGCACCATCCGGTGACGGTGCAGCAGGTCACGTTTCCCTGGCACCGGCTGTTCGAGGTCCGCATCGCCCTCGATGTTGTCCCGGCGGGCCGCGTGCGCCAGGGAATCGTGGTCGCGGACTATGACCCCCGCTGGCCGCAGGCGTATGAGGAAGACCGCTCGGCCATCGCGCGGGCGCTCGGACCGATGCTCCGCGGCATCGAGCACGTCGGCAGCACGTCCGTGCCGGGGCTCGCCGCAAAGCCCATCCTCGACATCATGCTCGGCGTGAACGCTGATGACCTGGACCGGATCATCGAGCCGCTCGTGGCCATCGGGTACGAGTACAATCCTGACTGGGAGATCTCGATGCCCCTCCGGCGCTTCTTCCGCCGGCGTCGGCCCGACGGAATGAACACCCATCACCTTCACGCGGTGACGCACGGCGGCGATCTCTGGACGCGGCACCTCCGGTTCCGTGACTACCTCCGGGCCCACCCGGACAAGGCGAGAGAATACGGCGACCTCAAGAAGCAGATCGCCCGCGAGCACCAGGGCGGCATCGACTACACTTTCGCCAAGACGGAATTCATCCGGTCGGTCGAGGCGCTGGCCGGCGTGGTCCGGCGATGAGCGACCGTTACGACGTCATCGTCACCGGGGGCGGTCCCGCGGGAACGGTGGCGGCGGTGGCGGCGGCACGCGCGGGCGCGAAGGTAGCGCTCATCGAGCGCTACGGCTTCCTCGGGGGCGCCCTCACGGCGGCGATGGTCGCCCCCATCATGGGGTTCCACGCGGGCGATCTCCAGGTGGTGCGGGGCATCCCGCAGGAGATCATCGAGCGGCTGCAGCGCCTCGGTCTCTCCCCCGGTCACGTGCCGGACCCGATCGACTTTTGCTACACGGTCACACCGTTCGACTACGAGGGCCTGAAGCGCGTGCTGCTCGAGACAGCCGTCCAAGCCGGTGTGGACGTGTGGCTGCATAGTCTGCTCCTTGGAGCGGACGCGGCGGATGGCGCCGTCCGCTCGGTCCGTGTCTGGCAGAAAGACGGCGTGAAGACGCTCACCGCCCCTGTGTACGTCGATGCGTCCGGGGACGGCGACCTCTGCGCTTCAGCGGGTGCCTCGTTCGAGATCGGCCGCGCGTAGGACGGCATCCCCCAGCCCATGACCTTGATGTTCCGGCTGTCCGGCGTGAACTGGGACGCCGTGATGGCGTACTTCGCGGAGCACGATGATGAGCTGCAGCACGGCCAGGGCGTGCATGAGCGGATCGACATCGAGTGGCTGCGGCGCCTGCCGATCCGCGGCTTTGCCGGTTTCAAGAGCCTGGTCGCGCGGGCGCGGGAGCAGGGGGAGTGGACGGTGCCCCGTGACCGCCTGCTCGTTTTCGAAGGTATCCGGCCCGGCGAAGCCGTCGTGAACACCACCCGGGTCACCGGGGTCGTCGGCATTCGCGGCGCCGACATGATCCGTGCCGAGATGGAGGGACGCCGGCAGGCATACGAGGTCGTGGACTTCTTGCGAGGCCGAGTGCCGGGATTCCGCGACGCGTTCCTGGTAGAGACGCCCGCACAGATCGGCGTGCGTGAAACGCGCCGCGTGCTTGGGGCGTATGTGCTGCAGCAGGAGGACATCCTGGGGGGCGTCAAGTTCCCCGATGCCGTGGCCTGCGGTGGTTACCCCGTCGACCTGCACGATCCCGTGTCGATGCGGCTCACCGCGAAGCGTCTTCCCGCGGGCGAATACTACACCATTCCCTACCGCTGTCTGCTCCCGCGCGGATTGCACAACGTGCTCACGGCCGGGCGCTGCATCTCGGCGACGCACGAGGCGTTCGCCGCCTTCCGGGTCTCGGCCATCGCGATGGCCATCGGCCAGGGCGCGGGCATTGCGGCCGCGATGGCGGCCCGTGCCGGCACGAAGCCTGCCGAGGTCGATGTCGCCGAGCTTCGCCGGAAGCTGCGCGAACAAGGAGCGTTCCTGCCCCCGTGATCCCCGACCGCCGGCCGCTGCTCATCGTCAGCCTGCCGCGCAACGATCCGGCCCTGGCCCGCGCCGCCCGCGACGGCGGGGCCGACGTGCTCAAGGTCCACGTCAACGTCCGGCATCTCGCATCCGGAACTCTCTTCGGATCCCTGGCGGAAGAGCGACCGCGGCTCGAGCAGATCCTGGCCGTCGGCCTTCCCACCGGTCTCGTGCCGGGGGAAGTCCAGATGCTCACCAAGGACGACATCCCCGACATCCGGCGGCTTGGGTTTGCCTTCCTCGATGCGTTCATCGACACGATCCAGCCGCACCTCTACGAGGCCGGCATCCCGGTGGTGCCCGCTCTGCCGCATTCGTCGGAGGAGCGCTATCTTGCCCGGGCGCGCGATCTGCCGGGGGACTGGGTGGAGGCCGCGGTCGTGCCGCCCGAGGGCTACCGGAAGCCGGTGCACGACGGCGACTTCACGATCCTCCGGCACGTCGGCGAGGTCACCCGGAAGCATCTCATCGTCCCCACGCAGCGCGCCGTCCGCCCGGCGGACGTGCCCCGGTACTTCGAGATCCCTCAGGTGACGGCGCTGATGATCGGCGCCATCGTCACGGGGACCACCCCGGTCCCGCTCGCCCGCGCCACGGCGGCATTCCGGGAAGAGATCGACCGGCTCCGGGCGTTCCAGCAGCCATAACGCAACAGTCGAGATGATGTGTCCAGTTGCGCTACGGCGTCCTTGGCACGGGAATCGTTGGAAGGACCATCGCGGCCCGGCTTGTGGAGCTTCACCACGACGTGATGATGGGCACCCGGGATCCCGCACGGACCCTGCTGTACGTTCACCGCCAAAGGAGGCCAGCGCCTCGCCATCTACGAGCTGACGCGTCCCGGCGCAACCGATCACTTCATGGGCCGCTTCGACCCCTGACCGCCTTGATTGACACCCTTGTGGGGCATCCCTACAATTGAGGGTGCTGCAACGCAACCGTTCCGCGGTAGCTCAACGGTAGAGCGTCCGGCTGTTAACCGGAGGGTTGTAGGTTCGAATCCTACCCGCGGAGCCAGCGTTCGAAGATAGTCCTACCTGCCCGGGCACACTTCGCTCTTCGAACCTTCTCCAGGGGAATTGCTTGCTCGAACTCGCGGCACTTGGATTTTGTGTCGTGCTGTCGCCACCGGCACTTGCGGAGCACAGTGGATCAACGTAGATCGCGCGTGCCGTCAGCTGCAACGGCCGGTTGGGCAGCAGCTCCCGGCATCGATCTTCGAGAGCCAGTCTGGGTCGGCGCCTTCGATGACACCGGATCGGCAGACGGCGGGGCATCGCGCGATGGAGCCGGCGCAGGTGGCCGATCATCCACGATGAAGGCGACGCAGCGCCATCTGCCACCGACGCGCTCACCATCTCCGAACATCACTTGGAGCGACCCACCGGGTGCTCGGAGAGAGAACGTCGTCTGGATGCCCGGTGACGGCTCGCCGGTTGATTAGGTCCCTCCGTTACCCAGCACCCGGGCGATCGCGGTGATGGTATTCCAGTTGCGCGTGGTGACCGGGACCCCAAAGAGCCGGTCGAACGTGCCGAGGTAGCTGATGACCTTCATGTGGCGCCGGTACACGCCGAAGACGAACCGGCTGTCCCTCGCCAGGATCTTCAGCAGCCACTTGCCGCTGGAAGGAAAGCTCATGGGCGTCGCCGGCGCCGAGCGGGGGCGTTTGGACAGGACGCTCACGAAGCGGACGATGTCGGGTCGCACGGGCTGGTCCGCGAAAGGATTCTGAGACATCAGCCTGACAATCTCGCGGCCCTGGCAGATCATGATCTCGGCATCAAAGGGAAGCCTGCGTGCCAATTCGGCCCGGAGTTGCGCCTGGGCGACTGACCGCCCGATCACGAAGGTGCCCGCCGCGCCGATGTTGACGGCATCGAGGTGCCTCAGTTGTTCGGCGAGCGTGGTAGGTCGGAAGGTCCTGTGACCGCCGACGTTGACCCCTCTCAGAAGAACCACGAGTGCCACGCGTTTCCTCCTGCTGGCGCCGCTCGAAAACTGATCCACTCGGCCGGCCGAAAACTGATCCACCGGCCCTCTTGTCTGCCCAACGCCCGTGCCCAGCCGCCCGAACGAGCGCAGCGAGTGAGGGTCGGCTGCAGCAAGTTGTTAGCCGGCACCATCTGCTCCAACGAGTAGGGCGGTTACGGGCGAGTGACGGTGATCTCCAGCAGCTCGTCCGTGGCACGCCGCACGCGTAGACGCACCTCTTCGCCGGACTGGTGCTTGCGGATCCCGGTCT
>DASSGA010000159.1:0-16359 GCA_035693805.1 bacterium | reverse complement strand
CGATGAGGATGAGCAGGACAAGCGAGATCCCAAAGTGCAGGGCATAGAAGCGCGTGATCGTGGCCTGGCCGACCGCGGGACCGCCCAGGAAGATGTAGGCGATCATCGAGCCGAAGCCCATCGGCCCCAGGACCGGGATCTGGTCGAAGTACACGGGCACCGTGAGCACGGTCTTCGCCGCCCAGAAGGCCCGCTGGTTCCAGATCAGCAGGTAGCCGGTGATGCCGGAGATCATCGCCAGGATGAGGCCGAGGAAGCCGAGCATCCAGGACAGCTCGCCCGGCTTCTTGTACTCTCCGAGGAAGTACATCCGGTAGATGCGGAGGATGATCGTCACGATCAGCCCGTCCGCCGCGTACTTGTGCAGGCCCCGGATCAGCCAGCCCAGCGGCACCTCGTGCTGGATCCGGTCGATCGAAGCGAAGGCCCCCGTGGTCGTCGGCTCATACCAGATCATCAGGACCACGCCGCTCACCACGGTGATCATCCAGAAGTAATACAGCAGCGGCCCCAGCAGGTAGATCGGGTTGTCCTGCCGGGCCACCAGCGTCTCGTCGAAGAGGTTGAGCTTGTCGCGGCGCTCGCGGATCCAGTCCCGCAGGCGGTCCCACATCGCGGTCAGGCGATCCCGCCCGGCTCGACGTCGGTGACGACGATGGTGTTCTCCCGAATCTCGAACAGAAACGTCCGGGGCGGCCGCGGGGCCGGGCCGGACAGCACCCGTCCCGGGGCGGCCTTGTCGGCGGGATCGTAGATGCTCAGGTGGCAGGGACAGGCCAGGAGCGCGTGCTTCACCGGATCCGGCGGGACATACCCGCCGTACCCGGCCGTGACCTCCCGCCAGTTCGGGACATAGTTGTAGATGCAGCCCAGGTGCGGGCAGATCCGCGAGAAGACGATGATGTCGCTCTCGGTCACAGCGGGCGCCTTGCCGATCATCCGGGCCCAGGTGAACGGGAGCCGGATCTTGTAGGGCAGCCGGACCACGACGCCGGGGACGTTGGCGGCCTTGAAACCATCGGGCGTGTACTGCGGGTAGCGCTGGGTGAACACGAAGTACTTGTAGTCCCAGGGGTTCTGCAGTTCGGCCAGCGTGGCCGCGATCGTCACCTCTCCCTTCGGCACGTCGTTCGTGACCGGTGAGAGGAGACCCAGCTTGGGCACGTTCGGTTTCAGCAGGCGAAGCAGCGGCGAGGCCAGGGCGGCCACCGCGCCCAGCACGGGCGCCGCGGTCACGACCTTGAGGAAGGTGCGGCGTTTCACCTGCGTCTGTCCGGCGTCATCCATCCCGTCTCACGATACCGCGGCCCTGCACGCGCGCGCAACCATGCGCCTGCGCCCTACCGCCCGGCGCCCTCCCCCCAGGGATAGTCGTACACGAACGTGTAGAGGTAGTTCACCACGGCCCAGATCTCGTCGTCGGCCAGCTTGCCGCGGTAGGCCGGCATCAGACCGCGGCCGTCCACGATGGCCTGGTACAGCTCGCTGGGCTTGCGCTGTGCCATCAGGTTGATGTCGGTGAAGATGCCCGGCCCCTGTCCCCGCGCCCAGTGCCACAGCTCCCGGGACAGCTGCGCGCCGCGGGGTCCGCGGCCGTCCCCCGCCGTGCCGTGGCAGGCGGCGCAGGTCAGCGCCGTGCCCTCCACGCCGATCAGCTTCGTCTCGTAGAGCCGTTTGCCGCGGCGAATCTCGGCCGGCGTGCTTTGGTAGGTCCATTCGTGGAAGATGACGTGCCAGCGCTCCTGGTCCGTGAGGTTCACGCCGAAGGAGGTCGCGCCGTACGCCGGCTTGCCGCCCTTCCGCGGGAAGGCCGGCATCGCAGTGTGCGGCCGGCCGCGCGTCACCGTTTCGTACATGCTGAAGGGGCTGTTCAGCCGCATCGCCACCGGGTTGTGGAAGTTTGCGGGGCGGCTGGGCAGCTGATCGCCCCGGAGACGGATCCCGATCAGGCGAAAGAAATCGGTCATCAGGTTCTTCCCGGGGGACTTCAGGTTTGCCGCGGCCGGCCCGTTGCCGAGCCCTTCCGCACCATGACAGATCACGCACTGCGCGCGTTGGAAGACCTTGCGGCCCTCGATCGCGGACGGGCGCACCGGCACGAGCCGCGGGTCGCGGGGGGCCGGCGGCGCGGGCTGGAGTCTCGCCGTCGCGCGGGATACGTTGACAGTCGGCTGGCAGGCGGCAAGGAACAACGACCCGGTGACCAGCAGGGCGGACAGGAGGCGGGTGCGGCCCAACATACCAAGCATCAATGTTTCCTCAGACCGCAGAGGTCTCCTCCCGGCTCCGCGCTCGCCGAAGAAGCCGCGCGGTGAGCCCCGCACTCAGCACCACGGCGAGTCCCCCGGCGCCGGCGAGCGGCATCCAGGGCCGCGAGGCCGGAAGGTGGTCCAGCACGATCGTTACCGGCACCCGTGCGTCCAGCGCGGACACTTCCCAGCGGCTCAGCGTCTCCCCGCCGATCACCAGCGGCTCGGCCGCCCGGCCGCGATCCGCACGCAGCCCCGCCCCGCGCCCGCGCACCACGACCTCCAGGCGCTGCACCCGCAGCAGGAACGACCGGACCAGGGTCGCAGACGTTCCGCTGGGAACCGCGTAGCTGTACACGATCTCCGAGAGCCCGCCCGGCAGCCGCAGGCGTGTCGTAAATCCATCGGTGGTCCGCACCGGATCGACCACGCCCCGGTGGAACGTCAGGTACACCGCGGCCTCGGGCAGCCCCACCGTGAGCTCGAGATCCCGCGGAGCGCCGGGGTTGCTGAGGCGGAGGGCTTCGGAGACACGCACGTGATCGCGCCGCGCCTCAATCGCCAGCAGCAGGAGCCCGATGGACGGATCCGTCTCGCGCGGCACAGCCGCGGGCGGTGCCGCCCCTGCGGGGACGGCGGCAAGGATGAGGACCGCGACACCAGCGATGACAGGAATCATCGCACCCCGGCCTCTGCCACGGGCACCGCGTCCGCGCGGGCGTGACGTTCCACCTCCGGTCTCCGCCGCGCCGGGGCCGCGGCGATCACGCCGCCGATCACCATCAGCACCGCACCCGCCCACAGCCATCCAACCATCGGATTGATAAGGAGGCGGAAGGTGGCCCGCTCATCCTCCGACAGGCTGATCAGCACCACGTAGAGGTCATCCCGCCACGTGCTGCGGATCCCCACCTCGGCCGTCACCTCATCGCGCGACACGTAGGACAGGTGGCGCGCCTCGAGCTGGGCGGCGCCGCCGCCGTCGAACGCAGTGACGGTTGCGGCGGTGATGCGGAGGTCGGGACCGCGCCAGGCCCGCGCGCCATCGTAGCGCACCTCGTAACGCCCGAGGCGCACACGCTCCCCCGGGGCGAGGCGGACCTGGGTCTGCGTGGTGAAGACCGACGACGCAGTGATGCCGGCGAGCATGACGATGATCCCGAAGTGCACGACGTAGCCGCCGTAGCGCGTCCGGGCGCGGCCCACGAGCCCGATCAGCGCCACGGGCAGGACGTCTCCGTGCCCACGGCGCATCGCGGCGCCGCGCGCGAATTCGGCGACGACCGTCCCGGCGACGAAGACGCACAACGCCCCCACGAGCAGCACGGTGGGGTGGCGGATGCCCAGCGCCGCTCCGCCGAGCGCGGCGAGGACGCCCGCGGCGGCCGGCGCGGCCAGGAGCGCCCCCACCGCGCGGGGATCGGAGCGCCGCCAGGACAGCACGGGCCCGACGGCCATCAAGACGAGCAGCAGGATGACAACCGGCAGCATCACCTGGTTGAAATACGGCGGGCCGACGTTGATGCGGTCCCCGGTCACGCCTTCCGCCAGGATGGGGAAGAGCGTGCCGACGAGCACTGCCGCGGCGGCCACGACCAACAGGACGTTGTTGGCGAGGAAGGCCGCCTCGCGACTCAGCAGCGACATGTCCGCAGCCGTCCCTTGTGCCGGACGGCTGCGAAGCAGCAAGCCGATGGACGCTGTCGTCGTCAGACCGAGAAACACCAGAAAGTACAAACCCACGCTTGAGTTCGCAAAGGCGTGCACGGAGCTGAGCACACCGCTGCGGGTCAGGAACGTGCCGAGGATGGAGAGCGCGAACGACAGCAGGAGGAGGGCGGTCGTCCACCCGCGGAGCGTTCCGTCCCGCTCATGGACCTGGATCGAGTGCAGGAAGGCGGTGCTGGTCAGCCAGGGCATGAGGGCGGCGTTCTCCACCGGATCCCACGCCCAGTAGCCGCCCCACCCCAGCACGACGTATGACCACTTGGCGCCGAATAGCAACCCGAGCGTCAGGAAGAGCCAGCTCGCGCGCACCCACGGCCGCGCGGCGCGCAGCCATGCCCCGTCGCCTCCAGGCGCGATGAGCGAGGCGACGGCCAGCGCGAACGGCACCGTCATCCCAACGAACCCGAGGTAGAGGGCCGGTGGATGCGCCGCCATCCACGGGTTGCGCAGCAGCGGATTCAGTCCCCGGCCGTCGGGCGGGGGGATCCGGAGCGCCTCGAACGGGTTGCTGCTGATGGCCAGGGTGAGGGTGAAGAACCCCGCGGTGGCCAGCAGGACAAGGTAGACGAGCGGGGCCCCGTTCAGCCGGCGCAGCGCAGACGACGCGGCGGCACCGTAGATGCCCAGCACGAGGGCCCACAACAGCAGCGACCCGGCGTGCCCTCCCCAAAACGCGGTGATCGTGTACAGCAGCGGGAGGCCGCGGCTCGTCGTCTCGGCGACGAAGCGCACCGAGAAGTCGTGCGTCACGAGCGCGTACACGAGGGATCCGGAGGCGAGGGCGATGAACCCGGCCCAGCCCGGGAGCGCGCGCCGCGAGGCCTCGAGCAGCGCGGGATCCCTGAGCCGGAGGCCGAGCATCCCGGCGGCCAGGCCGTAGACCGCCACGACGAGGGCCGCGTACAGGGCGAAGGTCCCGAGCTCGGTCATCGCGTCCCGCTGCTCACCGCTGCGGCGGTCCTTCCTTATACTCCGTGGGGTGCGTGGTCATGACCCGGGTCGCCGCGAGGACGGCGCCCTCCAGGCGACCCTCGACCAGCACCTCGCGCTCTTCCGCGAAGAGGTCGGGCAGCGGACCGTCGTAGCGCACGTCGAGCGCGGTGGTGCCGTCGCTGATCGCGAAGCCGACGACCCTGCCGCCGGCGCGGCGCACCGTACCCGCTCCGACGCGCCCGGCCAGGCGCACCTGCGCGTCCTTGAGATCCGGCCGCGCCGCGAACTCGGTCGGGGTAAGGTAGTACACTGCGGCGGAGCGGATCCCGCTGTAGGCCACCGCGGCGATCGCCGCGACGATGACGGCGAGGCCCACCACCAGCTTCCGGGACGCCCTCACCGCCGGTCCCCCGAGGAGCGCGTGAGCTCCCGCTGGCGCATCCAGAGCGTCCCGGCGTAGAGCGCCAGCACGGCGAGGGTGGCGAGATAGGCCGCGACGACGTACGTCACGGGGTTCCCGCTTTGCCCATCTCGCTGCGCATCGCCTCCTGCCGGACGCGCACGGTGAGGAAGACCAGGTAGGTGACGATGAACGCGGCCATGTTGAACAGCAAGATGACCAGCATCGAGGCCGGGAGCGCCGGCCCCTCGGCCCGGAACACCGTAGGGCGCGGGTGCAGCGTCCGCAGCATCACGGCGGACCAGTGGATGAGCGGCACGTCGAGGAATCCGATGATCGCCACGACCGCGGCGGCGCGAGCGCCCTGCACACCCGACCAGGCCCGCAGCATCAGATACCCGGCGAAGATGAACCAGAGGATCAGGGCGGTGGTCAGGCGGGCATCCCACGTCCACCAGGCGCCCCACACCGGCTTCCCCCAGATCGGCCCGGTGAGGAGCACCAGCGTGAGGAAGACCTGCCCCACCTCCGCGGAGGCGGCGGCCAGTCGGTCGAAGCGCGCCCGCCGGGTGATGAGGTACGCCACGCTCGCCACGAACGTCACGGTGAACGCGAGGTAGGCGGTGACGACGCTCGGGACGTGGATGTAGAGGATGCGGTACGGCTCGCCCTGGAACGCCTCCACCGGAGCAACGAGCAGCGCGAGCAGGATGCCGATGGGCAACGCCGCGGCAGCCAACACCAGCAGGATCATCAGGCAACCCCCGAGGTCTCGGCTTCGGCGCGCGCGCGGGCTAGTCCTCGATGACGTGCTCGAAGACGAGCAGCGCGACGGAGACGAAAAGCAGCGTGAACGCGAGCAGCAGGCGCAACTCGCCCGCCACGGGGCCCCCCGCCTCCGACAGCAGCCGCGCCGTCGCGCCCGCGGCGGCCATCACGGCGGGTGCGGAGAGCGGGAGCAGGAGCATGGGGAGCAGTGCCTCGCGCATGCGCGCGGCGGCGAGCATCGCGCCGAGCAGCGTGCCCATCGCGACGAGCGAGCCCGTCCCGAGCAGGAATACCACGGCGAGCGAAGCTCGCCGTTGGGGAATCGCGATATCGAAAAAAACCGTCACCGCGCCCCAGGCGATGAGCTCCACCGCGGCCACGATGAGGAAGTTCGCGGCGGCCTTGGCGAGATAGATCATCGCCGGATCGACCGCGGCCAGACGGAGCCCGTGCAGCTGCTCCTGATCCGTCTCCTGGTGGAAGCTGCGCACCAGCCCGGTCGAGCCGGCCACCGCGACGGTGATCCACAGGATCGCGGGCGCAGCATCCGCGCGCAGCCCCGTCGCGCCCGTCATCGCGAGGAGAAGCAGAGCAAGGACCGCCATCGAGGGCAGCAGGTCGCGCGCGCGCCCCTCGACGACGAGGTCCTTGCGCAGGATCACCCAGAACGCGCTCATGCCGTCTGATACACCTCCGCCACGCGCTCGCCGTCGAGCGAGGCCGCCTCCTCCCGCAGAGCCGGACGTCCCGCCACGAGCACGACCGCGTCATCGGCAAGCTCCCGAGCCTCCGCCCAGGCATGCGTCGCGATAACGACCGCGCACCCGCGCCGCCGGCGTTCGGGGATGAGCTCCCTGACGATGCGGGATGCCTCCGCGTCCAATCCGGTGAACGGCTCATCGAGCAGGAGGACGGCCGGATCGTGCAGCAGCGCGCGCGCGAGGCTGAGGCGCTGGACGAGACCGCGGGACAACTCGCGGACCGAGCGGCGGCGGTGGGATCGCAGCCCGAAGCGCTCCAACCCTTCGCCGGCACGCGCCGCGGGGAGTCCATACAGCTGCGCGTAGAATCGCAGGTTCTCCTCCGCGCTGAGATAGCCGTAGAGGAAGGACAGGTGACCGGCGAAGCCCACCTGCCGCTGCGCGGCGGGCTCGCCGACCGGCCGGCCTCCGATGCGGACCTCGCCGCGCTCGGGCCGGGCGATGCCGGCGGCCACCCGCAGCAGCGTGCTCTTGCCGGCGCCGTTCGGTCCCAGGATGGCGAGGACGCGCCCGGCATCCCCCGTCAGCGACACGTCTCGCAGGACCGCCCGCCCGCCGTAGGACTTCGACACGGCGCGGATGTCGAGCAGCGGACCCGCGTTACTCATCGGTTCCGGCCATCATGACGTCGACCATCGCCTCGACGGCTCGGGGCGGAAAGAAGCAGAAGGGATAGCCCCGGTGCGTGGCGGCCGCGGACGCCTGGCTGATCTCAGCGAGCGCCGACAGGCGGTGCTCCAGACGCTCGCGCTCGGGCGCAAGCGCCCGACGCAGCAGCTCGTTGATCTCCCGGATGCGCTGCGTCGCCTCGCGGCGCTCCCGGCGGGTCAGTGCGCCGTCCTCGAGACGCTTGATCAGCTGCCACTTCTCCTCGATCCAGCGCCGCTGCTCCTCCGTCGGCCCGGTCAGGGTCCGCTCGGGATTGTGCAGGAGCTCAAGGTGCCGGCGCTGCAGCGCGGCCCGCTCCTCGGTCGGATCGAACTCGCTGAGCGGGAGATGCAGCGTCGCCGTGACGACGGCGTAGCGTGGGGGGGTCAGGCCGAAGAACTCCGCGATGACGCCGTCCGTGACCCGGTCGTACCGGCCGCCTCCGACGCCGTGGATGAACAGGTCGACCACGCACAGCCGCGTGAACGCGGTGAGCGCCATGGCCTTCGGCCGGATCGCGAGGCCCTCGAGCTCATCCGGCTCGCGACCCGCGAGCGCTGCGACTTCCTTGTCCCCGGCCCACAGGCGGTACCCGCCGCCTCGGCGTTCCACAAGCAACGGCCGCCGACGGCCCCCACGAATGATCCAGAATGGCAGCTCCAGACGCGGGCCATCGCGGCCGAGACTTGGGAAGGGCTGCGCGGCGGTGCGGATGTTCTGCCGCTCGCGGTACGCGTCCAGGTGCGCGTTGTACGATGCCGCGAACCGGTCGGCGCCGGTGATGATATGCAGCGCAAACCGCCGGAACTCGCGCGTCGCGGCCAGCCGGGATACCGGCAGCTCGACGTAGCGGGTTGGACCTTCGTGGCGGCGCCGGGCCAGGGTGAGGAACGCGCCGACGTCAGGGGCCCGGAGGCCGGTCGTACGATCGATGAAGGCGGCGAAGACCTCGTGCACACCCCGGTGGGGCAGGGTCTGCAGGTGGGCGTCGATGCGCTGCAGGAACGACCGCCACTTGCCCTCCCCCGGCGGGTCGATGACCTCGTAGGGCACGTCGGGATCGCCCCGCAGCAGCGTCTCGCGCACGATGGCCAGCCCCCCGTCCAGATGGGGGGCGTCGGCGCCGACGTCCTCGGCCGCGTCGCAATCCACCGGCATGTTCACCACCGTCGCGCCTCCGGTGAATCGCGAGGCCAGCAGGTGCTTGGTCCAGATGCCGGGATGGAAGAGGAACGGCTGATGTCCGGTGCCGATGAGGGGGCGGTCATCCCCGGGGTCCGCGGGCGACCCGATGCCGAGCTCCGCGCCGTACGCGCTCGCGGCGGCGCGCACCGCGGACCGTGCGCTGCGGCGGATCTCGGCGAGCCCCACGCCGCCGATATGTACCGGAGCCGCATCGAGGGCTCTGTGGTTAGATGCGGCGACGGCCAGGAACTGCGTGGCCGCCGGGACGCAGAGGACCTCGCTGGAGCGCTCCGGGATTTCGAACTCGACGATGGGCGGCGAGGTCGACATCGGTCAGATGAACTGATCCAGTCCGCGCAGGCCGACCTCTTCGCGCAGCACGAACGGCTCGCCGTACCCGGTGCGGATCAGGCCGCCGAAGTAGCGGTTCCAGGCGCGGAGATCGTCGAAGAATCCCTCGTTGCCTCGCTCCGGCCCGAACTGGGAGCCGTAGGCCGCGACCGCGCGCAGCTTCGCATCGATGTGCGCGGTGACGTCCATGATGAACGACGGTTGGATGTGGAGATTGTAGTGCGTGCAGATGTAGTGCACGACCCGGCGCGGGTACACCGGCTCGCCGGGGATCGTGGTGCGGGTCAGCTTCGCGTAGAAGCGGGCCGCCTCGCACAGCGCCGCGGCGGCGACATGGTCCGGGTGCGCGTCGGCCCAGTACGGAATGAAGAGCATCTCGGGGCGGACCTCGCGGATGACCTCGGCCACACGGTTACGGGCCTCCACGGTGTCGGTCAGATAGCGGTTGGGCATCTCGAGCGTGATCCGCCGCACCCCCAGCACCTGGGCCGCCGCGGCCGCCTCCCGCGCCCGCCGTTCGGGCGTGCCGATCGGGGTGGGCTCCCCGTTGGTCAGGTCGCACACCACCACCTCGTGGCCGGCGGCTCGCAGCGCCAGCACCGTCCCGCCCATCCCGATCTCGACGTCGTCCGGATGCGGGCCCACCGCGAGCACCTTCATCGGGCCACCCGCACGAGGCCCAGCTTCTCGGGCAGCCACCGGGCGACTTCCGCTTCGAGCACGCCCAGGTAATAGGTGCGGCGCGCGCGCATGTCGTCCAGGCCGCCCCAGAACTTCCGCTCGGGATTCTTGTAGATGCGCGCCACCGGCAGTTCCCGCACGGTGAGGCGGTGATAGGCTGCCTGCACCCAGACCTGCAGCGGCATCCCGTAGCTTGGCTCGGTGAGCTCGAAGAGCGCCAGCGCGCCGGTGCGGTACGCCTTGAACCCGCACCAGGCGTCGGTGATGTCGAACCCCGTGATCGCACGGAGATGCGCCGTGAACTCTCGATTCAGCTGCGCTCGGTCCGGCGGGGCGGGATCGCCCGGCACGGTGGGATCGAGGTAGCGGCTCCCGGAGACGATGTCGGCCCCGGCCACCGCGGCCAGGAACTCGGGGAGGCGCGCCGGCTCGTGCTGTTCGTCGCAGTCGAGGGTCACCGTAACGTCGTACCCGCCGTCGACCGCCTGGGCGAACCCGCTGATGAGCGATTGTCCGTAGCCCAGGTTCTGCGCATGCCGGATCGTGCGCACGTCGCCGCGCGCGGCCAGGATCTCGGGGGAGCGATCGGTGGATCCATCGTCCACCACCAGCACGTCTGCGCCGGGCAGGCTCGCGCGCACCTGGTCCAGGACGCGGGTCAGCGTGCGATCTTCATTCAACACAGGGATGATGACCAGCGTGCGCATCGGCGCGGCCACCCACACAGTATAGCCGCTAGCCTGTGGGACGGACACGCGGGGGCGGTTATTCCTCCAAGGCCGACTCGAACGCGGCCATCATCCGCAGCAGCACGCGGTTGAGGAAGGTGTCGATCCGCCGGAGCGAGCGGACCTTACCGTCCGGGGAGAGCGGCAGCCGCATCGAGACCGCGTCGCTGATGATGCTCTTGAAGAAGAGGAACGCCTCGGTCGCCTCCGCCGCGTTCAATCCGAGCGCAGCCACCCGGGCGCCGAGGATCTCGCCCGATGCTTCACCGGCGCGCAGCGCGCTCTGCTGGCGGGCGCCCCCGCCGAGATACCCGGCCAGCGCGTCCATCAGGCCGCGGCAGGTCTCCCCGATCGCCCGCGCCGTGGACTCGTCCAGCACGCGATACCAGCGCTGCCGGCGGATCTGCTCCAGAGCGTCTGGAACGAGCCGCGCCGCGTGAGGACCGATGAGCTCCGCCAGCTTGGGCTCCGGTTCCTGGCGGCTGCGGGCCAAGAACGCCTCGAGAGCCGCTCGATCGAATCGGCGGTGCCCGCCGGGCGTGCGGTAGGCCGCCACACGGCCAGCGTCGGCCCACACCCGGAGGGTGGACGCGTCCACGCCGAGGAAGGCGCTGGCTTCGCTCAGCGTCATCCACTCAGGGGCGCGGCGCGGCGCCGCCCGCCCGCTCACGCCCCGGCGGCCTCCGTGGAGGATGCCGTCGAGCCCGCCTTGCTCGTGGCGAGCAAGAACCCGCTGAACATCAGCGAGGCCGCGAGGAGCTCGCCGGCGTACAGGTAGTCGCCGAGCCCGAGGCGCACCATCGTGCTGGCGGAGGCGATGACGAAGGCCCCCGCGGCGATGAGGATGTTGCCCAGTACGCGGTGGGGCGCGATCTCCTTGCGCCAGAGCAGCCAGGCCGAGTACAGCGCCCCGCCCACCAGCGTGATGGTGCCGTAGATGTTGAAGACGGGCGTTAGCTTCCGCACCACGGCGCCGGGGGGAAGGATCTCGCGGTACTGGGCGCTCAGCGCCCGGCCGGCGTCGAACCGCGACCCGTCGAGGGGGATCGAGAAGATGAGGTAGGCGGCGACGAGGCTCCCCGCGACGAGCAGGGCGGTGAGGACGGCGGCGAGCCGCTGCGGGTGCCACCGTCGGACCAGCAGTCTGTGGACGACGGCGGCGAAGACGAGCCCATGAAACGCGATCAGGGCGGCGACGATCCCCGTCCCGAGCCCAAGCCGCCCGATGGCGATGAAGAGGGCCGCGGCCGCCGTGTATCCGAACACGAGCGAGACGAGGAGGTTCGGCAGCCGCGCGCCGGCAAGCAGGTAGACGGTGCCCTGCCCGATCCACGCGGCGCTCAGCACGGCCCCGCCCAGGTACCACAGCCGGAACACCAGGGGATGCCAGGCCGACGCGGAGTACGCCTCGGCGAGCGAGGCCGCGCCGAACATGAGCAGCCCGATCCCCCAGATCAGGAGATGGCGTCCACGGCGGACCGCGTACCGGCGCAGCACGAGCCAGGCGAAGACAAGGATGATGATGGATGAAGCCAGCGGCAACAGCTGTGTCGTGTTCATCGTGTTCTCCCGCCCTCCCGTTCGGTTCTCTCCCCGGCGTCCCCTGTCGAGTCAGCGGCCCGGATACGGCAGCACACCCAGCAGCACCGCGGCCGCGAGCGCCAGCACGATCACCGTCCCGGAGGCCACCAGCACCACGGCCGCCGGGACGAGCACGCGGTACAGAGGCGAGCGCATGAGCGCGGGGCGCGCGGCCCTCGCGGAACGCGATGATCTCGTGGAGCCGGGGGTGCGGCCCGCGTCATTCCTCATGAGCGCGTCGATGAGCGCGTCGCCGCGACGATGCCGAGCGCCTCTTCCGCCGCGTCCCTGCCCTGCCGGATGCAATCGGGGAGGCCCACACCCCCGTAGCCACCGCCTGCCACGATGATCCCCGGGGTCGCCCGCAGCGCCGCCCGCAGCGCGGCCATGCGGTCGAGATGTCCCACGGTGTACTGCGGCATCGCGTCACGCCACCGGTACACGCGGGTGAGCACCGGCGATCCGGTGATGCCGAGCAGCGGCGTCAGTTCCTCGAGCAGCGCGTGGACGAGCGCGCCGTCGTCCAGGGCGAGGGCCTCCTGGTCGCCCGCGCGGCCGGCGAAGCACCGGAGCAAGACATGGCCAGCGGGCGCGCGGCCGGGCCACTTCGAGCTCACCCAGGTGCACGCGGTGTGAGCCATCCCCTCGCCGCCCGCGATCACGTAGCCATGTCCCGCGAGCGCATGGCCGACATCTGCGCGTCGAAACCCCAGGGCCGCCGCCGCGGTGGACACATATGGGACCGATGCGGCCATGCGCGATGCGGGAGGGTTCACGTCGCGCAGGAGGATCGCGGCCGCATGCGCCGGAACGGTGAGCACCACCGCGTCAACCTCAAGGTTCTCACCGCCGGCGAGACGGAGCACGTACCGGCCGCCCTGCCGCTCGATCGTTCGCAGCGTCGTCCCCGTGCGGACGGTCACGCGGGGCAGGTCCGCAGCGCGCTCGACCAGCTCCCCCAGGCCGCCGCGCAGCGTCATGAACATCGTGGTCGCGCCGTCTCTCGCCGGCCCGCCGCCCGTTGCTCCACCGCCCGCCCGGCCCGGGGAGCGGCGTCGCGCCAGCACCGCGCGCGTCAGGCTGCCGTAGCGTCGTTCCGCCTCGGCGAGGGTGGGAAATGTGGCGCGGAGGCTCAGTTCCTCGACGTCGCCGGCGTGGATGCCAGCCAGCAGCGGACCCGCCAGGCGCTCCACGGCGGCGTGTCCGAGCCGGCGCCGCACGAAGTGGCCGAGGGCCTCGTCGCCTCCGTTGGGGCTCGGCGGCACCAGCAAGTCGAGGCCGAACCGCGCTTTCTCGCGCAGCGTGAACAGCCCGCTCCGCAGGAACGGCCCGAGGCGATGCGGGATGAGGGACGCCAGGCCGTCGGGCAGCGGGTGCAGCCGGCCGCGGTGGAGGATGAAGACATGCCGGGGGTCCACCGTTTGGACGAGACGGTCGCCGAGGCCGAGCTCACGCGCAAACTCCACGGCCTGCGGTTTGAGCGTCAGGAACGAATCCGGGCCGCCTTCGATGAGGAAACCGCCTGCCCGCTCGGTGACGATCTTGCCGCCCAGGCGCGGCGCGGCCTCGATCAACGTGACGTCCTCGACGCCGCCGATCTCCACGGCCGCCTGCAGTACGCGCGAGGCGGCCAGCCCCGTGATGCCGCCGCCCACGACGGCGAGCCGGACATCTCGCCGGTCGGTCACCGGACGCCCTCCGCGCGCGCCGGGTCCCCGCGCATCGCCCGGACGGTGAGGTCGGCGAGCGCGTCGATGAAGTCCGCTCCATCGTTGCACGACGGCGCGCGCTCGAGGCGGAGGCCGAGCCGGTCCGCGGCTTCCTTGGCCTCGACCTCGATGTCGTAGAGCACTTCCAGATGATCGGCGACGAAGCCGATGGGGCAGACGACCACCTGACGCCGTCCTGCCTCCGCGAGGGCGCGCAGCGCATCGAGGAGATCGGGACCCAACCAGGGCTCCCCGGTGTGCGAAGCACTCTGGTAGGCGAACTGCCAGGAGGGCAGCCCTAGCACGGAGCCCGTGAGCTCGCAGGTCCGGCGCAGCTGCTCTGGGTACGGATCGTGCCAGGTGAGGATGCGTTCCGGCAGGCTGTGCGCGGTGAAAACGACCTCGACGGACTCGGGCTCGGCGAACCGCGCGAGCGCCTCCCGCACCCGCGAAGCCAGCGCGGCGATGAACCTCGGATGATCGTGCCAGGACTCCACCGTCCGGAGCCGGATGCCGCGCCCGAGCGCTGCCTCCGTGGCCGCCGAGAAGTACGACGCGACGCTCAGGCGCGAATAGTGAGGAGCGAGCGCGATCGCCACCGCGTCGCGGACGCCGTCCCGTGCCAGCGCCTGGACGGCGTCGGCGATGAACGGCGCCGCGTGCTTCATGCCGACGTAGACGCGGGCGTCGAACCCCTGACCGTCCAGACGGCGGCGGAGGGCGTCGGCCTGCGCCGCCGTGATCACTCGCAGCGGCGACGTGCCCCCGATGCGGCGGTAGCGCTGCCGCAATTCTTCCACCTGTCCCGCGGCGGGCACCCGCCCGCCGCGGATATGTGTGAAGTAGGCCTCGATGTCATCGAGCGTCGCGGGACTGCCGTAGGCCATCAGCAAGATTGCTAGGCTCGTCCCCGTCACGCCCGCACCTCTGCTGTTTGGTGTCGATAGCTGTGCACGAACTGCACGAGATCGCGCAGCGCCTCCTGCGGCGTGTCCGGCAGCACGCCGTGGCCGAGGTTGAAGATGTGGCCGGTCCGGCCGGCGGCCTGCGCGAGCACCGCGGCGGCGTGCCTCCGCACGACATCGCGCGGCGCCAGGAGCACCGACGGGTCGAGGTTGCCCTGGATGGCGCGATCGGCTCCGATCCACGACCAGGCCGCGGACAGCGCGATGCGCCAGTCGACGCCGATGACGTCTCCGCCGGCGGCGGCCATTTCGCCCAACAGGCCCGCCGTCCCGGTGCCGAAGTAAATCGCCGGCACGCCCGACTCCCGCACCGCGTCGAAGATCCGCCGCACGTACGGCGCAACGGACATAGTGTAGTCCGCCGGACTCAGACAGCCGACCCAGCTGTCGAAGAGCTGCACGGCCGAGGCGCCCGAGGCGACCTGCGTGGTGAGGTAAGCGGTCGTCATCGTGGTGAGGCGCTCCATGAGATCGTCCCAGAGGCCGGGTTCCGTCCGCATCAGCGCCTTCGTGCGCAGGAAGTCGCGTGACGGCCCGCCCTCGATGAGGTAGCTCGCCAGTGTGAATGGGGCGCCCGCAAACCCGATCAGCGGCACGGGGCTGGATCTGCGGATGAGGCGGATCCCATCGAGCAGCGCCTCGATGGTCGCCTCGGGCTCGAACGGGCGCAGCATGTCCACGTCCGCCTGCACCCGCAGGGGGCTGTGGATGCGCGGCCCTGTTCCATCCTGCAGATCGAACGCCACGCCGATGCCGAGCAGCGGCACGGTGATGTCCGCGAAGAGGATGGCCGCGTCCACCCCGAGCTGCGCCACAGGCCGCAGGGTCACGTCCGCCACGAGGTCGCTGTGAGCGCAGATCTCCAGCAGCGAGTACCGCTCGCGCAGCGCCCGGTACTCGGGCTGCGAGCGGCCCGCCTGCCGCATGAACCACACCGGGGTCCGGTCGACCGGCTCGCGGCGGCAGGCCCGCAGGAAGCGGCTCACGCCCGGAGCTCCATCGCCGCTGAGGCACCGCCGGGCACGTAGGCGCACAGCGGGTCACTCTCGAGGTAGTCGCCACAGCGCGCGAAGGCGCGCGCCCGCGAGCCCCCGCACAGCTCGCGGTACTCGCAGCGGCCGCACTTCCCCCGCAGCCTCGCCGGATCCCGGAGCGCCACGAACACCTCATGGGACCGGTACAGCTCCACGGGCGAGCGCTCCCGGACGTTGCCCGTCACGACGTATAAGAACCCCGCCGGCGTGACCTCACCGCGGTGCGAGATGAACATGACGCCATTGCCGTCGCGGATCCCGAAGCCTCGCCCGACCGGATGTTGCCGGATGGCCTGGAAGGTCATCCGGCGCTCGCGCATCATGCTGAGCGCGACACGGCGAAAGTGTGGGGCTTCGGTTGCGGCTATGGCGAAGGGGGCTTCCGTAGCACGCGTCGCGAGCCAGTGCATCACCACCTCGGCCTCCTCCGCGGAGATCTCGGGCAGCGCCGTGCCGCGCCCGACCGGGACGAGGAAGAACAGGCTCCAGCGCATGATGTCGAGCGACCCGGCCAGCTCGTAGAGGGCCGGGAGGTCATCGAGCGCCTCGGCGGTCACCAGCGTGTTCAGCTGCAGGGGCACGCGCGCTTCGCGGGCCCACCGTGCGGCCCGCAGGGTGGCCTCGTAGGTGCCGTCCAC
>DASSGA010000158.1:0-6156 GCA_035693805.1 bacterium | reverse complement strand
GGCGGGCGGCAAGCGCCGCCACGATCCGTGGGCTGAACGAGGTCATGAGGGACCGGCGGGTCGCCCGGGCGATCGCCACGCGTCTGGGCGCCGTGGGCGCCGCCGGGACGTCCTTCGGGGCCGGAGCGCCGAGTCGCGCCGAGGTGCGGATCGGGGGCCGCACGTTCGAGATGGCACCGGTGACCCGGCCGGGCGGGATCCTGGGAGGCGACGTCGTGATCCCGCGCCCGCGCCCGCGCCGTCCCAAGCTGAGCCGGGAACCCGGTCAGTTCGAGACCGCGATCGAGGTGCCGTACCGCTTGATCGTGAGCCCGAGCGCCTATGGCGGCTGGGCCCACTCGAATACGCCCGTCGGCGCCGGCGCCGCCCAAGATCGCGTGGAGCTCTGGCACACCCGCCTCGGGGTCCGCCAGACGTCGGGGGACGGAGAGACCACCGTCAACGAGACCTCCACCTTCCAGCGGATCATCCGGGCCATCTGGGCCCGGGACCGGGACCTGTTCACCAACTGGGCGACCGTGGATCCGCTGCACTCGGACGTCCCGTTCCGCATGTCGCTCGACTCGGCCGACCGGCACATCCTGGTGCGGCAGAGCGCCGAGACCTGGCTCGACGAGGACGGGGGTCCGATCGCGCCCGAGCCGGTGGACGCACGCAAGCTCTACCTGTCCGCCGCCGGGGCCTGGCTCGACGCGATCGGCGCCTGGACCACGCTTCCTTACTCGGAGATCGGCAAGCTCTCCATCGAGTCCTGGGAGCACATCGCCCCGATGGGGCGCGATCAGTTCGTCAAGGTCGTCTATCCCGGCTACTTGTTCCCGTTCGGTCATCGGGCCAGCCTGGTCAAGCTGACCGAGCGCAAGATGAAGGACGCGTCGCCCTCGGTGGCGGGACTGTTCCAGCGGAAGTTCCTGATCATCAAGCAGCCGCTGCTCCGCTACTCGGCCCCGGACTTTCCCATCACCGAGATCCGCGTGGCGCCCATCGTGACGCCCACGCTGTCGCCCGATCTGGGACAAGGGCAGAACACCCGCTTCGTTCCCCAGGTCGACAACGCGCCATTCCAGTTCATCCTCCACCTGCGCGACAAGGAGGACCGGCCCCTTCGCGTCACGACGCCGCTGGTCTGGGTGGCCGAGCAGTACGCGGACGCGGGAGACATCCGCGACGCGTGGAAGCCTCACGCGCGGGTGGCCTTCAGCGGCCAGAAGGTGGCGTACGCCGCGGTCCGGAAGGGCGGCGACACGGTAGCCAAGACCGACGTGGTCACCTTCGACGCGACGCCGTTCGTGGGGGGCTCCACGCCGACCATGGTGTCGGCCGACGTCACCATCGACGCCGTCGAGCAGCTCTCCGGGGTCGGCCCGACGCGGATCGCCTTCTTCCAGGAGTATCTCGACCACGGGTTCGGCGGGCCGAACAACGCGGGCGAGGTCTGGGCGCAGCTCGTGCGGGACCAGGTCGCCGGCGAGCCGTTCACGGTCGTGCCCGACACGCCGAAGGTCATGTCGTTCGGGCAGGGCTCGCCGTCGGGCTCGGACAAGGCGGGCGGGTTCATCCAGCCCAACGTGGCGATCGGCGGGCTCTCACGGCTGAAAGGCACGGTCAACGACCTGGCCTCGGTGGCGACCGGGGACTTCGATCCGGCCCAGTTCCTCGGCTCCGCCCTTCCGAAGCTGTTCGGCGTCGTGGAGCTGGTCGACCTCCTCAAGGCGGTGGGCGTCGAGCTGGACGACGCGCCGGACCTGGTGTCCGAGACCCTCGACCGGATCGAGAGCTTCATCGAAGACCTGGAGCGCGCCAAGCGGCTCGCCCAGGAGGCGGTTGACGAGGCCAACCGCCTGGTGGCGCGGGCACAGCAGAAGGCGGCGGAGCTCCAGCAGGCGGCGCAGAGCGCGCTCAGCGCCGCCCAGGCGCAGGCCCCGCGCGAACCACCGCGCTCAGTACCACCGCCTCAACTGGACCCTTGGTGCACGATACACATCTTCCCCGATCACAACGTCCTTGCCCAGCCGCGCGCTGGCTTTCCGCCGCCCATGAATCTCCGCGCCGGATGCGAGTCCAGCCGCCCATGAGGGGACGGTCAGCCAAGGCATTGGCGATACCCGTTCGCGAGTCGTCAGGTCGTCAGCGCGGCCGACGCGACTGCGCCCGTGCCGTTCAACGACTTCGTGATCGGAGTCTCGCGGGGTAGCTTACCCGCGCGTCTTCGCGCTGCCGGGCTCCGCGCCGGTGCATGAGCCCGCGTCGCGCGCGGCCCGAGGCGCGCAGGAAGGCTGTCCGGCTGCCGCCGAGACTCTCCCCGGATCCCCTACCACTAGTGGTAGTTGTTCTCCGCATCGACGCTCGTACATTGCGAACAGCCGCATCGAGAAAGGCCGAGCGTGATATGCATCACGCCACGACATCTTCAAACGCCCGTCGCGCGGCGCGGCGGATTCCAGCGCCTGACGGGTCCGGCGCTCGGGAGATCATCGTCGTGGCCCTGGCGCTGGTCGCGACCGAAAGTGGTTGCACCAGCGCTCCAGGCGTCGCCCCTGTCGACCAATACTCGGGCACCTACGTGCTGGCGGAAGTGGATGGTATCGCCTCCGAGGCCGTCGTCGACGTTCAGCCCGAACGCCTCGGCTGGTACGTGACCGACCAGGTCACCTGCGCGGATGGCCTGGCCCAAATCACGTACATCCTGGATCCGGCCTATCTCACCCTGTCAGCCGACCGCTCGCTCCGGCTCATGGTGCGCCACCTCCACGTCTGCTATCGGCGGGACCAATCCCCTCGCGTATCCGAGACCCCCGTCTCCCTCACCGGGACCTGGGCCGAAACCGCGGCGGGCCCCCGGATCTCCATCGGGAGGCAGGGGTTCGGGTCGACCATGGCCGCCGCCTCGTTGCAGGAGGGACGGGCGGCGACACTCCGGTTCAGGGTCCCGGGCCCGCACGGTGATGAGCGGTGGACGCACGCGCTCCGGTTCGTGGCGGATCGTTCGCCCCGACCGCTGGAGGCGGTAGGCCGGTGAGACCGCCCCCTCCGCACGCGGCGCCGGTCGCGCGGTCGGGAGGCGAGGGGAGTTCCTGAGCGTGCCATTCCCGCCCCAGACGGCTCACTCATTCACGCTGGCCGGTATCGAGAAGCTGAAGCCCGGTCAGGTCGGCTGCTATGGGATCTTCCGGCCGGGTACCTGGATCTACGTCGGGTACGGCGACGTGAGGGCGTGCCTGCTGGCCCACCTGCATGGGCACAAGCTGTGCATTCTCAAGCACCACCCCACGAGGTTCGTGGTCGCGGGGGCGATAGACCCGGCCGCGCATGCGCGAGCCCTGATCGCGGAGCTGCGCCCGGTCTGCAACGTCGGCCGCCGCTCGCACGGGTGGACCGGGATGGAGAAATGGGAAGCCGACCTCTAAGCGGTGCCGGGCTTTGGCGCGCCGCGCCGGCCCTGCGGCATGAGCCCTGAGCCCTCACGATGCGGGAGGAGCCGCGGCATCCAGGGCCCGGCGCGCAGGGCCGTGGCCAGTTCCGCGATCGTCCACGGCTTCTGTACGCACGGGACCGGCTCGTCCTGCCGGTCGAGCGGTCGCATCACCTGCGGGACGGCCGCTCTAGTTCTTGGCGGCCGAATCGTCGGCCATGCTCACCAGCATGGCATACCGGAGCATCTCCCACTCGCCCTCCAGTCCCAATTGCCGGGCGATGTTCTTCCGGTGGAACCGGATGGTGTGCAGGGTCAGGCCGAGCTGCTCGGCGATCTCCTCCCCCTTCAGGCCGCGACCGATCATCCGCACGATCTCCTGCTGGCGCGGCGTGAGCTGGCTGAAGCCCATCCGGTCCACCGCCTGGCCTCGCGGTCCCCGCCGTCGGGCCCGTCGCGAGACGTAGCGTCGGCCCGCCACCGCCTCGTTGATGGCCGCCTTGAGTTCCTCCACGCCGGCGTCCTTGGGTACGAATGCGCACGCGCCGAGCCCCAGGGTGGCATCCACCAGGATGGGGTCCACGTGCATGGTCACCACAACGACCTTGACCTCCGGCATCGTCTTCGCGAGGTCGGTCAGGATGTCCACTCCGGTGCGGTGGGGCAGGGAAAGGTCCAGCAGCACGACGTCAGGCCTGTGCCGGCGCACGCACTCTATCACCTCCCGGCCATCGCGCACCACCTCCAGAATCTCACAGTGGCGGCTCAGCATGGCCCGGAACCCCTGGGCGACCATTTCGTGATCTTCGGCGACCACGAGCCTGATCTTGGCTTTCATCTGTCCACTCCTTCCGGCACGCGCAGCGTGACGGTGGTGCCGTAGCCGGGGCGCGACTCGATCGTCGCACGGCCGCCGACCAACTCGGCTCGCTCGCTGATGCCCAGGAGCCCGATGCCCCTGTTCCGCCGGTGGAAGGCGGGATCGAACCCCCGCCCCCCGTCACTCACGACCAGCTCCACCCCATGAGGAGTGCTCGCCAGGCGGACCGCCGCCGCAGACACCCCGGCGTGCTGGGCCGTGTTCCGAAGCGCCTCCTGCGCTACCCGGTACAGAACCAGGGCTCGGTCCGGCCGGAGCGACGGCGGCCGATCCGGCAGGGCCAGGGTGATCATGAGGCCGGCCGGAGCCATCTCGTCGGCCAGCTGCTCGAGCGCGGCCGCCAGTCCCAGTTGCTCGATCACCGAGGGATGGAGCTGATGAGCCAGATTCCGCAGCGAGATCGTGAGGTCCTCCACGTCCCCCTGAATACCCGCCAGCCGCCGCTCGCCTCCGGCGAATGGAGGCTCTTTCCGCAATTCGTTGAGCTCGTGGCTCACCATCGCCAGGCGCTGCACAGCGTCGTCGTGTACCTCGCGCGCCACCCGCGCACGCTCGTTCTCCTGCGCCGCCAGGAGACGTTGGGCGTAGCCTCGGTGCAGCGCTACCAACCGGCGCTGCGCGATCACCATCGCCGCGCCCAGGGCGGCGACCAAGACGGCGACGGCGAGGATGGTGGCGAGAAAAGTCCACCAGAGTATGTCGGCCGGACTGGACACAGCATGCCCCCCGTGATCGCCACGAAGGCGAGGAGCGTCATCGCCGAGCGGACGTTGAAAGCCGCCAGGATAAGGTCGTTCCGCCCCGAGGCAAGAAAATAGGAGACCAGCGGCTGCATGGCGGTAAACGCGCCGAAATACAGCATGATGCCGCCGACCATCCAGAACCAGTCCTGCTCCAGCAACGTGCCGTCGCCTCCCAGGCTGCGCCGCACGAAGGTCCAACTTGAGGCGATCAGCATGACCACGGCGTAGAAGGGCGCGGTGACGAGGCTGAAGCTGTGGGGATCGTCCGCCAGCAACGAGAGGCCGACGCTCACGGCGACGAAGCCGGGGATGGCGAGACGCATCGCGAGCCGCGACGTCGGACCCGACTGCCACAACGAAAGGACCCAGAGGGCGATCGCGCCGGTGATGGGAAGGAAGATGTACGCCACGAACAGATTCTCGCCCCGAAGGAGCGTAACCAGCCGGGACACCGCATCCTGAAGTGCGAGCATGAGACACCAGACGACCACCCACCGGCGCGCCGGGCTGGTCAGACGGTGGGCCAGCGCCCCCACCACGGGAGGCAGGAGCTGGACGTACGCCGCCACGTACATGATCCACGTGGGTTTCACCGCCGGGTCACGGTGACAGATCGTTGGACGCGGTGCAGAACGGCGGGCAGGGGAAGCTCCATTCCAGGACTGTTCCGGTCGCCATATCGTCCCCGGTGCTGTCCACGCCCACCAGAACCAGCGTTGGCGTCCCGTCCGCGTTGCGTCCGAAGTAGTAGCGGAGGCCGGCGCACCCCTGCTGCGCGAGGAGGTCGAGCACGGCCTTCGCATGGAACATCCCGCCCCGATGCGCCTGAGGCCGGTCTTCGCGATGGCGACGAGTGAGCGCGGCGGCATCGGTCGGGGGGATGCGGTGGTCGCGGAAGGGAGGGAGCGCCATGGGGCCCGCTCGGGGAAGTAGGTATGACTACGTTGGTCGCCGGCAGCCCGCGGGCGCAAGAGCGCCGCTCCATCTCCCTCCAGTGGGGAGGAGTAAGTCGCTGCCGGTGGCAGCTGTCGGACTACCACTAGTAGTAGGGGAAAGACTACTACAAGTGGTAGGGAAGACTGGAGCGTGGAGTACAGAGGCTCTGCCGGCGCCGGCTGACC
>DASSGA010000157.1:0-10413 GCA_035693805.1 bacterium | reverse complement strand
GTTGTAGCCGTTGACCGCCGTGGACGAGTGGAAGAGGTTCATCGCGAACTCGTCCGGGTCGGACCGCTCGGGGCGCCCGACCATTTGCCACATCGTCATGTCCCACTTGTCGCGGCTGTACCAGACGTAGTCCGCCATCTGCTCCCAGGGCATGACGCGCACGGTGATCTTCACGCCGAGCTTCTCGAACTCGGGCGCGACGAACCGCGCGGTCTCGAACTCCCTCGGATCGACGGCCTGGGGCCGGGTCAGCAGGATCAGTTCACGCACGCGGCGGTCGGGACTCTGGCCGGACGCCACCGTCCCGAAGGCGAGCGCCAGGGCCAGGGTGACCACCACGATGCGAAGCCAGCCTCGTGCCATAATGCCATCCCCCTTTCGAGTGGGCCTGCTCTGTCTAACCAACCGTCACGGACCGAAGCTTGGGTGGCAGCGGGTACGCGCGCTTGCTGTGCGTGAGCCCCGCGCCGTGCAGCGCCTCCGCCATGCGCACCGCGGCGTAGACCGGGTTGACCACCGGGACCCCGACCTCGGCGGCGATCTGCATGTGGGCCTCCAGGAATCCCATGCTCATGCAGCCGAGAACCAACGTGTCCGCTCCATCCTCCTCCACCGCCCGCCGGGCAAGCGCCGTCATGCGGGTGACGCTACGCGCGCGGTCCTTGTTGAGCTCCAGCACGGGGATGTCCACCGCCCGGACGGAGGCCAGCTTCTCGGCCACGCCGATGCGGTGCGCGAGGTGGCGCAGCGGCGCGACGACCGACTCGAGCACAGTGATCACGGAGAAACGGTGGCCCAACGTACAGGCGAAGAGCATCGAACTCTCGGCGGGACCGACAACGACCATCTCTACCAGCTCGCGCGCCGCGTCCACGCCGGGGTCTCCGAAGCAGCCCACGATCGCCGCATCGAGGCCGGCCCGTTCCGCCTCCTGAACCTTCTTGAGCGTGCCGGGGACGGAGAGGTACTCTTCATAGGCGGACTCGATCGAGCTCGGGCCGTCCGGCACGTCGGTGATGTCAACCTGCGTCCCCGCCGCGGCCAGGCGCTGCAGGATGCCGAGCCGCCGGTCGATCTCCCGCGTGCCGAGCTCGGTGCGGGACAGGCTGCCCGGCAGGATGTAGAGCACCCTCATCGGCTCACCTCCGTACGGATTTCGTACCGATGACGCCAAAAAGATGCTGGATAAGTCTCGAAGCCCAACAAACAGGACTGGATTCGTACAGTTTGACTCCTGGCAGAGAGTTCCTGCCGGAAGGATCAGAAGGCCGCGGAGCGCCGGGCCTTGGAGTGGGTGGAAGAGGGCAAGGACAAGCAGAGGGAACGGACGCGACGCTTCGATGCCGACACTGAGCCCCCTGCTTATCACGACGCTGTTCTTCGCGCTCCTGAGCGCGGTCGCCGTGGTGGCAGCGCTCGCGTCCGTTCGTGAGCGGCGACCCGGCAGCGCGCTCGTCACCGCCCTCATCGGCCTCTTCTTCCTCGCCGCCTCCGCGCTTGCCGCGACCATCAGCGTCGCCACCCGGGGATACGATGCGCTGACCCGCGAGGTCGTCGCCGCCGCCGTCGCTATCGAGCGCACGGACCGGCAGGCATTCCGGGCGACGGTGCGGTTTCCAGACGACCGCATCGCGATCTTCGACCTGGCCGGCGACGAGTTCTACGTGGACGCGCACATCCTCAAGTGGCATCCCGTTGTGAACATTCTCGGGCTGCACACCGCCTATGAACTGGACAGGATCGCGGGCCGGTACCGTGATCTGGAGGACGAGCGCACGCGGCCGAGGACGATCTACAGCCTCTCGCTGGAGAAGCCGGTGAACATGTTCCACCTCGCCCGCCGGTACAGGCTTCTCCGGCCGCTCGTAGACACGGAGTATGGGTCCGCCACCTTTGCCCCCGCCGGACAGCGCTCGGCGTACGAAGTCCGCATCTCGACGTCCGGCCTGCTCCTGCGCCGGCTTACTCCCTGATCGCCGCGAACTCGGCGACGAAGCAGGCGACGGACTTCTCGTACAGACGCATCCCCTCGACGGTCGCGTACTCGTTCGGGCTGTGCTGGCGGCCGCCGTGCCCCATCCCGCCCATCGTGAACGGCTGGCGGAGCACCCGGTGGAACAGATAGAAGGGCGCCGAGCCGCCGATGTTCGGCCAGACCTCCGGCTCGCGGCCGAACGAGCGCAGCGTGCGGATCATGGCCTGCGAGATCGGAGCCCGGGGACTCATCCGCGCCCAGGGATAGCCCTCTTCGATCTTCACCTCGAAATCCTCACAGCCGATCTTCCGCAGGTGGGCCCGGAGCTTGCGGTGCACCTCGTCGGGCTCCATGTCCGGCACGAGGCGGAAGTCCATCTTCACGGTCACCTCGTGGGGCAGCAGCGTCTTGCTGCCGGAGCCGTAGTGGCCGCCGGCGATGCCGTCGATATTCAGCAGCGGATCGAAGAGATACCGGCGCAGGAGGTCCGCGCCCTTCGCGTCGTACTTGAAGCGGCGGACCTCGTTGGCACGGAGGATGAGCTCGGGGTCGAAGGTCCTGGCCAGCGCCGACATCATTTCTTCATCCTCGGGCAGCGGGGGCTTCACGTTCTCGTGGAAGCCGTCCATCGCGATGCGCTCGTCCGGGCCGGTCATCGTCGACAGCGCCCGCACCATCCGCCAGGCGGGACTGGCGATCCATGCCCCCTGACTGCCGTGGATACCGCGGGTGGTTGGGCCGCCCCAGTCTCCTCCCCGGCAGGTCATCTCGATGAAGACGATCCCCTTGACGCCGAGCCAGACGACGGGCTTTCCCGTGCGGTCCTGCGAGAAGTGGCCGAAGAAGGTGCCGTCGGCCCGCAGCCGCTCCCTGTGCGCGGTGATGAACTCGGGCAGGTGGCGGCTGCCCAGCTCCTCCTCGCCTTCGATCACGAACTTGACGTTGACCGGCAGCCTGCCCAGAGCCGCCTTCATACTGGTCAGCGCGTTGAAGGCTCCGGCGAGCGGCCCCTTCTGATTCGCCACCCCGCGGCTCACCAGACACGGCCCCAGACCCTCAAAGTCGTCCACGGTCTCCCCGCCAAATGGCGGGACGATCCACTCCTCGCCCACGACCGGCTGGACGTCGTACATCCCGTAGAGCAGCATCGTGCGCGGAGCGCCGGCGTTGATCTCGCCGTAGACCACGGGCCAGCCGGAGGTCGCCACCACCTCGCTACGGCCACCGAGCTCCTGGATGGACGAAGCGACCAGGGCGGCCATCTCTTGCATGCCGAGGCCCTCGCCGCTGATGCTGGGCTGACGCACGAATGTCCGCACGCGGTCGAGGTGTCGGTCGAAGTGCTCGTCGATGTGGGCGTATACGCGGCTCAGCTCGTTCATCGCATCCTCCCTGGAGTTGGGCGTCGCCGCGCCCGGCCCCGCATCCATGGCGGGAAACCGAGGTACGGCGCGGATGGACAGTACTGCCGGAGGGGACAGGTCGGACACTGCGGGCTTCTGGCCGTACAGACCTCGCGGCCGAAGTAGATGAGGCGCAGCGAGAAGCCATCCCACTCCTCGCGCGGGATGATCTGCATCAGCTCCTGCTCGATCTTCACCGGATCGTCCGTGGCGGCCAGGCCGAGCCGCTGGCTCAGCCGCCGGACGTGTGTGTCCACCACGACGCCCAGGCCGTCCGCCGAATCATCACCTCCGCCCCAGGGCTCGAGGCGCTTCGCGGACAGCAGGACATTGGCGGTCTTGCGGCCGACGCCCTGGAGCGTCACCAGCTCCTTCATCGTCAGCGGCACGCGGCCGCCGAAGCGCTCGAGGAGCGATTGGCTCATGTCGATGATCGCGCGCGATTTCTGCCGGAAGAAACCGGTGGGCTTGACGATTCTTTCCACGTCCCGAGGCCTGGCTAGGGCGAAGTCACCAGGGGTCTTGAACTTCTCAAAGAGCACCGGGGTGACACGGTTCACCATCACGTCCGTGCACTGCGCCGACAGGATGGTCGCCACCAGCAGCTGGAACGGGTCGCGGTGGCGCAGGGGAAGGCGGACCTGCGGGTAGCGCTCTCTCAAGAGGGCGATGATGCGCAGCGCGCGCCGTTTGCGGATGGCCGGTGTCTCCGGCGGAGCGATGCGCGACCTGGTACGGACGCGAAGCTGGGGCATGGGGTGCATGTGTCATTCACCGCACCCCACGCCCCGTCCTACGGGCTTACGCCACGCGCGCCTATTTCACGGCGTTGTAGTAGTTCACCCGCCCGTACTTCCAGTACGTACCCGTGCCGGAAATCGGGTCGGTGGTCGACTCGATCTTGGAGCGGACGCAGGCATTCGTGGTGCAGGACCCGCGCGCCCAGATCAGAGCGGCCAATCCGGCGACGTGCGGGGCAGCCATCGACGTGCCGGAGAGCGCATCGTAGTACGGCGAGTAGCCGTAGAGGTAGCACAACGAGCACCAGTTGAAGTCGTCCTGCACGGTAGAGAGGATGCGCACACCCGGCGCCGCGACGTCCACCCAGTCCGCGCCGTGGTTCGAGAAGGAGGCCTTCACGTCATTCTCGTCCGTCGCGGCCACGGCGATGCAGTTCGCGTACGCGGCCGGGTACATCTGTTGGGTTGTACCGTCGTTGCCCGCGGCGCAGGCCAGCACGGCGCCTCTGTTCCAGGCGTAATTGACGGCCCGCTCCAATGTCTTCGAGCGGCCGCCGCCGAGGCTCAGGTTGATGACCTTCGCCCCGTTGTCCGCGGACCAGCGGATGCCCTGAGCCACCCCGGAGACGGTCCCGGATCCCGACCAGTCCAGCACCTTCACGCCCATGAGCTGCACGGCCCAGTTCGCGCCGGCCACGCCGGTCCCGTTGTTCGTGCACGCCCCGATCGTCCCGGCAACGTGCGTACCGTGGCCGAAGTCGTCGTTGCCGGATTCGCCGCTGATGAAGCTCTTGATGATCGGGGACCGGCAGGAGACGATATCCTCGTGCCCGGTGTAATCGGGGAACCAGTAGTTGGGATCCCCGACATCGATCCCGGTGTCCACGACAGCGACCCTTACGGCCGTACTGCCGGTTGTGACGTCCCAGGCTGCGTAGGCGTTGACCTTCGCCCAGGCCCATTGGGTCATACACGGCCCTTCCGAGGTCCAGTAGCAGTCGGTGTTGTCGTACGGATCATTTGGATCGGCAAACGCCCGCAGGTAGAGATTCGGCTCGGCAAACTCGACCAGCGGGTTGTGCGAGAGCGCTGCGACCACACTCTCCACGGCCCCGGCCGGAACCTTGAGCAGGTGCACGGCGAGGCCTTCCAGTTCCATCTGCGCGCGCCCGCCGACGGCGCGCGAGAGCTGCGCCGGGTTGGCCCCGGGCCGGAAGGCCACGAGCACTTCGTCGGGCGCGAAGTCGCTACGGGGCCCCGGGACACGCGCCGGCGCGCTGATCCCGGAGGCTGAGAACGAGAGCAACAACAGTGCGAAGGCGAGCAGAAGCAGACCGATACGTCTCATCTGACTCTCCTCCCTCGTATGAAATTGCTGGTGAGCAGAAGTCGTCCGGAAAGACAGCGAAGGCGAGGGGTACGCGGCTACGGCGGCGCGTTCCCCTCTCTCATGCCCGTAGTTCAGGCTGATTACTCCGCAGCCTTTTCTCACTCCTCCAGGGAGAGCGTCGGCGGCGCGCGAATCCCCGTAGCCATGGACTACGCGGCGCGCCTCGATCGCATCCGCCGGACGATGGCCGAGCGCGGCATTGCCCTGCTCGCCGTGCCCCCCGGCGATGATCTGAAGTACATGACGGGCTTCTCACCGGTGGCCGACGAGCGGCCGTGCTATCTGTTCGTGAGCGACAGTGCCGGGTTGTTCCTCGTGCCGGAACTGAACGCCGACCAGTCTGAGCGTCACATCCGCCAGCCCTTCGTCACGTACAGTGACGCGCAGGGACCCGCCAAGGCGCTGCGCGCAGCGCGAGAGCAATTCACGACGCCGCGCGCGATCGCCGTCGGCGACACGATGCGGGCCGACGCCCTGCTCCTCCTCCAGAGCATCTGGCCGGACGCCTCGTTCACCTCCGGCTCGTCCGTCCTCGCCGCGGTGCGGATGCGGAAATCGGCGGAGGAAGTCGAGGCCCTGCGCAAGGCCGCACGCACCGCGGACGCGGCAGTGGAAGCGGCCTATGCGGCCACCCGGCCGGGCGTGAGCGAGGAGCAGGTGGCCCTGGCGGCCGGCGACGGCTTCAGGCGCGCCGGGGCGAGCGAAGTCATGGCCACGATCGTCGGCTCCGGCCCCAACTCGGCGTTCCCGCACCACCACACGAGTGGGCGCACGCTGGCCTCCGGCGAACCCGTGCTCTACGACCTCGGCAGCCGGGTCGATGGCTATCACTCCGACATCACGCGCATGGCCTTCCTGGGACGGCCGGCCGCACGCTACCTGGAGATCCACCGGATCGTCGACGACGCCGTCCGCGCCGCGCTCGAAGTGATCCGTCCGGGAACGCCGATCAAGGAGATCGACCTCGCCGCGCGGGGCGTCATCGCGCGGGCCGGATTCGGCGAACGCTTCACGCACCGCACCGGGCACGGCATCGGGCTGTCGGGGCACGAACTGCCCTCGGTTACGCAGACCACCGACATGGCCCTCGAACCGGGGATGACGTTCAGCGTCGAGCCGGGGATCTATCTGCCCGGGGAGTTCGGCGTACGCCTCGAGGAGATCGTGGTCGTCACGCATCGCGGGGCGGACGTGCTCGGCCGGCTGCCTCGCGAGGTCAGAGTCATCGGATAGTGTACGCAAGGAGGACACCGAGCGCCAGCAGGACACCCACCTTCATGTGCAGCTGCGCCGTACCGCGGATCCCCCCGACGGTGAGCGGCAGCGCCTCGTCCGTACCCCGCACGACCGTCCACACTGCCGCGGCCGAGGGAAGCGTCAGGAAGACGAGCAGCACCCCGGGCGGCAGCACCTCCAGCACGACCGCGAGCATCACTGAGAGGTAGGCGAAGAGGAGCAGCGTCAGGAAGAAGGCGCGCGTCGGGCCCCGCCCGATGAGCGTCGCAAACGTGCGCTTCCCCTTCGCCCGGTCGTTGTCGATGTCCCGCAGGTTGTTCACAACGAGGATGCCGTCCACCAGCGCCGCCACCGGAAGTGAGGCCCAGATCGCCACGGCCGTGACGCTCCCGGTCTGGACATAGTACGACCCCACGACGGTCACGACGCCCATGAAGAGGAAGACGGTGAGATCACCGAGGCCAACGTAACCGAGCGGCAGCGGCCCGCCGGTATAGGCGTATCCGGCGAGGATGCTCAACACCCCGATCACCAGGATCGGCCAGCCCCGCACCGCCACCAGCCACAATCCGAGGACTCCGCTCAGGGCAAAGAGGACGAGCGCGCCCGTGAGTACGGCGCGCGGGGAGAGGAGCCCCTGCTGGATCGCACCGCCCGGCCCGATCGGCTGCGTGGCATCGACCCCGTGGACGTAATCGTAGTAATCGTTCGTGAGATTCGTCGCGGCGTGCATCGCCATCGCCGCCACCAGGGTGGCGAGCAACAGCACAGCGTTGAACATCCCGTGGTAGACCGCCACCGCGGTGCCGACGAGGACCGGGGTCACCGACGCCGTGAAGGCATACGGCCGCACCGCCCGCCACCACACCGCTACAGCTGCGCCCACGGTCTCCACGGGAGTGCGCGGCGCTCGATCGCATCGAGCGCAATCGTCGCCACCCAACCCAGCAGCGCCGTGACGAGCAGCCCCGCGAACATCTTCTCCACGTCGAAGATCTGGTAGGACTGCCAGATCAGGAAGCCGATGCCGGCGTCCGAGCCGAGCAGCTCGGCGCCGACGATGACGATGAGCGCAAAGCCCATGCCGAGCTTCAATCCGGTGAAGATGGCGGGCAGCGCGCCCGGCCAGGCCACCGTGGTGAAGATCCCCCGTCCGCCGGCCCCGTAGGCGCGGGCGATATTGAAGTACACACGGTCGAGCCCCGTCACGCCGGCCATCGTGTTCAGCAGCACGAGGAAGAAGATGCTGAGCGCGACGATGCTCACCTTCGATGCCTCACCGATCCCCAGATAGAAGATGATGAGCGGGTAGATGGCGATCTTCGGGATGGGGTAGATGGCGGCGACGACCGGCATGAGGATCGCGCGGACGGAGCGGTTCAGCCCCATGGCCAGACCCAGTGCCACCGCGGGGACCGCCCCGAGCAGGAAGCCGATCACGATGCGCCGTAGGCTAACCGCCAGATGAAAGGGCAATTCGCCGCTCCGCGTCAGGGTGACCAGGGTCCGGATGACCGCACTCGGCGGCGGCACGTAGCGCGCGTCGAGGATGCCCGTCCTGCTGAGGATCTCCCAGGTCGCCAGGAGCAGCACAGGGGAGATGACAGCCAGCCAGCGATCGCGGCGTACGGTCATCGCCCGGATGCCCTCAGCACTTCGTCGCGCAGCTCATCCCACAGTCGCGCGCTCAGCGCGCCGTAGGCCGGATTGCGGCGGATCTCCCTGAAGTCACGAGGCCGCGCGAAGGGAACCACAACCTCGCTCTTGATGCGTCCCGGGCGGGCGGTCATCACGAGGACGCGGTCGGCGAGGCGGATCGCTTCATCGAGGCTGTGCGTGACGAACAGCACCGTCTTGCGGTCGGCCTGCCAGATGCGCAGGAGCTCGTCCTGCAGCAGCAGGCGGTTCTGCTCGTCGAGGTTCGCGAACGGTTCGTCCATCAGCAGCACGTCGGGATCCACCGCCAGCGCCCGCGCGAGGCTCACCCGCTGGCGCATCCCTTCCGAGAGTTGGTGAGGGTACGCGTTGCGGAAAGCGGCGAGGCCCACCTGCTCCAGGTGCTGCAGCGCCCGTGCACGACGGAGGACGGGCGAAGCGCCGAGCACCCGGAGCCCGTACTCGACGTTTTGCAGAACGGTGAACCACGGAAAGGTGCTCACGCCCTGGAAGACGAGCGCCGTGGGCAGCCGGCCGTTCGTACGCGCAGGAACCGTGACGGATCCCGACGTGGGCGCGATCAAGCCCGCGAGGATGTGCAGCAGTGTGGTCTTGCCGCACCCGCTCGGCCCGATGAGCGCGCAGAACTCACCCGGATGGAGGGCGAGCGAAACGTCCGCGAGCGCGATCACCGCCCCGCGCGCGCCCGCAAAGACGTGAGTGAGGTTCCGGACCGCGACCGGCGGCCCGGCCACGGCATCCGGCACGGCCGTCGTGATCACCGGGAAGCGGCGAACGGCCCGACGATCTTCAGCGCCGCCGTCACGTACGACGTATCGATGTATTGGCGCGGCTCCAGCGCCTTCTCGTACGTGAGCGCGCCGCGCTTCTTGAAGAAATCCTGCAGCCGCTTGAAGTCGTTGAAATTCATCCGGCCGTTCGGATCGTGGAACGGCGCGGCCGCGCGCTTCACGACCGCCGCCGGGACGTTCGTGTACTTCTCGACGACCGCCGCCACGTCGTCGCGCTTGTACCCGCCGCCGTACAGATCCCGGCTCGCGCGCAGCCAGGCCGCCATGAACCCGACGGCTTCCTTTGGGTGCTCGCGCATGAACTGACCGCTGTAATACAGTGCGGTGACCTGCACACCATCCACGAAATCGTCGCTGAGGCGCACGATCTGTCCGCGGTCCTCGGCGAGCGTGGCCAGGGGCTCCCCCAGCAGCCCGGCGGCAAGCGCACCGTTCTCCAGCGCCGCCGGCACCTCCGGGAAGTTGACCGCCACCACCTGCACATCGTCCATGGACAGGCCGCCTTTGAGTAATGCGGCGTTCAGCCAGAACTCAGTGGCCGAGCCGAGGACGTTGACGGCGACCCGCTTGCCCTTGAGGTCACGCACGGAGCGGATCTGGCCGCTGTCGTAGGCCTTCTTGCTGACGACGAGCGGCGTGCTCACAGGCGGTTTCTCCATGTGCACCGGCCCGACGACCTTGAAGTCCAGTCCCCGCGCCGCCGCGTTGAACAGCGCCGCGCCGAGGCCGCCCACAACCACCTCGGCCCGGCCGCTGGCCAGGACGACGAAGGACGACACTCCGCCTGGCGTGCTGACGAGCTCGACCTCGAGCCCCTGCTGCGCGAAGTAGCCGCGCTCGATTGCGACGTACAGCGGGGCGAAGATGAGGACCGGGACGTGGACGACCCGGATCTTCGTCAGGGGCCGGCTCTGGCCCAACACCGCAGCGGGGGCCGCCAGGGCGAGGATCAGGATCCCCACCGCGACCGGGAGGGCGATGCTGCGTACTCGGCTCATGCGGACCTCCACTCTGCGCCGTCAAGGATCAGGTGCTGCCGCGGAACGATGCCGGCGTTGCGGTCCACGAAGGTGATCTCGGAGACGTGGACCAGCACGACAGGATGGTCAGGACTGGCGAAGTGGCGCCCGAACTCCGGCGCCGCACGCTGCAGCGCCTCGCGCGCCCATTCATCTTCGGCCGGCGTCGCCAGGCGCGCGGC
>DASSGA010000156.1:0-10691 GCA_035693805.1 bacterium | reverse complement strand
GAACGGCGTGGAGGTGATCGAGCGCCGCCCGCTGCCGGTCTTCGAACCCGACGTCCGTAACGAATGGGAGCGCCTCGGGACGGAAGATCCGCGTGTCACCGCGTTCGACGGCCGGTACTACGTCAGCTACACGGCCGCATCGCTGTATCCGGCGATCAAGCCGATCCGCCGCACGCGGCCGTCACCCTTCGCGGAAGAGGGCGTACCCTGGCGCGTGCGCATCGCGATCGCGGCGACGAGGGACTTCACGCGCTTCCGCCGGATCGGGCTCGCGTTCCGGCAGTGGGACAACAAGAACGGGGCGCTGTTTCCGGCGAAGATCCGCGGCAAGTACTACCTGATGCACCGCATCTTCCCCAACGTCCACCTTGGAGTGTCCAGGGACCTGCGCCGGTGGCACAACCTCGGGCCGCTGCTGGAGGTCCGGCCCAACATGTGGGACGGCAACCGCGTGGGCGCGGGCGCCCCGCCGCTGTGGACGCCGCATGGCTGGCTGCTCTTCTACCACGGTGTCGACGACCGGCGCACGTACCGCCTTGGGGTCGCGCTGCTAGACCTGGAGCATCCGCGCCACGTGCTGGCCCGCGCAGACAACCCGGTCCTCGATCCCAAGGAGCCCTACGAGCGCGAAGGGCTCGTGCCCAACGTTGTCTTCACCTGCGGCGCGGTGGAACTGGGGGACCGCTACTTCGTGTACTACGGGGGCGCCGACAGCGTCATCGGCGTGGCGACGGTCTCCCGCGAAGCGATGCTGCGCTGGGCGGCACAGACGGCCCGATCGGCTCCGGATGTTCCTGAGCGCCTCCGCCGCGCGGCGCAGCGTGAGACGCGGGAACTGACGTCCGCGCGCCGGGCAGGCGGCTGATCGGCAGGGTCCGGGAGGAGATGGCCAGCCGCGCCAGCAGGAAACAGACCGTCGATTCGGCGCCGGCGTTGAGGTTCGTCCCCTGTGGGTGGAGGCCGTCGCGGCACGCGCCGGTGTCGGGATCGTAGACCGGCACGCCGCATGAGTTCTTGCCGAGGAACCACGCGAATGCGGCGCGGGCGAGTCTGCGGTACCGGGCCTGCCCGGTGATTGCGGCGGCGGCCGCATACGCCTCCACCATGCTGGCGGCATCGATCGGCTGCTGATCGTAGACGGCCCGTCTCCCGCCGCGAGGATACCAGCCCCCGTTACCGACCGGAACGAAGATCCTGCCGTCTGCCGCCTGGCCAAACAGCGTCTGCTCCAGAAAGCCCAAGACCCGCTCGGCCACCACCAGGTAGCGGCTCTCACCCGTGAGTGCGGCCGCATACAGCAGGCCCAACGGCATCCGCCCCGGTTCGTAGGTCAGGATCTCTTCAAACCACACCCAGGCACCGGTCGTGTGCGCGTCCAGATGCTCCAGCAGGTGACCCGCGCACGCCTCCGCGGCCTGGCGGGCGCGGCCGTCCCCTGCGACGCGGGCCTGCAGCGCCAGCCCCTGCAGCGCGTTGGCCCACCCTCGGACGTGGCGGATGCCGTCGAGATGCGGCCAGGCTCGACCCAGGATGAACCCCGCTGTCTGCTTCATCGCCGCGGGAAGATCCGAGGCCATCACTTCGGCGCAGGCCCAGAGGCAGCGACCGAACCCGTCGTCGGACGCCGGTGCGTCGCTCAGGGAGCGGTCGTACGCCGCCAGGTGCGCAAACGTGCCGTCGGGCCGCTGCACAGAGAGAAGGAACGTGAGGTAGACAGAGGCCAGCCGGTCTCGGAGCGGGCTGTGGGGCAGGCGCGCCGCCACGACCAGGGCGCGCGCGTTGTCATCGGTGGCATAGCCGCTGTGCGGATCACCCACGCCGAGCTTCGCGAACTGCACGATGCCCGTGTCGTCGGTGAGCCGGACGAGATGATCGAGGTTCAGCCTGGGCAGTGAACCCACGTTAGTAGGTCGCGGCGGCGGTCCCGCCGTGCGGCTGGGTGCGCGTCTGGACCTCGCGGAAGAGATCGACGTACGCGGCGGCCACCTTGGGCCAGCGCATCTGCTTCCCGTACGCATACGCTTGCCGCTGGAGGTGTTCGCGCCGCGCGGGGTCGCCCAGCAACTCGATCAGCGTGTCGGCGATCGCCGGAGGGTCGCGGAACGCCACGAAGACGCCGCGTCCCTGTCCCAGGGCGTCTGTCGCGTACAGGTACGGTGTGGAGATGATCGCCCGCCCACACCCGAGGGCATAGGAGAGCGTACCGCTCACAATCTGATTCGGATTGTGGTACGGCGTGATGTACACGTCCGTCGCCATCAAGTAGTGCACGACCTCGTCATCCGGCAGGTAGTGGTTGTTGAACTTCACATGCTGATCCAGCCCCAGCCGGTGGACCTGACGGATGAGGCGGGTCCGATACTCCTCCCCTTGCTCGCGGCGCACAACCGGATGCGTCTCACCGAGGACGAGATACAGTGCCTGGGGAAACCGGGCGACGACCTTCGGCAGGGCATCGATCACGTCCTCGATCCCTTTGCCCGGGCTGATGAGGCCAAACGTGGAGACGACCAGACGCCCGGGAAATCCGAGACGGGCCTTGACGTCTTCGGCATCCTGCATGGGCGCGGTCGGGACGCCGTGCGGGATCACCCGCAGCCGGGTCCCGTCCAGCCCGTAGTCCCGCCCCAGGATCTCCCGCGCCACCGGGGTCATCCCCACGGTCGCCGCGCTCCGTTCGAAGAGCGCGCGGAGGATCTCCCGGGCCACGGGGTCGGGATCCGGCTGTACGGTGTGCAGCGTGGTGACGACCGGTTTGCGTAGGGCGTCCAGCAACACGAGCACGTGGCGTCCCCACTCCCCGCCGAAGATGCCGAACTCATGCTGCACGTTCACGACATCCACCCTCGAGGCGTTCAGCGCCTGGGCGACCTCGCGGTAACTCTCCGGATCGTCGTCTGCGATCTGCCAGCGGACCTGCGGGCCATAGGTGTAGATCTCCGCCTCATCGTTCATCGCGACGATCAGCGGCCGCGCCCGCGGATTGTATAGGTTGATCGCGCGAGTCAGGTCCCGCGTATACGTCGCGATGCCGCACTCGCGGGGCGGAAACGTGGAAACATACGCCGCCGTGATCCGGCGCAGCAGACCCTTGCCAATGTCGAGAGCAGACAGTTGCTCCATCGCCTGTTGTCGTACGTGCGCCGCAAGACTGGACAGCTACCGGGACGTGCAGTCAAAGGGGAACGGTAGAATCATATCAGGCGCTCCGGGCCTCGCCTAGCCCTGCCATATGGGCAAAGGGGTCAGGTAGGGGGAGGAGCGTCGACGGCGTATACATGGGATATGGAGCGCCAGGCAGAATCTGACGTGCCGTCTCGGGAGCCCGCAGAGAGGGATACTGCTGCCGAGGACGAGCGCTTTTCCTTTGCCAAGTTCGCGGCTCATCCGTTCTTGCACGAGGTCAACGAGTGGCTGGTCGCGCGCGCGGGCATCACGCCGGGTAGTGACGTCGTCGATCTCGGCTGCGGACCCGGGGCCGTCACCGAACTGATCCTGAAGGGGATGGGGGTCCCACCGCGGGGCCGCGTCTTCGCCATCGATCCATCGCCCTCCGCGCTGGTGCAGACCGCCCAGCGCGTCCAGTCGGCGATTGTCCGTTGCATTCAGGGGACGGCGGAGCGGCTCGGCCAGCTGGTTCCGCCGGTGGACACGGTGATCTTCTGTAATGCGATCCACCTGGTCCAGGAGAAGGCACAGGTCCTGGCAGGGATCAGCAAGGGTCTCCGCCCCGGTGGGGCGCTGGCCTTCAACACCACCTTCTTCGACGGCGCCTATTCCGCGGACACCTACCGGTTCTACAAGTTGTGGGTCCTTCGGGCCGTACGGTGGCTGCGGCAGCGCGGGTACAGTGTCGCCCGCGGCGTGAAGGCCACCGCGATGGAGTGGCTCACGCCGGAGGAGTACCGCCAGCTTCTCCGGGCGACCGGATTCGGCGAGACCCACATGGAGTTGCACGAGAAGCGCCTCTCCTGCCAGGCCTGGGAAGACATCAGCGACTTCTCGCTGTTCATCCGGGGGGCCCTTCCCGGCGTCCCGCTGGCCCAGGGGGCTGAAGCGCTGAAGATCGGCGTCCGCCAGGCCATGGAGGAACTCAGGCTGCAGACCGTTCCCCGGATCTGGCTGCAGGTCATCGCACGACGCGCGTGACGCTTGTCGAGAAGGTCGCCCTCGTCACCGGCGGATCGTCCGGGCTTGGCCGCGCCATCGTCACCGCCCTGGCCCGCGCGGGCGCCGCCGTGGCCTTCACCTATCGCGCCAACGCGGCCGCCGGCCAGGCGCTGGTTGAGGAACTGTCCCCCGCGGGTACGCTTGTCGCCTGGCAAGGGAATGTGGACTCGGAGACCGACGTCGCCCGATTCATCGCGGAAACGGTCGCGCGATTTGGCCGGCTCGATATCCTGGTCAACAACGCGGGCATTATCCGCGACAGCCTCCTCCTGCGCATGCGTCCCGAGGACTGGCAGGCCGTCATCGAGACCGACCTGATCGGTGCCGTGCGCTGCTGCCGCCATGCGGTGCCCCACCTGGTGGCGAGAGGCGGGGGCCGCATCATCAACATCGCCTCAGTGGCCGGGGTCGTGGGAAGCCCGGGGCAGGCGAACTACTCGGCAGCCAAGGCCGGGTTGATCGGCCTGACCGAGGCCCTCGCCCGTGAGCTAGCTCCACATGGCGTGACGGTCAACGCGGTGGCGCCGGGCGCTATCGATTCAGGCGTCGTGGCCGGGCTGCCCGAAGAGGCGCGCCGGCGACTCCTGGCCGTGATTCCGATGGGCCGGATGGGGACCGCAGAGGAAATCGCTGCCCTGGTGGTGTTCCTCGCCGGGCCTCAAGCCGGGTTCATCACCGGGCAGACGATCGTCGTCGACGGCGGTGTGATGATCCCGGCTTCTGCTACAGACACCGTACCGTCGGCGGGGATCTTGCCGGGTCAGCAACCCTCCTGACCCTCCCCAGTGCGGTACCGGCACCTACACTGATATTGCGGATGGGATCACCTACGCGGCGGATCACGGTGCGAAGGTGATCAACCTCAGCCTCGGGGGGAGTGCTGCCTCCACCACCTTGGAGAACGCGGTCAACTACGCGTACAACCGAGGTGTCACGCTGGTCGCCGCCGCGGGTAACGAGAATGGTCCTGTGCTGTATCCTGCTGTATACAGCAATGTCATCGCTGTTGCGGCCACGGCCTGCAACAACGCGAAAGCGTCCTACTCGAACTCCGGACCGCAGATCGATGTCGCCGCGCCCGGGGGCGATGGCACTGTGACCTGTGGCGGAGGGAACCCCAATACGACCTGGGTATGGAGTCCGAGCTGGAGCCCGACATCGGGCAACCAGTACTTCGGGATGAGAGGTACTTCCATGGCGACGCCGCACGTCGCGGGTGTGGCTGCGCTGCTGATCTCTAGGGGGATCACCACCCCGGCCGGCATTCAAGCTACACTGCAGGACACGGCCACCGATCTCGGCGCGTTCGGGCGGGATGACATCTTCGGCTACGGCCTCATCAACGCAGCCTCCGCCGTCGGCGGGGGCACGGCCGCGTCGAGGCTCCGGGCTTTCTCCGGGAATTTGAGCGGCTCAACGCTCACGATCCGCAGTGACATCGTTCAGGTTGCATCCAGCGGGAGCTTCCAGATCACCAACGCGCATGCCGGAATCCGGAGCGTCTTCGCCTGGCAGGACTTCAACGAAGATGGCATTCTAGACGCGGGCGACTACTTCGGGCAGACGAACGGAGTCGTCATCACTGACGGCGCGACGACGTCGGGCGTGGCTGTCACGGTGAGCTTCTATTCCGGTGCCGCCATCACGCCGCAGAATGTGTTGACGATAGGCCGGTCACGCTGAGCACCGGGCTTCGACGGCCACGGCTTCACCCTGCAGGCGGACCGCCCATCAGCGCGGACCGCGCAATGTCCTCGTAGCGGATCTTCGCCACATCGAACTCGCGCAGGTTCTCGGCTAGCTTGCGGAAGGTGACCTCAAACGACGGCAGGGTCTTGCGCGCCCGCGTGAGCGGCGTCGCGCGCGCCAGGACGAAGTTCTTCACGTACGGGTGCCGCAGGCCGCGTCTCTTGAGTTGGCTCACGACATCCGCCAGCGCTTCATCCGCGGCGCGGACGAGCTCGGCCCGATGCTGACGCTCCTCAAGCCCTCTCGGCAATGAGATCTTGAGGAACCTGTCGACGCGGCGAAGCATCGGGGCAAAGGCCCCGCCCGCGAACCGCCGGTCCTCCTCGTAGAGGAGCCCGAGCGTGATGAGGTGCGCCGACTCGAACTGGAACGCGTAGTCCTCTTCGCTGTCCCGCGGCGCCTGCTCCGTGAGTGCGCGGTACATCCGGATGACTTCCAGCGATTTCTCCTTGAGATTGTGGGCCTTCTCGGTGTTCAACGCCAGGATCTGATAGGCGACCTCCTCGTCGGGGATCAAGATGGCCGGGACGAACTTACCTTTCAGATTCCGCAGCGCAGCGAGCCGGTGGTGGCCGTTGGGCGTCCAGTAGAGACCACGCGCGGGGGAGATGGCGACGATCGGATCGACGAAGCGATCCATCTTCCGGATCACCTCCTGCAGGCGCTTGGCATGCGCCCGCGAGAGGTCGCGCTGGTAGGGCGTCGCCTCCACCTGGTCGATGGGAAGGAGGCAGAAGAGGTGCCAGTGGTCGCCGACAGGGTCCTGGAAGATGCCCAGGACGCGGCCGCCGTCGCGCTCCACCTGCTCGGCCAGCGCCTCGGTCTTGCCGGGGACCTTCTTTGCGGGGAATGCCGCCCAGGTGCCCATGGCCCTAGACGGCGATCGGCTCGCCGCGCACGGGAACGCGGGCCGTGATGGCTCGCGCAGTCAGGTGCTGGGCGAAGGCCAGGGACTGGCGCTCCTCTCCGTGCACGCAGATGACCTGTCCCACTCGCGGCACCCGGTGCACCCAGCCGAGCAGCTCATCGCGGTCGGCATGGGCGCTGAACGCATCGAGGACGACCACCTGCAGCCGGACCTCGTGCGGCTCGCCGAAGATGTTCACGGGGGACGCGCCGTCGGCCAGCCGCCGGCCCAGCGTGTGCGCCGCCTGGAAGGAAACGATGAGGAGGAGCGACTGGGGATCGCCGATGCGGTGGCGGAGGTGGTGCAGGATCCGCCCGGACTCGCACATCCCCGAGGTCGCGATGACGATGAACGGATCGTGCTTCGCGTTGAGCTGTTGGGACTCGTCCGCGGCGCGCACGTAGTACAGGCCTTTGAATCCGAATGGGTCGTGCTGCTCCAGCCGTGCCCGCGTCTCCTCATCGAAGCACTCCTCGTGCACCCGGTAGATGTCGGTGACGTCGATCGCCATCGGGCTATCCACATACGTCGGAACGGCCGGCACGCGTCCGGCCGCCCCGAGCTCGCGCAGGGTGTAGGTGAGGTCCTGCGTGCGCCCCACGGCCAGGGCAGGGATGAGGACCTTGCCACCCCGGCCGATGGCTTCCGTCACGGCCGCCGCGAGATGCTGCGCACCGGCCGCCTGGGCCTCGTGCAGCCGGTCGCCGTACGTGGTCTCCATCAGCAACAGGTCGAGGGCCGGCGGGATCTCCGCGTCGCGCAGGATGGGCGCACCGGGACGGCCCAGATCGCCGGAGAACCCCAGGGTCCGGTCCTCCGCCTCGATGACCGTGATGGCCGACCCGAGGATGTGCCCCGCGTCCAGAAACGTTACCTGCGCCTCGCCGACGGAGAACGCCCGTCCATAACGCACGCTCGTGAGGTGGTGGATCGCACGCTCCGCCTCCTCGTGCGTGTAGAGGGGCGCCATCGGGGGCTCGCCGCGGCTGCGGCGGAGCTTGTTCACGAACGTCACGTCCTGATGCTGCACCTTGGCGCTGTCGCGCAGCACGACCGCCGCCACGTCCCCCGTCGCCGACGTGCAGTAGATCGGCCCATCGAAGCCTTGCCGGACCAGGGTGGGGAGGTTCCCGCAGTGATCCAGGTGGGCGTGCGACAGCACCACGGCGTCGATGCTGGCGGGGGCAAAGGGGAACCGGCTGTTGACCTCATAGGACTCGGCGCGGCGCCCCTGGAAGAGTCCGCAGTCCAGCAGGAGGCGAACGCCACCGGTCTCGACCAGATGCATCGACCCGGTGACCGTCCGGACCGCACCCCACGGGGTCAGGCGCATCGCTCAGGAGCGCTGCGTCAGACCGGCGCGCGGATCGGGCAGCACCTCTCCGTGCCCGATCCCCAGCGTCTTGATCCACCGCTGCTGGCCCAGCGTCAGCGCGACGAAGAACCCGAGCTCGACGAGCTCGGGCACGGTGAAGAGCCGGTGGAGCCGCACCCACAGCGCGTCATCGGCGATCTCGGCGTTCCAGATGATGGCACTCGTGTACGTGAGGGCAGCCTTCTCGCGCTCGGTGAACGCGTTCGAGTCGGCGAAGTGCAGGAGCTCACCGTACTGTGCATCCGTCAGTCCCTGCCGTCCAGCCTGGACGGACCGTTGGACCCCTCAGTACTCGCACTCGATGGATTTCGAGACGTACACCCGGCACAGCTCCTTGATCCGGTGGTCGAGGACGCCGTGACGAAAGGTCAGGTCCCAGGCCTGCGAGAACGCGCGGATCACCCCCGGGTTGTGCGCGCGGATCGCCTGGCTCTCCGGGCGCGGCGTGCCCTCACGCTGGGCCAGCTCCAGGTAGCCGGCGATCTCAGCATCGGTGATCGTCGCGGGATCCACATACGGGATGCGCGGCATGCGTGTGCCTCCTCAATCGTGGGCGGACGGCGGCTGCCTCTCCTGTTCGACCGGCGGCGCGCCGGAATCCTGTTGGGCGGTCGAACGAAATTACGTGTTGACCCTGCGCGCACAGTCCGCTACGATCGATACGTAAACTCGGCGGGGTAGGCGACATACGCAGCACCAAACGGCATCGTGAAGCGAGGCAGTCGTTCGCAGGGTTGACAGGCATCGGCCGGGTTTTCCCGCGATTGCACGTTTCCGCAATGGAGTAGCCCCTGGGAATCGGCGCGGCAGCGCTCCCAGGACCAAACGCCACAAGCGCCTTCCACCCGTACAACTGCATCCACGGGGTGTTTCCACGCATGTCCTGGCGAGGGATGGCGCTCGGGCTACTGCTGTCGGCTGTATTCGCGCTGCTGGCGAGCGACGTCGGCGCGGCGGTGACGTTCCTGCGGACGCGGCGGCAGTCGCCGCTGCCTTCACGCGGCCGCACCGTCCTGTCTGCCGCGGAAGTCCGTCAGCTCGTTGATCACTACGCGACCCTCTACAAGATCCCGCTCTCCATCGCGCGGAACCTCGTCACGGTCGAATCGGCGTGGCGGCAGGGCGCGGTGAGCCCGGTCGGCGCGCTTGGTCTCACCCAGCTGATGCCCGGCACGGCGCGGGAGCTCCGCGTCAACCCCTACGATGCCCGACAGAACATCGAAGGCGGGATGCGCTATCTGGCCCGCCAGCACCGGCGTTTCCGCCGTTGGGAGCTGGCGCTGGCCGCCTACAACACCGGGCCGGGTCGCGTGGCGCGGTACGGCGGCGTGCCCCCGTGGACGCAGCGGTACGTCCGCCTGATCACCGGCAGACCGCTCCCCGGGTCGGCATGGGTCCCGGCCGTGGCGATGGTCGAGGTCCCCGCGGGAGTCCGCCGCGTGAAGTCGCAGCTGGGCCCAGCTTTCCGGGGATCTCCGGTCTGACGCTCCGCCGGAAAGGGCAGAGTAGGGATGTTGGACGAACACCTCCCCCCGGGGTGTTCGATCTTCCCTCGCGAGGCATCGGCTGCGTGCGTATCTGGATCCGTGGCTTGGCCTGCGCCGTTTTCGTGACCGTCCTGCTGGTCCTCGCCGAGTCCGCATCGGCGACGACGTCGCTGCATGTTGCTCCACGGCCCCGGCCGCTCCCGCTCTCGATGGTCCAGGAACTCGTGAAGCTCTACGCGGCGAAGCACGGCGTTCCGTTGCACATCGCGCACAACCTCGTCTCCGTGGAATCCGGCTGGCGGCAGAACGCGGTGAGCCGCAAGGGCGCGCGGGGCATCATGCAACTGCGGCCGCGCACCGCACGCGGACTGCGCGTGAACATCTACGACACGAAGCAGAACATCGAAGGCGGGATGCGGTACCTGCGGCTGATGTACGATCGGTTCAAGCGGTGGGATCTGGCGCTGGCCGCCTACCACTCGGGGCCGACGAAGGTCGCCCGGTACCGCGGGATCCCCCCGAAGTCCCGCTCCTACGTCAAACGTATTCTCGCCGGGGCTCACCCGGTCACGGGCGCGTTGCCCAAGACCGCGGCGAAGGCCGCCGCCCCGACACCGGCCCCGAAGCCGGTGGCGACGGTGGTCCAGGTGAGCGAGACGACCCTGCCGTTCACAGGCCTCAGGCAACGAGTGATCGGCGCCACCGGTGAATCGTACATCACACGGACCGAGACGGTGCAGAACGACGTGGTCGTACTGCGGACGGATGCGCTCGTCCTGGCCGACGGGGTCCGCGTGGTCCGCACCTACCTGCTCGTGGACGGCGTCATGACCGTGGTCTCCGAGCGCACGGAAGGGATGACTCCCGGCGTGAGCGAGAGCGAAACCACGGAGACGGACACGAAGTAAGGGCTTAGTTCAGCAGCCTGTCGAGTTGCCGGTTCAGCCCATCGAGGACCGCGCGCGCCGTGGCGAACGACGTTTCGTCGCCGATCGCCGCCGAG
>DASSGA010000155.1:0-25784 GCA_035693805.1 bacterium | reverse complement strand
CCAAACGTGCCACCATTCTGCCGAACCCTATCCATGCCGATACCCCCCTGGCGGACCCGGGTGACAACCGGCCTGAGCGCCGCCCTTCCTGCCCGGGGACCGCAACGGATAATCGGAGCCCCATTCTCCGCCGGCTGAGGTCCGGCCGTTCAGGGTCGACCAGACGCGTTCTGCGAACCGCGCGAGCACCTCCGCCAACGACGGTCTGGAAAGTCCGGGAGCGGAGCAGGTCCCGGAACTGCCAGTCACGGGATCGCCGCACCGGTGGCTGGATCGAAGGCGTACAGACGGTCCTCTGGCACACCGAGCCACACCGGTTGATCGTGCCGGCCGGTGAATCCGTGTCCGACCAGTGCGATCACGGCCTCCCGCCCCACCGTCACGGCCACGACGAACTCGCGGCCCATCGGCTCGATGTCGAGGATGCGGCCTTCGATACTGCCCTCCACGGGGGCAAGAGACAACCGGATGTCCTCGGGCCGGATCCCCAGCACCAGGCCGCCGGATCGCGTCCCGAGGCGAGCGGCCGCCGGTTCCGCGGCCATGAAACGCAACGACTCGCCCGCAAAGACTACGTGGCCGTCGGACCGCTCCACATTGACGTTGAGGAAACTCATAGGCGGCGTGCCGATGAATCCGGCCACAAAGACCGTCGCCGGCCGGTAGTATAGGTCGTCCGGCGTGCCGATCTGCTGCAGCAGGCCGTCCTTCAACACCGCGATGCGGTCGGCCATGGTCATCGCCTCGATCTGATCATGCGTGACCAAGATCGTGGTGATGCCCAGCGTCCGCTGGAGCCGCTTGATCTCGGCTCGCATCAGCACACGCAGCGTGGCATCGAGGTTCGACAATGGTTCGTCGAGCAGCAGCAGGGTGGGCTGCTTGACGAGGGCCCGGGCCAGGGCGACGCGCTGCTGCTGGCCGCCGGAGAGCTGCGCGGGCTTGCGGTCCATCAAGCCCTCGATCTGCACCTGCATCGCGGCCTCCCGCGTTCGCCGCCGCATCTCATCCGGCGCCCGGCCCTGCAGGCGGAGCGGGAACGAGATATTCTCGAAAACGGTCATGTGTGGGTAGAGCGCGTAGCTCTGGAAGACCATCCCGATGTTCCGATCCTGCGGGGGCAGGTCGTTGACCGCAACCCCATCGAACCGGATCTCACCGTGGGTTGGTTTGTAGATTCCAGCGAGCATGAGCAGTGTGGTCGTCTTCCCGCAGCCGCTCGGACCGAGCAGGGCTACGAATTCGCCGTCGGCTATCTCCAAGCTGAGATGTTCGACGGCGCGCACGCCGCCGAACAGTTTGCTCAGGTCGTGGAGCACGATCGTCGCCATGGCCGCTACGCCTTTGTCCCGCCGATGGTGATCTGCAGCAGGTATTTCTGCGTGAACAGGAAGAACAGCAGGCTCGGGATCATGTAGAATACACCCACCGCCGCCATCAACCCGTAGTCCACGAACCGGTACTCGCCGATCACCGCGTTGAGGTAGAGGGCCATCGTCCAGCTATTGCGGCGCAGAATGAAGGTCAGCACGAAGATGTAATCGGTCCAGCCCCATAGGAACGCGAACATCGCGATGGCGCCGATGCCGTTCCGCACCTGCGGCAGCAGAACCGTGTACCATGCCCGCAGCCGGCTGGCGCCGTCGATCAGCGCGGACATCTCGATGTCCCATGGGATGCCGTCGAAGAACCCCTTCATGACGAAGAGCGCAAATGGCAAGTGCAGGGCGGCGATGACCAGGATGACGCCGGCCACGCTGTTGAGCAGGTTGAGCGTCCGCAGCAGGATGAACAGGGCGACGAGCAGCGTGATCCCGGGGAATGCCTGCAGCACCAAGGCGCCCTTCAGGAATGCCGCCCGGCGCCGAAAGTCGTGCCGTGACACGAAGTAGCCCGCCAGGGTGGCCACGACGACCACCACCACCGTGGTACCGGCGGCCAGGACCAGCGAATTCCAGACGACCTGCCAGATGTTCGGCAGGCGGCCGGCGGTGCCGGTGACGAAGCCCAGGTTCCCCACCCAGAGGAACCGCCAGTTGTTCAGCGTGAAGCCGCTCGGCAGCAGGCCGTAACTCACGCGCTGGCTGAACGCCGCCGCCACCAGCCACAGGTACGGGATGACGATGGGCAACGAAAGCAGGCCCAGCGCCCCGTATATGGCGGCCCGGGCCGCGGCGTCTCGACGGCGGGCGCGGCGCGCCAGCCCGGCCACCTCTTCAGGACTCCGCCAGGGTTGCCAGCGCGCCGGCGTGGGTGTCGTGGTCAAGTCAGTCGCTCTCAATCCTCGGCTGCGTGATCATCCGCTCGAAGTTCAGGAACCGCCAGTAGAATTGCGCCGCCACCGCCCCCACCACGACCAGGATGAACGCCAGCGCCGCGCCGTATCCGTAGTCGCCGCTCTCGATGGCACGCTTGAACACGTAAAGGGCGTAGACGGTGGAATCATAGAACGGCCCGCCCCCGGTGACCAGCAGGATGTACTCGTACGAGGTGAGCAGCGCCAGCGTCTGGTAGACGAGCACAAAGGTGACCGGCCAGCGGATGAGCGGTAGGATGATGTACCGGATGATCCGCAGGGACGCGGCGCCGTCCACGCGGGCCGCCCGGACATAATCCTCGGGCACCGACTTGATTGCCGAGCTGAAGATCACCATGCCCAGCGAGGCGCCGATCAGGCCGTTGACGATCACGATAACCAGCCAGGGCGACCACGAGATGAGATCGAGGGCGCTCAGACCGAGCCAACCGCGTACGGTGTTGAGCAGACCGTACTTCGTGGGATCCACGAACCACAGCCACAACAGCGCGTAGACCACCTGCGGGGTCAGCCGCGGCAGCAACCAGATCGCGCGGAACACGGTCCCGGCCCGGTCGGAGATGTGTGTCGTCATCAAGGCCAGCAGCAGGCCCATGCCCACGTTGAAGCACATCAGGGTGAAGAACACGTAGACGACCGTGTTCAGCAGCACCCGTGGCAGGAGCGGGTCGGCGGCGAAGCCGCGGAAGTTCTCCAGGCCAACGACCTGGCCCTGGAACGCCGCGTCGAGATCGGTCAACCCCAGCAGGCCGGTCAGGACCGCCGGGATCACGAAAAAGACCACGGTCAGGAGAACGAAGGGACCGAGGAACAAGAGGATCAGGCCGGCCCGCCGGCGTGTGGGCCGGGACGGGACCGGACGGGTCACGCTGAGGACCGGGGCCTGGGTCGCCATCCTCGCCGTGCCGGGCGGCCCGGCCAACCGGCCGGGCCGCCCAGGCTGCTACTCGACCACCATCAGCTGATCCCGAATCTGCGAACGCATCTGGTTCTCGACGAACTGCAGCGCTGCGTCTGGGGTCAGCCGGTTCGTCTCGACGGCCTGCATGGCTTCGTAGATGATCTGATCGTAGCGGCCAAAGTCCTCATGGTTGGGGATGAACGTCGCATATTCCAGCAGCGGCGTGGCCCTGTTGAGCCAGGCGTGGTTCTTGTATGCGGCCAGCTGGGTGACAGCCTTGCGCACCGCGATGTGATAGCTGTTCACGGCGTGGATCGCGTTCAACTCGGCCGACGACGCCTCGGTGACGATCCGGAAGGCGAGGTCCTTCTCCTTGCTCCGCGCGCTGACGATATAGATGATCGGGTGCGACAGCGTCACCGGCTTGCCGCCCTTGCGGCCCGACGGGATGAGCGTCCAGTCGATGTTGGTGAAGAACTCGACGGGGTCCTTGGTCACCCCGTAGTCGCGGATGAACTCACCGCTCTGCCAGATGCCGCCCATGATGAACTGAATCTTCCCTTCCGCGCTGAAGGGCCCCAGGATCGAGCGCCACGGGATGTTCGTCATGCCCGACGGCGTGATCTTGTACTTGTAGACGTTGTCGTGCAGGAAGCGCAGGAAGTCCAGCGTGGCCGATCGGTCGAGGACCAACTTGCCCGACTTCTCGTCCTGCAGCTTGCCTCCGTACGCCAGAATGATCTGGTAGTAATCAGGCCCACGGGTCGGCCGGTGGTAGAAGCCCCAGTCGACCAGGCCTTTGTCCTTCATCTGCTGGGCAAGCTCGGCCATGTCGGTGAGCGTGAAGTCGCCCTTTTCAACCCGTCCCGGGAGGCCCTTGATCTGCGCATCGGACCAGCCGAACTGCTTCAGCCGGTCGATCCGGAAGTAGATCATGCGCGCCTCGGTGTCCTGCGGGATGCCGTAGATGCGGCCCCGGTGCTTCACCGAGGTCCATTGCGACGGGAAGAAGTCATTGTAGGTCTCCGGGTACTTCTTGATCATCTCGTCGAGGATCAGCGCGTGCCCGGCTTTGGCGAACATGCCGACAAACTCGTGGGCAATCGTGTAGACATCGGGCCCCTCGCCCGCCGCGAACACCCGCATCAGCCGCGTGGTCTCCTCGGCCCAGCCAGGCGTCGGTGCCTCCTCGAGTTGCAGCCGGATCGTGACGTCGGGCAGCTTGGGATTCAGCCGATCGACGGCGCGCTGCAGATTCACCGCACGGTCAGGGCCGCTGGCGTCCGCGCGCACCGCGGCCCGGATCACCACCTCGCGCTTTGCCTGACCGGTAACCGCTGGGCTGATGCTCAGAGCGAAGACCGCGACGAGAACGAGAATCAGGACCAGGGTCCAGCCCCGCGTAGACATCCGCATCCGCATGGCCATCACCTCTCTGTGCAGCCTCGGACAGATCGCCTCCCTGTGGCCGACTGCTCGGAATTCTACTTAGGCCTTTCGGCCCGCCTTCAGCGGCCCCTTCCCTACCGGCTGCGACGACCGCCGCCAAGCATCGCAGGGACACCCTCCTCGCTCGGTTGACGGCGCCCTCGAGACCGGACTCGGGACCTGCGTTCACAGACAGAAAAAGGGCTTCCGGCGTCCGCGCTCTTTGCCACGCCTATGTTCCATCCTGCCGGGGGATGCGAGGGGGGTCTTCGCCTGATGGCGAACCGGGACACATGTGGCAGGACTCGGCGGAAGGTCTCGTGAGGAGGTTCGCTGATGCGTGAGATCGGCAGACTGGTCATCCTGGCGGTCGTGCTTGCTGGCCTCGTGGTGCCGGCGTTCGGCGCGGACAAAACGGTGCGCGGGTACGAGAGCCTGGGCATCGTGCCGGGCAAGGTGGGCGGCCGGTTGACGATGGTCCTCGGCGACAGCCCGCAGAGCTTCCTCTATTACGGCGTCATCGACAGCAACCTGCAGGCGCTCTCGCAGCATCTCTACGATGGGCTCGTGGAGTACAACTACCGGACCTACGAGCTCGAGCCCGCCCTCGCCGAGCGGTGGACGATCAGCCGGGACGGTCGCGTCTACACCTTCTTCCTGCGGCAGGACGTGAAGTGGCAGGACGGCCAGCCGTTCACGGCTGACGATGTGGTCTTCACGTACGACCAGATCGTGCAGAACCCCGAAGCGCGCGCCGGAGACGCCGGGGCGTTCACGATCGGCGGGCAGCGCGCGAAGTTCGAGAAGGTTGACACCTACACCGTTCGCCTCACGCTCCCCAAGGCCGCGCCCGCCATGCTCCAGTACATGCGCTTGTACATCATGCCCAAGCACAAGCTGCTGCCCTTCACCGTCGAGGGCGGCGCGAGGCCGGCCGACATCAACACCGCCTGGCCCACCACGGTGGATCCGCGCGAGGTGATCGGCACCGGTCCGTTCCGGCTGCAGAGCTACGTCCCGGGCCAGAAAGTCACGTTGGCCCGCAACCCCAACTACTGGAAGAAGGACGCAAATGGCACGCGACTGCCCTATCTGAGCCAGCTCGAACTCCTGATCATCCGGGACCCGGAACAGCAGGTCGCGCAGTTCCTGGCGGGCAACGTCGGACAGCTCAACATCTCGGGGGCGCAGTTCCCGGACCTCCGAGCGCGCCAGCAGGCGGGCGCCCCGTTCAAGGTGACCAGCGCCCGCGCACTGTTCGGCAGCCCGCCGCACCTCGCGTTCAACTTCGACGCCAGGAACCCGGAGCTGGCCAAGCTCTTCAGCGATCTCCGGTGGCGTCAGGCGATGCAGATGGCGGTCAACCGGCAGCGCATCATCGACGACGTGTACAACGGTCTCGCGGAGTTACCGGGCCACGGTGTGGCACCGATCTCGAGCTGGTACTTCGATACCAAGAAGCTCCTGGGGACGTTCGATCTCCAGGCCGCGGCCCGCGCGCTGGATGAGATGGGACTGCGCATGGGGCCGGACGGCGTGCGGCGGCTGCCGAACGGCCAGCCGCTCGAGTTCACGCTGACGTATGGCACCGACTCATCGGTCTGGCCACCGATCGCCACGATCCTCCAGAACGACCTCAAGCAGATCGGTGTGCGCGCCAACCTCCAGGGCATCCTCTCGCGGACATTGCTCTCCACGGGCCTCTCCGGAAACTACGAGGCCCTGCTGCTGGCGTTCGGCGACCAGCCGGATCCCGAGCTGCGCAAGCCGATCTGGCAGCCGGGCGGGGCGCTGTACTACTGGCACCGCGCCACGCAGCCGGCGACACCGGGCGGGGAGGCGAACTTCTCGGCCATGCAGCCGTGGGAACGCCAGATCTTCGACCTCTGGGAGACCGGCGGGACGACCGTGTCGCGGCCGCAGCGCAAGGCAGTGTACGACCGGTGGCAGATGCTGTTCGCCCAGAACCTTCCGGTGATCATGATCGCCAAGCCGACGGCGGTCGGGGCGATCCACAACCGGTACGGGAACTACCTGTACAGCCTGGGCGTGATCCCCGGCTACAACCCTGTGCCGCTGATCTTCCAGAGGTGACGGCGGAGCGACCGTAAACCCATGCTGTGGTTCGTGGTGCGCCGGGTCCTGCTCATGGTCCCGGCGCTCCTCGTTATCTCGGCCCTGGTCTTCGCCGTCGTGCAGCTGCAGCCCGGCGGGTTCCTGACCCAGTACCTGGACGACCCGCGGTTCAGCCCGGAGACCGTCGAGACGATCAAGCGGCAGTTCGGACTCGACCAACCCGCGCACGTCCAGTACCTGCGCTGGCTTCAGGGCATCGTCACCCGCGGCGACTTCGGCTATTCCTTCCTCAATGGACGGCCCGTCGGGAGCCTGATCTGGGAGCGCGTGGGGTGGACGGTCTTCCTGGCGCTGCTGACGATCGCCGGCACCTGGCTGATCGCGATCCCGCTGGGCATCTACACCGCGCTGCGCCCGCGGGGGCCCGCGGCGACTCTCGTGAACCTCATCAGCTACCTGGGGCAGGCGATGCCGGACTTCCTGCTGGCGCTGCTCTTGATCGCGCTGGTCCTCAGCCGGGGGGGCACCAACGTGGGCGGGCTGTTCAGTCCCGACTACATCGGCGCGCCCTGGAGCTGGGGGCGGCTGCGGGACATGCTCGCGCATCTGTGGATTCCACTGGCGGCGATCAGTCTCGAGGGTGTGGCCGGGCTCATGCGCCAGATGCGCGCGAAGCTGCTCGACGTGCTGGGCGCCGACTACGTTCGGACCGCGCGCGCGAAAGGCGCGCCGGAGCGGGCCGTCCTATGGAAGCACGCCGTGCGCAACGCCATCAATCCGCTGATCAGCCTCGCCGGGCTCAGCCTCCCAAGCTTGATCAGCAGCACCATCCTGGTGTCGATCGTCTTGAACCTGCCGACGATCGGTCCGTTCCTCTATGACTCGCTGTTGAACAAGGACCAGTACGTCGTCACGACGCTCCTGCTGATCAGCAGCCTGCTGCTGATGGTGGGCAACCTGCTGGCCGACCTGGCGCTCGCATGGGCGGATCCCCGGATCCGGTATCAGTGACACCGGCAACGGCAGTGACGCAGGCAGCTCCTGGTGGGGCGCGGCGATCGTCGTCCGCGTGGCGGCGGTTCCGCCGGTCGACGCCGGGCGTGGCCAGCGCGGGCATCCTGCTGGTGCTGTACGTCATCGCCGCCCTCGCACCGTTCCTGGCCCCGTACAACCTCGTCGAGCAGCATCCGGACTTGACCTACCAGCCGCCGCAGCGCGTGCGCGTCGTCCGCGACGGGCGCCTGGTCCGGCCGTACGTGTACCCGATGACGCGGAAGCGAGATCCCGTCACGTTCGTGCTGAGCTTCACCGAGGATATGTCACGTCCGCTCCCGATCCGGCTCTTCGTCCGCGGAGATCGCTACTCGCTCCTCGGTCTCCGGAGCACCTGGCACCTCTTTGGGGTGAGCGGGGGCGGGATCTTCCTCATGGGCACCGATGCCTTCGGCCGATGTCTCCTCTCCCGCACCCTCGTGGGCTCGCAGGTGTCCCTCACGGTGGGCGTGGTCGGCGTCGCGATCTCGTTCGCCATCGGCATCGTCATCGGCGGAGTTTCAGGATACTATGCCGGGATCCTCGACACGATGATCCAGCGGCTGATCGAGGTCTTGCTCTCGATCCCGCGGCTGCCCATCCTGCTCGCGCTGGCCACGGTGATCCCCGCGTCGTGGCCCAGCTCGTACGTGTACGTGGGAATCGTCGCCGTGTTGAGCCTGATCGGGTGGGCCGGGCTGGCCCGGGTGATCCGCGGCCAGGTCATCGCCATGCGCGACCTGGAGTACGTGACGGCGGCGCGCGCGACGGGGCTGCGTGATCTGCCCATCATCCTGCGCCACATCATGCCGAACCTGAGCTCGTACCTGATCGTCACCGCCACCCTCGCCCTCCCCGGCTACATCCTCGGCGAGAGCGCGCTGTCATTCCTCGGCCTCGGGGTCAAGGAACCGATGGCGTCCTGGGGACTGCTGCTGAGGGACGCGCAGAACTTCCGGGCCTTGAACCTCTATCCGTGGCTGCTGGCCCCCGGCGCCCTCATCGTGATCTCGGTCATGGCGTTCAACTTCGTCGGCGACGCGCTCCGCGACGCGGCCGACCTCCAGAGCATCTAGCACCCCGAAGCGGGGTTCAGAGGTCCAGGCGCCAGGAGCGGTAGGTGCGCCAGACGTGGAATCCCAGGCGGCGGTAGAAGTCAACGAGCGTCGTCCAGTCGATCACGATGTACTCCGCGCCGAGCCCGCGCAGATGCTCGACCGCCAGGGCCAGCAGTGCGAACCCGAGGCCGCGTCCGCGGAAGGCGGGCGCCATGCCGAGCGGACCGAGGCCGCCGTAGTAATCGCCGATCGCCCGCCGCCAGTAGATCGACGGGCCGATGCGCCGCGACCCGCGATGATACGCGTGGCAGAAGCCGATGACCTCCGCGCCCCGCCTGAGGATGAGCAGATCGGCCGGCGTCGGCTCGATCTCCAGCCGCTGCCGCGTCTCGTACGCCCAGCGGCCGGCGAAGTGATGGTCGACGAACGACAGCAGCGCCGGCACGTCATCGCGGTCGGATGCCCTGAAGGTCGTATCGGCCCCGCGGAGCGGAGGATCCACGTCGTCCGGGCGGCGGTAGGATCGCACGTCGGCGAGGAGGTCGTAGGCGACCTCACCGGGGCGAAATCCCGCGGTCTCGAGCGCGCGGCGCAACGCGACATCACCGTCCGGCGCTCCCGGGAAGAAGTGTGCTGGACCGCCGCCATAGCTCACACGGCCGAATCCCGCACCGCGCAGCCATCCCAGCGTCCGATCCATCAGCAGCGGGGCCAGTTCGAGCTCACGCCCGGGCTCGATGATCAAGAAGCTGATCCAGGCCTGCTTCGGGTCCTGCCCGGGCCACGCCGGCGGATCATCGGGGACCTTGAGTGTCAGGCACCCGACGATGGTCTCGCCGTCTTCGATGACCCAGCATCGCTCGGCGCGGAAGTGGCGCGGATCGCCGTCGGTGTTCTGCCGCCAGAGTGCGCGATCCAGTGGGAACTCATGGCCCCAGCGCCTTGACCACAGGTCCAGCAGACCCGATTGATGACGGGACTCGAGGGTGAGCAGCGTCGCCACGTGCTCTATCATAGGGTACCCGGCCCGTGGGTGCCGGTCCGCTCCAGCGGTAGGACTCCGGCCGCGTTGGACGAAGGCAGTGGGCATTCCAACTAGGGAGGGTGACCAATGCGGACAGCTTTGCGCGTGTATGCGGCCTACGTCCTCGTCGTGGGGATCCTCCTTCTGTTTCCGGCCTGGGCTTCCGCGGTCTTTGCTCGTCCGATCATGGATGCCGCCGTCACATCAGGCTGGGGATCCAGCCTCATCGTCCTGGCCCTGCTTGCCTACGTCGCGTCGACCGATGTCGCAAAGTACGGCGGCCTGGCCTGGGTGTTCGTCGCCGGCCTTCTGCTCTCCGCCGCCGACCTGGCCTACTTCTGGGCAACCGGTGTATACGCGGCGCGCACCGCGTTGGTGCCGGTGGTCATCAACATTGCGCTTGCCGCTTGGATCTGGACTTCTCGGAGCAAGTGACCGTGGCATAGAAGCCTACGCCTTGTACCCGATCTTGCGTAGGAATTCTTTGCGCCAGGCGATATCCTCACCGCCTTCGACGCCGAGCGGCGTGCCGCCGTCGATGACTCCCATGATGCCCCGTCCCAGTTCCGTTTCCGCCACCACAACCTGCACCGCATTCGCGGTGGCGCAGTAGAAGCCGACGATCTCCGGAACGGCCCGCAGCGCGGGGAGGACGTTGATCGGGTAGAAGCCCGGGGCAAGGAACAGGGCGAAGGTGTGCCCGGCGCCGATGGCGAGGGCTGTGCGCTTCGCCGGCTCGATCATCGCCGGATCGGTCCCCGTCCAGCGGATCAGCCGCTTGCCTGATGACTCGCAGAAGGCGAAGCCGAACTTGATGCCTGGGACGGCGGTGACCAGGGCCTCGTGGACATCCTCAACAGTCTTGATGAAATGGCTCTGCCCCAGCACCACATTGACATCATCCGGTTTCGCGACGGCCACCACTGTGAGCTCCATTGCCCATCACCCCGCGGTCTCGTCATCTGCGGTTACCATTGGCCGGATCGTGAACTGCCCCTCCGTCACATGGGGGCGCATAGGAACCGGCTGTGCCCCCGGCCAAATCCACCGGTGTGCCCCGCATCGCTCCGTACGGGTCCTGGACCTCGCCCATCACCGGCGACGTCGTCACCGGCGACTCCATCGTCTTGTATGAAGTCATGGTCGAGGGAACCGACCTCTACTGGACCGAGCTCCGCCCGGCGGAGGGCGGCCGGAAGGTCATCATGCGGCGGAGCGCGGACGGCCGGACGGCGGAGATCACGCCCAAGTCCTTCAACGCCCGCACCCGGGTGCACGAATACGGCGGCGGCGACTTCCTGATCGCGGATCGCACGGTCTACTTCTCCAACTTTGCCGATCAGCGGCTCTACCGCGTCGATCCGGGTACCGCGCCCGAACCGTTCTCACCGCCGGGCCCCTACCTCTACGCGGACGGCCTCATCGACCGTCGGCGGCGGCGGATCATCACCGTACGCGAGGATCACGCTCCCGGCGAGCAGAACGCGCACAACACGCTGGTCGCCATCCCGACGGGCGATGGCCCCAGCCGCGTCCTCGTCGAAGGCGCCGACTTCTATTCGTCCCCGCGCCTCAGCCCCGACGGGACGCGGCTGGCCTGGCTGAGCTGGAACCATCCCAACATGCCGTGGGATGGTACGGATCTTTGGGTGGCTCCGGTGCGCGGCGACGGATCCCTCGGTGACGCCGTGCACGTCGCGGGAGGCCCGGACGAATCGGTCTTTCAACCCGAGTGGTCGCCGGACGGAACCCTGTACTTCATCTCGGACCGCACCGAGTGGTGGAACCTGTACCGCTGGCGAGAAGCGGAGCGCCGGACGGAAGCCCTCGCGCCGATGGAGGCGGAGTTCGGCCGGCCGCAGTGGGTCTTCCGCATGTCCACCTACGGGTTCACCGGCCCGCAGACGATCGTCTGCTCGTTCACCTCGCGGGGGATTTGGAAGCTCGCGCTCCTGGACGTCGCGACGCGCCGGTTGGAGGTCATCGACCAGCCGTACACCGATCTGGCCGACATCACGCCCGCCCCGGGCGGCGTGTATTTCATCGGTGCCTCGCCGACGGAACCCTCGGCGCTGGTGCGCCTCGACCTCCGGACCCGCCGCACGGAAGTCATCCGGGCGTCGCGGCGGCTGACCGTAGGCCCGGGGTATCTCTCCGTGCCGGAAGCGATCGAGTTCCCGACCGAAGGCGGTTTGACCGCCCACGCGTGGTTCTATTCGCCTCGAAACCCGGATGTCTCAGGCCCGCCCAGCGAGCGCCCGCCGCTGATCGTCATCAGCCATGGCGGGCCCACCAGCTTCTCGCCCGGCGTGCTCCGCTTCGAGATCCAGTACTGGACGAGCCGCGGCTTCGCCGTCGTGGACGTGAACTACGGGGGGAGCACGGGATACGGGCGCTCGTACCGGAACCGGCTGCGCGGCCAGTGGGGCGTTGTGGATGTCGACGACTGCGTGAACGCCGCCCGGCACCTGGCGGAGCGCAAGGTCGTGGACGGCGACCGGCTGGCGATCCGCGGCGGCAGCGCGGGTGGGTACACGACGCTGTGCGCGCTTGCCTTCCGGCACCTCTTTCGTGCGGGTGCCTCATACTTCGGGGTCAGCGACCTGCTCGCCATGCACCGCGACACCCACAAGTTCGAGTCGCAGTACGATCAGACCCTGATCGGACCGTGGCCGGAGCGGATGGAGCTGTATCGTGAGCGCTCCCCGGTCCACTACGCCGACCGGATCAGCGCGCCGGTGATCTTCTTCCAGGGCCTCGAGGACAAGGTCGTGCCGCCGAATCAATCCGAGATGATGGTGGATGCGCTGCGGGCGAAGGGCATCCCCGTCGCCTACGTGGCCTTCGAGGGCGAGCAGCATGGCTTCCGCCGGGCGGAGACGATCAGGCGGACCCTGGAGGCTGAGCTGTACTTCTACTCGCGGATCTTCGGCTTCACGCCGGCCGGATCGATCACGCCGGTCCCGATCGAGAACCTGCGCTGAAGCCTGCGCGGTAGGCGGCGCAGATCATCCCGTAGTACGCCGGCACCTCATAGGAGAGCAACTCCGGCCGGAGGCGCACCCGCTCACCCACGCCGGCCAGCATGGCGAGTTGCCACAGGCTGTCGGGCTTGGCCTTCTCCACCAGCGCCGGCCTGATCCGCAGCACGGAGCGCAGGTCATCCTGCTCCACGGCCTCGACCATCAGCGCGTCGTACTGCGCCGCAGCCGGATCGTACCCGTAAGGACCTGACCTCTTGTGCGCGTGGGCATGGTCGGCACTGGCCACGAAGACGACTCGCCGCCGGCTGCGCCGCGCGACGTCCGCGATGACGGCTCCGAACCGGACGTTCGCGCGCAGCGGGATCTCTCTCGACGGCGTCACGACGACGACCTGCGGACGCACGCGGTGTCCCCGGAGGAAGAACCACAACGGCACGAGCGTGCCCCAGTCCAGCGGCATGGTCGAGTAGCGTCCGCTGGCCGTCGCGTAGTTCGCCCCCACCGCCGGCAGATCGCGCCGGCGCGCGGCGGCCAGGAGCGCGTCGGCGAATGCACGGTCGGTGCTGGCCCGGATGGGCTGGCGCGGCAGACGAGGGTCGGGCGCGAACATCGGAAGGACGCCCGAGACGTACTCGGCGGTCACGACACCGACGTATCCACGCAGCCGGAGGTTGTGCGGGGTCGCCACGACGATCGTCTCCGGTCGGAGCGCCCGCATCTCCCGCGCCAGTTGCTGCATCGCGCGCGTCGTGTTGCGGTACCGCCGGCGCTCCCGGCCGCGGGCGAGCGGCGGGATGATCGGCTCGCCGTGCGGAGCGATGCAGGCGTAGACGAGCGGCATGATCGGAAGGCTACGTTGCCGGCCGGGCACTCCCTGCCCACCCGCTGGGATTTCGGTCCTCGCCCTCGAAGATACCAGCCCCGTGAGCCCGCTGGCACTCGCCCTGATCGTCCTCGCCGCCGGCATCCACGCCTCCTGGAACTTCCTCGTGAAACGCATCGAGGCGGGAGGGGCAGCGCTCTGGATGTACGGCACGCTGTCGGCGATCTGCTACGCGCCGGTGGCGTTAGGCCTCGTCATGCTGCGCCGCCCGCACATCCCGCCGGTCGGGTACGCCTTCATGGTCGGCAGCGCCATCCTCCACATCGGGTACTTCCTCTTCCTCCAGCGGGGATACCGCGAGGGCGACCTCTCCATCGTCTATCCCGTCGCGCGCGGCAGCGGCCCGGTCCTGGCCACGGTCGGGGCGGTCCTCCTCCTCGGGGAGGATCCGACCCCTGTGGCCCTGGCCGGGACCCTCCTCATCGCCTCGGGCATCTTCCTGCTGGCCGGGGGACTCCACTTCGTCAAGGGCCGGTCGGGCCGCATCAACGCGGCGCTGCGCTATGGCCTCATCACCGGTGGATTCATCGGCGTCTACACGCTGTGGGATAAACACGCCGTCAGCGCGCTCCTCGTCCCGCCGATCCTCATGGACTGGGGAACGAGCCTCACCCGCTCCCTGCTGCTGTCACCGATCGCCATGGCCCGGTGGGGCGACGTCCGCCGGCACTGGTCGCAGCATCGCGGGCCGCTGCTCGCGATCGCCGTGCTGTCTCCGCTCTCCTACATCCTGGTGCTCACGGCGATGGTCTTCACCCCTGTGAGCTACGTGGCGCCCGCGCGGGAAATTAGCATCCTGATCGGGACGGCGATGGGGACGCAGTGGCTCGCGGAAGGACACGCACCGCACCGACTGGCAGGCGCGGCGGTGATGGTTGCCGGGGTCGTCGCCCTCGCGTTCGGATGAACGCGCGCCGGGCGCCGGGCTATTCGACCTTGAACAGAGGGGCGCCGAGCATGCGGCGGTCGACCTCGATCCCCAGCCCCGGGCGGTCGGGGGCGGCGCCGAATCCGGCCGACGAGCGCGGCTGGTATCCGGCCACGTGCTCGGTCGTCCAGTCGTTCATGAACGACACGGTAAACAGCAGCCCGGGGTCGGTCGCGGCCGCGAGGTGGCTGACCGCGGCCGTGGTGAGGTCGCCGCCCCACATGTCCTCGATCGTGAGCGAGACGCCGAGCGCTTCCGCGAGGCCCCGGATGAGGCGCGCCTTCGAGAGGCCCCCCACGCGGCTGATCTTGAGGTTGACCCCGCCCGCGCCGCCGTCTCGGACGGCGCGGATAAGAGACGGGACGTCGACGATCACCTCATCGTAGATCATCGGCAGCGACGTGACGGCCCGCACGGCGGCACACTCCTCGAGCGTCGGACAGGGCTGCTCGAGGTACACGCGAGGAAGAGCCTCGAGCGACCTCGCCGCAACGATGGCATCCTGCACACGCCACCCCCCGTTGGCGTCCGCGATGATGACGTCCTCGTCACCGGTCGCCTCGACGACCGCCCGCACCCGCGCGGCATCCTCCGCCGGCCGGCCTCCGATCTTGAGCTGGAACCGATGGATACCCTCGGCGCGACGCGCCGTGACGTACGCTGCCATCTCGTCCGGAGTGCTGAGCGGGACGGCGATGTAGAGCGGGTACCGGGCCTGGCGGCGGCCGCCGAGCAGCGTGACCAGCGGCTGTCCGCTGATCTTCCCGAGGAGATCCCAGCAGGCCACGTCGAGAGGGCTCTTCGCGTACGCATGGCCGCGCAGCACGCCGTCCATCCCTTGCTGCAGTTGGGCGAGGTTGATCGGATCGGCACCCAGCACAGCCGGTGCGAGGAGGCGCAGCGCAGCTCGGGCGCCGTCGGCGAACGCCGGGAGGTACGTCTGCCCGAGCGGGCACACCTCCGCCCACCCTTCGGTCCCGTCGTCCGCGGTCACACAGACCACGGTCGAGGGCAGCTCGCTCACATGCCGCCCTCCGGACATCACATAGTCACCGTGGACGTAATGGAGGGTGTAGCCGAAGACCTCAATGCGCCGGATCCGCATCGTTGCGTCGCTGGTGTTTCGGGAACCGGCGCAGTTTCCCTGGCGGGGCGCTTACGCCTTGGGGGCGGCGACCGGGGTGCTCACAGATTCCTGCTTCACACGGCGGTCGGTCGCCAGGCGGCGGGACTCCATGCGCTGGATCGCTTGCTCGAAGGCGTTCGCGATCTCATGCAGCTCTTCGAGCTCCCGCATGCTCTCCTCGTTCGCCTGGCCCATCTCGCTGCGCATCTCATCGACGTGCTGGCTGAGTTCCTGCGCGCGGGCCTGGAGTCGCGCGCGCTCCCCCTGGAGGTGTGTCACGTCGGCCTGCAATCGCGAGTGGGCCTGTTCCGCCTTCTGGCGCTCCTCGTCGAGCCGCGCTTCGAGCGCGGACACGGCGTGATCCTTGCGCTCGAGTTCGGCGGCAACCTCCGCCCTCGCGTTCTTCGTGGCCTGGGCGGCGCGGCGCTGCGCCTTGACCAGCTCCTCCGCCACGGCGACCCGTGCCCGGCGCATTGAGATCAGGTAGCCGACCAGCGCCCCGATGATCGCGGCGGCGGCGATCAAGACATAGTCCATCGTTGACGTCCCCCCCGATGGCAATCCTGCCCGCCCTGGTGGCCAGCAAGTCTCATGCCGCCCGGGAACCGGGTAAACGCGGGCGGGGGCGGGACCGTCTCACAGGTGATCGCATCCAAGGAGGTGGACAGGTGGTTCGGAAAAGCGTGATCCTCACCGTGGTCGCCGCGCTCCTGCTCGTCTCGACGGCGGGGGCGCAGCAGCAGGCACCGCCGCCGCAGGCCCCGGCACCACAGCGGCCGGGCGTGGAACAGCGGTGCGCCGCCGTCCTTCCCCGGCAGGCAGCGGAGCAGATCTTCGCCAACTACCGGGAGCGTCTACGCACGGCGCGGGAAAACGCCGTCCGCGAAGAGCGTGCGCTCCGCGCCCTTCTGGTCGCCGACAACTCGACCAAGGCCGCGCTCGACGCGCAGACCCTGAAGACCAACGACGCGCGGAACGCCCTGTCGCGCGTCCGCCTCGACATGCTGTGGGACCTCCGGTCCGTCGTCCCGGCGCAGGACCGGGCGATCGCCTTCCGCTGCGCAGAGCGCCTTCTCATGCGCGGACGCTAGCGACGGCGGCACGGCAGACGGCAGTCCTCGGGCCGGGAATCCCTCCCGGCCCGAGCCGTTTCATGAGATACGCTGCGTGAGGCCCGCGCGCTCACGGAAGGCATAAGGGAGAAGAAGGTCAGGTCTCCTGATCCGTGCCTCCGATCACCGTCGTCCTGAGGCCGGTCGCCTTGACCAGGGTCGCAAGGTGGTCGGACACAGTTCGCAGGTGGTCGCCCATCTCTGCACGCGGATAGCGGGCCGGTGCGAAGATGACCATCAGGCACCGCCGGGTTGCCTCGCTGATGGCGGTCCGGCGCGAGTCATTCGTCGGGCTCCCGAACGGTCCCTCATCATCGAACAACGCCAGCCGCCCGTCTACGGAGTAGCGGCCCTTGCCGAGGGACTCGTACGATTCTCCGGCCTGTCCCAACCGCGCCTCCACCTCACCCAAGATCCGGTCCAGATCGTAGAGACCGATCGGCAGGAGGAACTCGAGCGAGCACAGGTTGCACGTATCCACCAGGGAGTTGATCCGGTAGAGGGACTCACCGCGCAGCACCCGGCGCAGCAGCGCCTCCGAGGACGGCCGCAGTTTGGTGGGATCCTCGCCCGTGCGGCGGTACAGCTCGCGGGCCGGCTGCAGCTCGGCGATCTCTCCCGGCGTTTTCCCGCCGTATCGCCGACGATAGGCGTCGGCGACCCGATCCATCGCGGCCCACACGTCCGGCGCCTCCCGCTGCACCACGACGCGGCCGGCCTGGATCACGCCGAGCAAGACGCGATCGTTGAGTTGCGGGGTGAGGCGAATCACTGCTACACTCTTCGCCTGGATGTCCACCCCTACCCCCGTCCGGGTCAGCACCGGCGCCGCGCGCCGCTTCCTCATCGAAGCGCTCGGCCTGGCCGGAGGCGCCGCCTACGCTCCCACCCCGCGCGCCTCGGCGAACCGCGTGCTCAACACCATTCGCCGCATGGAAGCGGTCCAGCTCGATCCGGTGGCCGCCGTCGAGCGCAACCAGCACCTCGTTCTCGCCGCCCGCCTCAGCGGGTATTCCCCGAAGACGATGGCCCAGCTCCTGGCCGCTCGACGCGTGTTCGAGTACTGGGCAAACGCGGCCTGCGTCATTCCCATCGAGGACTACTGGATGTTCGGCGGCGTCCGCGAACGCATGCGCCGGGCGGACCGCAGGGAACGAGCGGTCCTGCGGGGACCGGCCCTCGGAGTGTTGCGTGAACTCGAGCGCAACGGCCCGTTGCCTTCGCGAGCGTTCGTGGCCGGCAGGCGGATCGCCGGGTACTGGGACAACACCGGCCCCAAGACCAAGGCCACGAGCCATGCCCTCAATGTCCTGTGGTACCGGGGCGAGGTGATGGTCGTCCGCCGCGAAGGCGTGGAACGCTACTTCGACCTGCCACACAGGGTCGTGCCGGCCGACGTGCTGCGGCACGCGGAAACGGTCTCGATGGAGGATGCCGACGCCGCGTTGTTCGACAAGTACCTCCGCGCGTACCGCATCTTTGATCTCGGGGACTTCCGGTTCGGCTGGCGACGAATCCCGGCTCCGGAGCGGCGGCGGATCGTCGACCGCTATGTAGATGACGGTACGATCGTTCCACTGGAGCTGCCGGGCGTCAAACGCCGCTACTTCGCCCTCGCGGGGGACGTCGAGCGGATCCGCCGGCATGAGCGGGACGCCGGCGCGTTCAGCGCGGACCACGTGCGATTCCTCGCCCCGCTCGATAACCTGCTCTGGCGGCGCGAACGGCTCGCGGACCTCTTCGAGTTCACCTACACCTGGGAGATCTACACACCCGCCCACAAGCGCCGGTTCGGCTACTACACGATGCCCATCCTCGCCGGCGACCGCCTGATCGGGCGTATGGACCCGCGGCTGGATCGACTGCGCGGCCGCCTCGTCGTGCAGGCTCTGCACCTTGAGTCCGGGGTCAAGGCGACCCCCGCGCTCCGCCGCGCACTGCGGGGAGCGCTCGAGGCATTCGCCGCGTTCCATGGGGCGGGAGAGGTCACGGTGGAACACACCGTGCCGCAGGTGGCGCTGTGACCGACCGCAGCGCGCACCATCGGAAACTGGAACGGATGTACCTCGGCGCGCCGATCAACCGGTACTTCCGTCCGCGGATCGAGATCGGCGACGGCCGCGCCGCCGTCTCGATCCCCATCCGGGAGGAGTTCTTCCACGCCGCGCACGCCGCCCACGGCGCGATCTATTTCAAGGCCCTCGACGACGCGGCATTCTTTGCGGCGAACTCGCTGGTCGAGGATGCCTTCGTACTGACGGTCTCGTTCAACATCCACCTGACGCGCCCGATCTCCTCTGGTGAGATCCGGGCCACGGCCGAGGTCGTCCACAACTCTCGCCGCCTGCTTATCGCCGAGGCCGTCGCGGTCGATGCCGAGGGCCGCGAAGTGGCCCGCGGGACGGGGATGTTCATGCGCAGCGACACTCCGCTCTCCCCCGATCTCGGATACGCCTGAGATCCCATCCGGCGGACGCCCGATTCCCGCCGGCTGTACCCCGCGTCCATACTGAGGGCAATGGATGCCCACCTCAGGCCGTTCTTCGATCCCCAGGGAATCGTCCTGATCGGCGCGTCCCATGAGCCCGGCAAGCTCGGCTATGGCGTGGCGTTCAACCTGGCGCGAGGCGGCTACCAGGGCGCCCTCCACTTCGTCAATCCCCGAGGCGGTGAGCTCTTCGGCCGTCCGGTGCATGAGGGTATCGCCGCCGTGCCCGATCCGGTCGATCTGGCAGTGCTGATCATCCCGGCGCCCGCAGTGGCTGACGCGCTTCGTGAGTGCGGACGGCGAGGCATCCGGTCCGCGATCATCCTCTCGGGGGGCTTCCGTGAAATCGGACCCGCCGGGGCCGCGCTCGAGGCGGAGTGCCTGCGCGTGGCTCAGGAGTTCGGCATGCGGTTGCTGGGCCCCAACTGCGTTGGGATCATCGACACGCACCTGCCGGTGGATGCGACGTTCCTTCCCCAGCCCGGCCCGCTCGCCGGCGACGTAGCCTTCATCTCACACTCGGGCGCGATCTGCGCTGCGGTCACGGACTGGGCCAGTGGACAGGGGTTCGGGCTCTCGCATCTGATCAGCCTTGGCAACCAACTCGATCTTACCGAGAGCGACGTGCTCGAACCGGTCGGGGATGACCCCGAGACCCGCGTCCTCACGCTGTATCTCGAAGGGATCACCGGCGGCCGCCGTTTCATCGAGGCGGCGCGGAAGGTGGCGGCGGCGAAACCGATCATTGCCCTCAAGGTGGGCAGGTCGGCGGCGGGCCAGCGCGCGGTCGCTTCCCATACCGGCGCACTGGCGGGGCAGGAGGCGGCCTACAACGCGGCCTTCGCCCGCGCGGGCGTCATCCGCGCCGAAACGTCGGAGGAGATGTTCAACTGGGCGCGAGCGCTCGCCTGGTGCCCCCTGCCGAAGGGGCGGATGGTCGCGGTCCTCACGAATGCCGGCGGGCCGGGGGTGATCGCGGCGGACGCGGTCGAAGCCCACGGCCTGATACTCGCGCCGCTGACCGCATCCACGGAGGACGGGCTGCGCCGGCTGCTCCCGCCGTTCGCGAGTACGAACAACCCGGTGGACATCCTCGCCTCCGCGTCTCCGCAGCAGTATGCGGCGTCGATGCGCCTGCTGCTCGAGGATCCGGGCGTGCACAGCGCGCTCGTCATCCTCCCACCGCCGCCGCGCGAGCCGGCCGAAGTGGTCGCCGATGCCTTGATCGCCGCCATCCGGGGGACGGACAAACCGGTGGTCGTGGCCCTCATGGGCGAGCAGGCGGTGCAGGAGGCGGCAAAACGCCTCCGCGCGGCCCGGATCCCGGACTACCGGTTCCCCGAGCAGGCCGCCTCCGCGCTGGCCGTCCTCGTGCGCCGGACGGAGATGCTGCAGCAGCAGGATGAGCCCCCGGCGCGGTTCACTGACGTGCGCCCCGATCTGGTACGCTCGCTCATCCGCCAGCAGCGGGGAGAGTTCGGGACGGCCTTCGCGCAGGCTCCGGCCTCACGCCTGCTCGCCGCCTACGGGATCCGCACCGCACCGATGGAGCTGGCGCGCACGCCCGATGAAGCCGTGGCGGTCGCCGAGCGCCTCGGCTTCCCCGTGGTGCTGAAGATCGCCTCGCCGGATATCGCGCACAAGTCCGACGTGGGCGGCGTCGCCCTCAACGTCGCCGACCGCCGGGCGGTCACGGCGGACTTCGCCGGCATCCTCACCCGGGCCCGGGAGGCGAAGCCGGAGGCGCGGATCCACGGCGTGTGCGTCCAGCCCATGCTCCCCCGGGGGCAGGAAGTGGTCGTCGGCGCGGTCCAGGATCCCCAGTTCGGGCCGCTCGTGATGTTCGGCTCGGGGGGCATCGAGGTGGAGGCACTCCACGACATCGCCTTCGCGCTCGCGCCGCTCTCCCGCTCCGAGGCCGAGGCGCTCGTAGACGGCACGTGGGCCGGCCGCAGGCTCCGCGGCTTCCGCAATCTCCCGCCGGCGGACCGCGGCATGGTCGTGGAGACGCTGCTGCGGGTTGCCCAGCTCACGGCGGACTTCCCGGACCTGGCCGAGATCGAGATCAACCCGCTCGTCGTCTTCTCCCGCGGCGTATCGGCCGTAGACATGCGCGTCGTCCTACGCTAAGAGGTCCCCTTTCCCACCGAACCGAACTAACGGGGAGCATTCCCAGCGGGGCATTTCAGGCGGACTATCCTGAGGAGGGGGAGACGCATGCACATCAGGCAGGTCCTCGCGACCCTCGTCCTCGTGGCCCTGGCCATCGTGCCGGCGGCCGCGGGGGCGGCACCGAGCCGCGTGCCGGCGAACGTGCTCGTCATCGGAACCGTGATCTCTGACTCCGTGAGCCTGGATCCTGCCCAGGCGTTTGAGTTCAGCACCACCTGGGTGGCGAGACACCTTTACGACACCCTGGTCGACTTCAGCCGCGATCTCTCACGCCCCGTGCCCCAGCTCGCCACCTCCTGGACCGCGTCCGCGGACCTGAAGACCTACACCTTTGTGCTGCGGCCGGCGAAGTTCCACAGCGGCAACACAGTGGACGCGAATGCCGTCGTCTTCTCCATCCGGCGCGTCTTCGCCTTGAAGCTGGCGCCCTCGTCCATCGTCACCGAGTTCATCAAGTCGCCGGATGATGTCGTGGCAATCGCACCCGATCGCGTGCGTGTTACGTTCAACCAGGCGATGCCGGAAGTCCTGATGACGTGCGTCCTGGCCAATCCGGTTACAAGTGTCGTCGATCCGGCGCTCGTGCGGAGGAATGCCACCGCAGACGACCCTCAGGGTAATAGGTGGCTGACCGACCACGACGCCGGGTCCGGTCCGTACATCCTGATCGGATGGAACCGGAACCTGAAGATTGAGCTGAAGGCGTTCGATAACTACTGGCGCGGGCGCCCGAAGATGGGCCGCGTCTTCATCCAGGACATGCCGGAGCCCACCGCGCAGCTCCTCGCCCTGCAACAGGGAGACATCGACGTGGCCATGAACCTGCTGCCGGCGCAGTACAAACAGGTCGCGGCGCAGCCGGGCTTCGCCGTCAAGTCTACGCCGACCTTTTCGCTCCGATACCTCACGATGAACGTGGGCTTCGAGCCGTTCGCAAAAGTGCAGGTGCGCAACGCGATAAAGTATGCCCTGGATTACGAGGCGATCAAGCGACTGTACGAGGACACCATCGATCCCGGACAGACCATCGTGCCGGCCGGCATGTTTGCCCACCTGAAGGACCGCCCGTACCAGCGCAACCTCGACCGGGCGCGCGCCCTCATGCGAGAGGCAGGGTATGAGCGCGGGTTCAAGGCAGAACTGATGGTTCCCGTGGGCATCGATCCGCCGCTGCCCGACGTCGCGGCGAAGATGAAGGAAGATCTGGCCCAGATCGGCATCGAGGTCGACGTGAAGGTGCTCCGCAACGCTGACATCCTCGCCGTCTACCGTACGCAGAAACACCAGCTGGCCATCCAGCGCTGGGGCGCAGACTATCCCGATCCTGATAACTTGGCCAAGGCATTCGCCGACTTCGACAGCCGCGTCCTGGCCTGGCGCAACCAGTGGGACCATCCCGTGAAGGGCAAGGTGAAGCAGGCGGTGCTGGAACGCGACCCGGCCAAGCGCGAAGCGCTCTACCGTGAGATCCAGAAAACCGTACTGGATGAAGGTCCTTATGCGATCTTCGCCTACCCGCTGCGACAAATCGCGATGCGCGCCGGCGTCAAGGGGCTGGATCCCTCAGCGCTCTACCAGACGTACGACTTCTCGAACGTGACGAAGGAGTAGCGGTCTCGGGGGCGGGATTCTTCCCGCCCCCTCCCCATGTGGGCCTACATTGTCCGGCGCCTCGTGCTCGCCAGCATCGCCATCTTCGGCGTGCTGGTCATCGTCTTCGTGCTCTCCCACGTCATCCCGGGCGACCCCGTCGTGGCCATTCTCGGGGGTCAGGCGCGCGAGGATGTCGTGGAGGCCGTCCGGCAGCGCTGGGGGCTCGACCGCCCGCTGCACGAGCAATTCTTCCGGTTCGTGGGACGGCTGGCGCGCGGGGACCTCGGCACCTCGCTCGCCACGAACCGGCCCGTGGCGACGGATCTGCGGGACTTCTTCCCGGCGACGATCGAGTTGGCCACGACCGCGATCCTCATCGGGGCGGGTGCCGGCCTGGCGGTCGGTATCTTCTCGGCGGTCGCCCACGGAAAGTGGCTCGACCACGTCGTGCGCTTCCTCTCGCTGATCGGGCTCTCCATGCCGGTGTTCTGGCTGGGCCTCGTCCTGCTGCTTCTGCTCTACGCGAGGCTCGGCTGGCTGCCGGGACCGGGGCAGCTCGACATCTTCGTCAGCCGCCCGCCTGCCGTGACCGGCCTGATCACGGTCGACGCCCTGCTCGCCCGTGACTACGGAGCGCTCGGCAGCGCGCTCAGCCACCTGCTCCTGCCGGCGTTGGTCCTGGGTTCGCACGCGCTCGTCGGCATCGCCCGCATCACCAGGGCGAGCATGCTGGAGGTGCTTGGACAGGACTACGTCAAGGTGGCCCGGGCAAAAGGCCTGGCCGAGCGGACCGTGATCCTGCGCCACGCGCTGAAGAACGCCCTGCTGCCGATCATCACCGTCATCGGGATCTACTACGGCGGCCTGCTGGAAGGAGCGGTGCTGACGGAAACGGTCTTCGCCTGGCCGGGACTCGGACGGTACGCGACCAACGCCATCCTCTCGCAGGACTTCGCGGCCATCATGGGCGTGACAATCCTGATCGCGCTCATCTTCTCGCTGGCCAATCTGATCGTGGATCTGGCGTATGGACTCCTCAACCCTAAGATCCGCTACGGATAGAGCCGCCGTCCGCCCACCTCGGCGCGTCGGGGCGGTCGGCCGCACACTGCGCAACCCGCTGTCGCTCGCCGGCGTGCTCATCATTGGCGCGCTGATCGTGCTGGCCGCGCTTGCCCCTTATCTCGCGCCCTACAACCCGATCCAGACCGATGTCATCAACCGCCTGCAACCGCCCTCACGCGCACACGTCTTCGGCACCGACGCGTTGGGCCGGGACATCCTCAGCCGCATCCTGTACGGAACGCGCATTTCGCTGCGCATCGCCATCCTCACCGCGGTCATCGCCACGAGCATCGGCGCGCCGCTCGGCATCATCACCGGCTACTTCCGCGGCCGCGTGGACGACCTGCTCATGAGGGTCACCGACATGTTCATGGCGTTCCCACGGCTGATCCTCGCCATGGCCATTGCCGCGGCCCTGCGTCCGACCCTGGAGAACGTGATCATCGCCATCTCGCTCGCCGCCTGGCCCGCGTATGCGCGGCTCGCACGCAGCGTCGCCCTGGCCCTGCGTGAGGAGAACTACGTCGAGGCGGCCCGCGCGATCGGCGCCGGTCCCCTGCGCGTCCTCGCGCGGCACGTCTTTCCGGGCGTGGTCAGCCCGGTGACGATCCAACTGAGCCTCGACATGGGCGGGATCATCCTCACCGCAGCCGGCCTCGGCTTCATCGGGTTCGGCGCGCAGCCACCCACGCCGGAGTGGGGAGTGATGATCTCGGAGGGACGGAACTACATCACCCAGCAGTGGTGGGTCTCAACCTTCCCGGGGATTGCCATCTCGCTCTTCGTCCTGGGATTCAACATGCTGGGTGACGGCATCCGGGACGCGATGGATCCTCGCCTGCGCGGCCGGGGCCGTTGACGGCGCCGGCCCCGAACGTCACGTCGTGAACGGCAACGGCTCGTCGCGCCAGCGGGGGCGGCGGTAGTCGGTAGATCCTTGCAGCAATGCGCCGTCTTCGAAACGCGTCAGACGAAATGCCGATAGGTCGACTGTCGAGAAGCGTCCTTCGGTAAGCAGCTCGGCCAACCCGATGCCCGCGGCGGGGCCGATCTTGAATCCTGTCCCGCTGCCCGCGATCGCCACGTACAGTCCCTCGATCCCCGGCACGGCGCCGAAGATCGGCGCGCCATCTGTGCTGAAGCCGTCCGGCGCCGCCCACCCCCGCGCCAGCCCCGCCTCGCTGATCGCGGGGATCCGCCGGGCCAGGTGTCGCGAGCCGTCCGCCAGGATCTCGAGTGGCACCGGCGGGGATGCGTGTAGAGGAGGGACGTCCCACTCGTACCGGAGTCCGAACTCGGTGCGATTCCGCCGCTCGGGCCGGAAGAACGTGCCGATACCGTCGTCGTAGACGGTCATGTGCCGGACCGGCGACCCCGCAGCGTGCTCGGCCAGACCCGCGCGGATGAGCTTCACACGCACCGGCACGTTGACCTCTGCGCGCGATAGTAGCGGCATCGACCACGCGCCCGCGGCCACCACCACCTGCCCAGCCGGGATGAAGTCCGCGCCCACCTCGACCCCCGCGATCCGGCCACGCTCGACCCGTAACGCACTCACGTCCACGCCTTGACGGATCTCTGCCCCGAGCCGGACGGC
>DASSGA010000154.1:0-16765 GCA_035693805.1 bacterium | reverse complement strand
CCCCACGGCAGGATGCTCCCGGGAAGAGGAGTCGTCGTCACGACGTTCGGATTCACACCCAGATCGAGGGCCGAGAAGCTGGCGGATCCGGAGTTCGAAACGTACGCGAAGGGAGCAGCCGCCACCGCGACTGCAGGGATGACCACGAACAGCGCCACCAGCGTCGTCAGCCGGACATGGCGCAGCATATGAAATTCCCCCAGAGGATGAGTTCATAGAAGGCCCGGAAGAGGCCCTTCCATGCCTCATCCCGAGTATGCCCCGGGAGCCACAAGTTTAGGCGTGCAGGAGAAGCGTCAGGCCGCCCCGTTGGGGGCCTGGGCGAATCGTTCGAAGATCAGCGCAACATGCTTGACATGTTGGACGAAGTCGTCCAGGCGGATGTTCTCATTCGGCGCGTGGTTGTTGCTGTGGGCGTAGCCCGCTCCCGTGCCCACCGTGGGGATCCCAAACTGGGCCGTCAGCTCGTGCATCGGGCCGGTCGCGGCCATGAGGGGCGACACCACGGGGTCGCGGCCGTAGATCTCCTTTACGGTCTGCTGCACCACCCGCGAGAGGACGGAATCCACCGGCGTCCGGGCCGGATGTTCCGCCCCCACCAGGCGGACCTCGATGTCGGCGAATCCGTGCTGGGCGAAGTGCGTGCGCAGCTTCTGGAGGATGTCGTCCGGCCGCTGGTTGGGGACCAGACGGAAGTCGAGCTTGGCGATGGCTTTCGCCGGGAGCACGGTCTTGGAACCCGGTCCGGTGTAACCTGACCCGAAGCCGCAGATCGTGCAGGTCGGCTGGTAGAGATTGCGCTTGATCAGCTGCAGCCCGGACACCCCAAGGAGGAACTGGTCGAGCCCGAGGTCCCGCCGCCGGAGGTCGTCGTCGCGCTGCGCGGCGATGCGGCGGAGGTGCTCCATCTCCTCTGTCGTCGGCTCCACGACGTCATCGTAGAAGCCCTCGATCAGGATGGTCTCCTGGCGGTCCTTGAGCGTGGCGAGGGCCCAGACCAGCCGCCAGGCCGGGTTGGGGACGATCGTCGCCTGACTGCTGTGCAGGTCGCGGTTCGCCCCGCGGGCTTCGAGCTCGACGTAGAGGATCCCCTTGGCGCCCATGTAGAGGCCCGGGGTCTCCTGGATGTCTTTGCCTCCGGCCTCCCAGATGCACCCGTCCGCCTGGATGAGGTCCCGGTGCTGGCGCACGAACTGGTGGAGATGGGCGGAGGAGACCTCCTCCTCGCCTTCCACGACGAATTTCAGGCTCAGCGGCAGATGTCCCCGGGTCCGCAGCCACGCCTCCACGGCGCACAGCCGGGCCACGAGGTTCCCTTTGTTGTCGGCGGCGCCGCGCGCGTACAGTTTGCCGTCGCGGATCTCCGCGCCGAATGGCGGCGACTCCCACAGCTCGAGCGGCTCGGGGGGCTGCACGTCGTAGTGGTTATAGATGAGCAGTGTGGGAGCGCCGTTGCCCACCGTCCCGTAGACGACGGGGGCCCCGTCGGTCGCGTGCAGCTCAGGCCGCACCCCGACCTCTTCCATGAGCTGCGCGACCATCCGGGCGGTCTCGGGGATGCCGACGTTCTGGGCGGCGATGCTGGGCTGGCGGCACAGCCACTGGACGCGTTCGATGAAGCGGGGCCGGTGCTCGTCGATGTAGGCAAAGATGTCTTGCATGTCGCCAGAAGATTACTCGGCGGGCCGCGGCCCTTCCTGCAGGCCGGCGGCCTGCGCCACGTAGCCGACGAACGCGCCCTCCGGCTGGGCGCCGACGAACTCCGTGGTCTCATTGACGATGATCTTCGGCACCGCATAGACGTTGTAGCGTTCGGCCATGTCGGGGAACTCACTGGCCTCGACGATGTCGGCGCGGACCCTGGGGCTGGCGATGGCGAGGAGCGCGGCCATCCTGGCCGCGCGCGGACAGTGTGGTCAGGTGGGGGTGACGAAGACCTGGATGTGCGCGTCCTCCTGGAGCTTCCCGAGGACGTCTTTCGAGCCCTCCGCCAGCGCGGGCGATCCCTTCGAGACGTCGAGGATCAACTCGAGCAGCGTGGCGAACTCGTAGCCGGCCGGCATCCCGTAGAACCGCACGCCGTAGTCTTCCGCGCCGATAACCGCCGTGGCCGGCGTGCGGGTGATCCCGAGGCGCTGGGCGACCTCGGGCTCCGCGATCAGACTGTGCGCGTTGAGATGGATCTTCGGCGAGAGGCCGGCGACCTCGGTGAGGATCTGCTTCGTGTACTCGGCGATCTCCGCGTCCTGTCCCGGGAGGGTCAGGCCACCGGTGCTCGGGGCGAAGAACTCGAGCGTCACGTCGTGCGAGAGTTCCCGCTCGAGGCGCTTGCGGACGAAGGCCGCATCCTGGTCGTTGAGGAACGGCATATGTACTATGTAACCATGGACGATGAGCGCGCATTCCCGCACGATATCGTCGTACTCACCCACCTGCGGGGGTACCCTGAGGAGCTGCGCCGGTACTCGAACCTCATCAAACAGACCCACCCGCGGGGGATGTCGGCGGTGGAGTTCCTCCTGAAGCGGCCGCCGTCCGGAGATTTCGTGGAGGCCATCGCCCGGCTGGTGCGGGACGGCGTGGAGATCGTCACCGCCGTGGAAGCGGCCGAAATGGCCGGTGTCCCGCCGCGCACGCTCCTGGACGAGGTCGCCTCGCGGGCGGACTTCCCGGTGCCCCTGTACCGGAAAGAACACCGTGCGGTGTGGCGGCGGGCCGAGGTGGACGCCTACCTCCACGGGGCGCACGATGGGTAAGCTCGCGCTGTGGCTGGTCTGCCGCTCATGCGGCCGGGAGTTCGACACGCGCCTGCGGCTCGACCAAAAGAGCTTCGGGCGCGGGACGATGGCCGCAAACTACCACACGTGTCCATACTGCGGGGAGCGGCTGACGTACAAGAAGGCAGAGTATCTGGTACGGGAGACTTGACCGGAGAAGGCGATGGCACGGCCCGTTGGCCCGCGCCATGACTACCTGCGGCGCTGCTGATCGACCATGCGGCGGACTTCCTCGAGCGTGCGGATCGTTTCCGCCTCGAATGTCTCGTGGATCAGCGCAAAGCGGGCGCGCTGCTCGAGGGTCAACACCGCGGCGATCTCCTGCAGGATGCGCTCCCGTTGTTGTTCGACCCGGGCGCGCAGCTGATCGAGCTCGGCCACTTTCCCGCGGATCGCCTCTTCATTGGGCGGCTGCTCGCGCAGCAGGGCGCGGAGCTCCCGCTGCAGCATGACCTTGCGGATGCCGAGCCCGATGCGCAGCTCCTTCAAGGCCTTGATGCGGGGGAAGATACGGGCGACCTGCTCGTCGGTGAGGTTGAGCTCGTCCACGAGGCGCCAGATGAGCAGGGCTTCGATGACCCGCTCCGTGCGGGGGTCGCGGGGGCGGGGCGGGGGCTGCCCGATCGCCGGCAGCGAGAGAACGAGCGCGGCTGCACCGGCGAGCAGCAGCATGCGGCCTGCGCGCATCCTAGTCGCCTCCCGCGGTGTCGTACGGCACGTCGATGGCGCCGAAGCCCGCCTTCCAGACGGAGAGCGAGGCGTTCATGGCGGGCAGCGCGTCGACGATCGAGTCTGTCATGAAACCCTGAATCGGCACGCTCTGCACGACCGGGGAGTCGACGCGTGCAGGAGCCTCGCCTCCGACCAGGGCGAACATCAGCGCCACAACCAGCGCGGCCGTGGCCGCCGCGGTGCTCCAGGCGTGCAGGGGGGTGCGGATCCACCGGACGAGCCGCGCCAGGGGCCGGCGGCGTTCAGCCTGCAGCCGCCGGTCGAGGCCGGCCATGAACGCGTCCCAGTGGCCGTCGCGCAGGGATGGCTCGGCCGCCGAGCGCAGGAGTGCCGCGGTCTCTTCCAGCGCCGCCGCCTCATGCCGGCAGCGCTCGCATCTCTCGAGATGCTGCGCCAGGGCACGGCGGAGGTCGGGGGGCGTGGTGCCGCTGACGACCTCGAGCAGCAGGTCCCGTACTTCGCGGCAATCGACGACCGCGCGCTCCATCATTCCCCCGCCGGGCTCACGCCCGTGACGTACGGCGCCAGCGAGCGCCGCAGCTTGCCGAAGGCGGCGAAGATCGTCGCCTTTACGGTCCCCTCCGCGCAGCCCATGATCTGCCCGATGTCCGCATACGGCAGATCCTGATACACGCGCAGCACGACCATCGCCCGCTGGCGGGGCGGCAGTGCATCGATCGCCCGGGCGACAACGTCCCCCAGCTCGCGACGTTCGCTGAGCTCGACCGGATTGTCGTGCGGGGAGGGCTCCCACATGAGCTCCTTCAGTCCCGTCAGCACGTCCCGCGAGCGGCGGCCGCTGAAATCGAGGCAGAGATTCACGGTGATCCGAAACAGCCACGTCCGCAGCTGCGACCGTCCCGCGAACCGCGGCAGCGCGCGGTGCACGCGGATGAAGACCTCCTGGGCCACGTCGGAAGCATCCTCGTGGCTGCGCAGCATGCGGCGGGCGACGCGGAACACGGCCTCCCGGTACTTGATCACGAGCGCCGTGAACGCACTCTCCTCGCCGCGCTTGAAGGCCTCGACCAGCGCCAGATCCTCGGCGTGGCTGCTCATCTGCTTGAGGTGACGCTTCTCTCCCGCCAGCGGTTTAGCCTCCGCCCTCCCCCATGCCACCTCCCGCGGGGCTTCAGGCTGCTCCTCGGAACGAGAGGAGAAGCAGGACGGTTCCCCCGAACCCTCCCAGCGAGGAGAGCAGCGTGCGAGAGAAGCGGCCCTGCTGTCCGAACTGCGATACCGTCCTCACGGCGCAGTACGAGCCGGAGGACGTCGAGGGGATGTGGTACGAATGCGCCCTCTGCGGCTACCGCATCCCCGCCGCTGACTTCCGCTCGGTGGAGACCGAAGACGAGCAGGCCCACCGCCGGACGCACGCGCACTGACCGGTTCACCCCGCCGTGGAAGCCCCGCTGACTGAGCCCTGCCCCGTCTGTGGCGGTGAGATGGAGCCGCGCGGCCGCGTGCGCCGGGGCCGGGCCGTGTACACCTGCACGGAGTGCGGGCACGAGATGGTCATCGAGGCGGACCGCGAGGGCGAGAAGCCGGAGGACGAGGAGCCGGAAGACGAAGACTAGCCCTCGTACACCACGTCGCCCCCGACGACGGTCAGTTCCACCTTCGTTCCGAGCAGTGCGTCGGCTGCGACCGTGACGAGGTCCCGGTCGAGCGCCACGAAGTCCGCGACACAGCCGTCGGCCAGCCGGCCCGCCACGCCTTCCTGTCCCGACGCGAACGCCGCGCCGCTGGTGTACGCGCGGAGTGCCTCCTCGATCTCCAGGGCTTCTGCCGGGTACCATGACGGTCGCGCGGCCTCCTCGGCGCGCTTGCGCGTGACCGCGGCGTAGAGTCCCTGGAACACGTCCGGCGTCTCGACCGGCGCGTCGGAACCGAAGGCGAGCACCGTCCCCAGACGGACGAGGGAGCGCCAGGCGTAGGCCGTCCGGCTGCGCGCGCCCCAGTAGCGGTCGGCGATGTCGCGATCACTCGTGGCGTGGATGGGCTGCATCGAGGCAATGACCCCGGCTCGCGCCAGCCGCGGCAGGTCGTCGGGGTGGACCACCTGTGCGTGCTCGATGCGGTGGCGGGCGCGGAGAGCGGCCGAGGCGTCCCGATGCGCTTCGTAGGCGTCGAGGACCCACCGGTTCGCGCGGTCGCCGATGGCGTGGATCGCGCACCAGAAGCCCGCGCCCACGGCGCGCCCCACGAGCTCGATCAGCTCCCCGCGGGTGTGGATCGCGATCCCCGTATTCTGCGGCTGCCCCTCGAAGGGCTCCAGCATCGCCGCGGTCTGCGAACCGAGCGTGCCGTCGGCGAAGATCTTCACCGGCCCGACCCGCAGCCATTCGTCCCCAAAGCCGGTGCGCAGGCCGATGTCCCTCACGTGGTCGAGCGCCTGCTCGGGCACCGTCATCCACACGCGGAGGCGTAGCTTCCCGCGCGAGCGGAGGCGCTGGAAGGCGGCGAAGGTCGGCGGCCCGTCGTAACCCGCGGTGCCGGTGAAGTTGTGGATGCCCGTGATGCCGAGGCGATGCAGGACGCGCTGCGCCTCGATGATACCGGCATCGACGACGTCGGGGCCGACCTCGGGGACGGCGCCCCAGGCGAGCTCCTTGGCGGTCTCCTTGAGGAGCCCGGTGGGCTCGCCGCGGGCGTCACGGGCAATCGCGCCCCCGGGGGGATCCGGCGTGTGGCGGTCGATGCCGGCCGCGTGGAGCGCGGCGGAGTTGACCCACAACAGATGCCCGTCCTTGCTCGAGAGGATGACGGGATGCGATGGTGCGGCGGCATCCAGATCCTCGCGCGTAGGGAAGCGGTCCTCGGCCCAGACGTTCTTGTCCCAGCCCTGGCCGCGGATCCACTCCCCGGGCGTGGCCCGGGCGGCGGCGCTACGGACCAGCTCCGCGGCCTCGTGGATCGCCCGTGTACGGCGGAGCTCGACGCGGCGGAGGCTGATCCCGAAGTCCGGCAGATGGATGTGTGCGTCCGTGAAACCGGGGAAGATGGCGAGGCCGCCGAGATCCTTCCGCCGGAAGCGTGGGAAAGCCGACCGCAGGTCGTCGTCCGATCCCACCGCAAGGATCCGTCCGGCCGCAACGGCCAGCGCCTCCGCACGCGGACGGGCCGCGTCGAGGGTCTGGATGCGCCCGCCGGTGAACAGGGTGCCGCTACCAGGCGGCTCGGTCGGCGATCCACTCATACAGGTAGACCCGGACACGCTTGTACACGTAGTAGGTAGCGACCGAGCTCATGATGCCCTTCAAGAGATTGAACGGCAGCAGCGCGGGGAGCACGAGCGCGATGACCTGCCCGCGCGGGAGGCCGAAGAACACCGGCGTGAGCAGGATGTTCGCGGCGATCGCGACGCCGGTCATGGCCACGATGCCCAGGCCCATCGCCCGGATCGCCCCGGAGCGCGTGTGGACGATGCGGTAGTAGGCCCCGGCCACGCCGACCAGGGTCACGCCGGCGAGGAGGTTCATGAAGACACCGAAGTGCCCGCCGAGCTCGCCGGGACGAAAGACGCTGATGAGGAAGCCCTTCAGGATCTCCACCGAGATGCCCGCGATCGGTCCGAGGGCGAACGCGGCGATCAGCGCCGGGATCTCGCTCGGATCGTACTGCAGCCAGGCTGGAAACGGGGGGACGGGGAAGTCGAGATACATGAAGGTGAACGCGATGGCTCCAAGCACTGCGACCTGTGTGAACCGCCTCATGCCTGCCCCTCCTGAGGGCGACCTTGGGGGCAGAGGGGACAACACGGGCTATGCGCACATGGATGCACACGCATCCGCGCTCCCGTGGGGATCGACCTTCTCCCATCCGGACTATACCGTCGGCTCCGGAGTCTCACCGGATCCACCGAGGCCACTGGTGGCATCGGGTAGCGGGCTGTACCGCCGGTCGGGAATCTCACCCTGCCCCGAAGGTCGGCTATGTGATTCTTCGCCCCTCATGGTAGCATAGGCCGATGCGGCGCGTCATCTTCGTCTGAATCCACAACAGCGCCCGCTCCCAGATGGCCGAAGCGCTCTTCAACGCGATCGCGCCGGCGGGATGGCGGGCAGGCTCCGCGGGCACGGAGCCAAGTACGCAGGTACGGCCGGAAGCCGTGACCGTGATTCGCGAGATCGGCATCGACATCTCCGGCCACCGGCCGATGCACCTGCGCGACGTGCTCGGCCCGGATGTCGCGCTCGTCGTGGGATTGTGTCAGGAAGAAGCCTGCCCCGTGGTACCCGGGGCGCGGAGCGAGCACTGGCCCCTCCCCGATCCTTCAGGAAAGGACCTGGCGTTCTTCAGGGACCTCCGCGAGGACCTCCGCCGCAGGGTCGCGGATCTGGCGGCACGTCTGCCCTCGGCCTGAACCACGGTCTCAGGCTGCGGACGCCGCTTCCGCCAGCCAGGCCACGATCTCCGCACTCGCCGGCACGCGTCCCGTGGACTTCACCTGCCCGTTGACGCGCACGGTTGGGGTGAACATCACGCGTTGCCGCGCCATCTCCGCTGGATCGCTGATGTGCACGAGGGAGACTTCCGCCTTGGAGATCCTGATCGCCTCCTCGACGGCGGCGGTCGTTGCCCGGCAGCGCTGACACCCCGGGCCGAACACCTCGATCCGGATCATGACCACCCTCCTCTCAAAACCCGAACCTCCCCGTGAACCATCCCGCAAGGGTCCCAAGGACCACGATGGTGACGACGTACACGACGGCCTTCCGCGCACCGAACACGCGCGCGATGGCCAGCCAGTTCGGGAGGCTGAGGCCCGGACCGGTGAGCAGCAGGGCGAGCGCCGGCCCCTTCCCCATCCCCAGCCCGAGGAGCGTGTGCACGAACGGGGCCTCCGTCATCGTGGCGAAGTAGCTGACACTACCGAGCACGGTCGCGAGGAAGGACGCCCGTAGTCCGGACCCGCCCAGGTACGTCTCGATCCACGCACGCGGCAGCAACGCCCCGAGCACGCCGACGACGAAGACGCCAGCCAGCAGTAAGGGGAATATGATCCGGACGAACCACCAGGACTCATCCATCCATCGCCGGAGATCGGCCCGGGACTTCATCAACAGGGCGTATGCGGCGACAGCCGCGGTGGCGACTGCCCACACCGCCACTTTCTGGACGTATGGACCCGACCGCACCAGGTAGTTTGGGGCAAGGAGCGAGAGGAGCACGAGCGCGAGCAGCCCGGCATCCACCGGACTGAGCAGCCGGGCGGCGCTTTCCGATCCGGTCGCCGACGCGCGGGCGGCTTCCTCTCGCCGGAAGACCAGCGTCATCGTCCAGCCGACCACAAACGCCATCAGCAGCGCGGTGATGACCCGCGCCCACACCATGCCCGGGCCGAGGATACTGCCCGTGTAGATCAGCGACAGCAGATTCGCGGCGGGAGCCACCCACAGCACGATGAACGCCGCCCCCACCCCGGCGCCCCCGAAGTACAGTCCGCTGCTCACCGGGATCACCGTGCACGAGCAGGCGGCGACGAAGAAGCTCGCCCCGGCCGCCGTCGAGAAGCTGCGCGTCTTCGACGCGGCCGCACCCAGGCGAACCATGATCGCCTCCTTGGACACGAACGTCACCAGGGCTCCCGCGAGCAGGAACGCCGGGATGAGACACGTGAGCACGTGCAGGGCGACGTAATCGATGACCGCGAAAATCCCGCCTCTGATCACCTCAGCGAGCATCATGATCACCGATCGCCGTGCGACATCGCGGGCAGCGGCAGCCCCCGGCCGGTGCGAGGGATCCCTCGGATCCCCCGGACAGCCGGCCCGCGAGATCCAGCATGGCCAGCACGCCGTAGTCCCGCAGGCGGTAGTAGATGAATGTGCCCTCTCGACGCCCGGTGATCACACCCGCCTGCCGGAGAATGGCCAGCTGCTGGGAGACATACGGGCGCGCGTGCCGGATGACGGCGGCGAGATGACAGGCGCACGCCTCATCCGTGCGGAGGGCTGCAATCAGAGCCAGGCGCGCCGGATGGGCCAGGGCGCTGAGCAGACGTGCCTGCGCGGACATCGAAGCCGCAGCGCTTCGCGACCGCTCGCGCACTGTTGCAGAATGCTGCATCGATTTCCACGATAGGGGATGCCGAGGAAACCCTCATCAGGCCGAGGTCCGATTCCGGGCACACCTTGGGAGGGGACGGTCCCGTCAGAGGGGCCCGCGGGCTCGGATACCGATTGGACCTCCGCGACTAACCTTCGCGCACGTCCGCGGGGGTCGCTCGCGTGATCTCCGCCAGCCGACCGGGGGTGATGGCGAAAACGGCGCGGGGGGTCCCCGCGGCCGCGTAGACGACGTCGTAGCGCAGCAGGTCCCGATCGATGACCACGGGCAGCGCGGTCTCGTGGCCCACGGGCGGGACCCCGCCGATCGAAAAGCCCGTGACCCGGCGCACCGTGTCCGCATCGGCGCGGCGGACAGTATGCGCGCCCACGGCCGCGGCGAGCTTGATGAGATCGACGCGGTTCGCGCCCGAAGCCAGTACCAGCAGGGGCTTCCCGTCGGCGAGGAACACCAGCGACTTCACGATTTGACCGACCGTGGTCCCAACGGCGGCGGCCGCATCTTCGGCCGTGCGTGTGCCCTGAGGGAACTCCTGGATCTCCGGGACGATGCCGAGGCCCCGCAGCGCCTCCCCGACCCGCTCAGCGGCGGACGGCATGGGCGGCTAGCCGACGAGCCGGCGGTGGGTGACCATCATGCAGGCTCCGACGACCGCCAGCAGACCCGCAGCCTCCGCCTTCGCCGCGGCCGCCTCGTGCTCCGCGCCGGGCTGCATCCACACGGCCTTCGCGCCGATCGCGATGGCGTCGTCGACCACCGCCGGCACGTCCTCCGGACGCCGGAAGATCTGGACCACGTCAACCTTCTCCCGGATGTCGCGCAGGCTCGCGTAGGCCTTCTCGCCCAGCGCCTCCTTGATCGCAGGATTCACGGGGATGATCCGGTAGCCGACTCCCTTGAGGTACCCTGCCACCTCGTAACTGGGACGGTCGGGTTTGTTCGACAGTCCCACGACCGCGATCGTCCTGGCGGTGGTCAGGATCTTGCGGATGTCGTCCTGGCTGACGGCCATCGCGTTCTCCTCCGGTCACGATCCAAGCAACTGCTCGAGCTTCGCTCGGTTGAACCCCACGACGGCCTGGCCGTCGATCAGGGTCACCGGCGTGGCGTAGTACCCGAGGTCCATCAGCTCGTCGAGCGCCTGCGTGTCCGCACTGACATCCTTCTCGGTGTACGTGATGCCTTTCTGGCGAAGGAACTCCTTCACCTTGCCGCAGAACACTCAGCCCGGCTGCGTGTAAACGATCACCACCTTCGGCATCACACGCCTCCCTTCTCCGGGCCGACCAGCGCCGCGGCCTGTCGATCCAACCACCAGGTCACATCGCCCGGGGCCGGCGCCACTCCGGCGGCAGGGGCCTCGTCGACGTCGCCGTCGGCACGCAGCGCGCGCTGCACGGCTCCGGCCTTTGTCGATCCCGCCACGAGGAACGCCACCTGATGCGCCTGGTTGATCAGGGGATAGGTGATGGTGAGACGGCGGGGAGGATCGGCCGGCACGTCCACCGCCACGACCCAGCGTGTCCGCTCGCGCAGTACGGGCTGGTGAGGAAACAGCGACGCCACATGCCCGTTCGCGGCCAGGCCGAGCAGGAGCACATCGAAGGCGGCCGGACGTCCCCGGAAGTACCCCCGCAGCAGTTCTTCGTAGCTGCGCGCAGCCGTCGATGGCTCAGGATGATCCGTCGGCATGGGGTGGACGTTCGCGGACGGCACCGGGACGCGGTCGAGGAGCGCCGCTTTCGCCATCCGGTAATTGCTCTGCGGGTGATCGTAGGGAACGTAGCGCTCATCCCCCCAGAAGAGGTCCACCCGCCCCCAGGGAATCGCCTCCCGGTGGCGCTCGGCGAGGAGCTCGTACATCCGCCTTGGGGTCCGGCCTCCGGTGAGCCCGAGCGCGCACCGCCCGCGCGCCGCCACCGCCTCCCGGATCTGTCCGGCCAGCCCGTCCGCGGCCACGCGGCTGAGTGACTCGAGATCGTCGAAGACCTGGAGCCGTCTCACGAGGGCTCGCGCTTGAACTCGTGCCCTCCGAACTGATAACGCATCATCGCCAGCAGCCGGTCGGCGAAGGCATAGTCGTCGCGCGAGCGCAGCCGTTCCTGCAGTGCCAGCGTGATGACCGGGGCGGAGACGTCCAGGTCGATCGCCTCGAACACCGTCCACCGGCCCTCGCCCGAGTCGGCGACGTGGGGGGCCACGGTGCGCAGCTCCTGGTCCTGAGCCAGCGCGCGGGCGGTGAGGTCGAGCAGCCACGACCGCACGACGCTGCCGTACCGCCAGATCTCGGCGATCTGGTGCAGGTCGAAGTGGAAGGCCTCCTTGCGCTGCATGATGGCAAACCCTTCGGCCATCGCCTGCATCATCCCGTACTCGATGCCGTTGTGGATCATCTTCACGAAGTGGCCGGCGCCGCTGGGACCGACGTGCCCCCATCCACGGTCCTTCCCCGGGGCCAGCGTCTCGAAGAGCGGGCGCAGCAGCGCGACGGCCCCCGCTTCCCCCCCGACCATCATGCTGTAGCCTTCCGTGAGGCCCCAGATCCCGCCGCTCGTTCCCACGTCGACGTAGCGAAGCCCGCGCTCCGCGACCATGGCGGCACGGCGCATCGAGTCCCGATAGTACGAGTTGCCGCCGTCCACGACGACGTCCGCCTTCGCCAGCAGCGGGGTCAAGACCGCGAGCATCTGGTCCACGGGCTCCCCGGATGGAATCATCAGCCAGACGACCCGGGGGGGGCGCAGCTTCTCGATCAGCGCGGGCAGCCCCGTTACCCCCTCCGCGCCCAGGCCGAGGCGGAGGACCCGCTCAAGCCCCTCAGGTCTGCGGGCGTATCCCACGACGCGATGGCCGCCGCGCAGCAGGCGCTCCGCCATGTTGCCCCCCATGCGGCCCAAGCCGATCATCCCGAGTTCCATGCCGTCCTCCTTCCGCAGCCTGTTCCCATTCTACCCTTCACCGTCTCGAGGCGCGGGACGCTGTCCGCCGTGCCTGAAGGCAGGACACGGCGTCATCCCACCGCCGACGAACACCGTGGCCCCCGTGACAGACGCGGCACGGCGATCGCCGACGCGGGCCGGCCGATCCCTGAGCCGCCGCCGGTGACGAGCGCCCGCTGGTGTCGCAATGCAATCTCCACCGCGATCACCCCCCGTTCCCGCCCCGCTCCACCGCAAGGACATAATCCCGCCCCTCCCACCGGTTCGCATCGGTCCAGAAGAAAGTGAAACGGATGGGCGCCCGCTGCGCCGTGAGAATGGGGATATCCACGTAAGAGATCCCAAACGAGGCGGAGACCGAAGGCGTATCCGAGACCGTCAGCCACTCGTCCGCCGACCAGTGCAGCCGGAACGGCGCCGGGGCCTGGACGCGCAGGGTCTCGATGTCACTGCCAATAATCCGTGGTCGTCGATTGGGCTGCCAGACTTCCAATGAGCGCCGGCCGGTGCCGCGCTGATAACGGCCGGCCACCTCTGGGATCCAGTCGAAGACCCGGCCGTCCAGGGCGGAGCGCAGCAGGGTCACGTACTCCGCGTGGGCCCACATCAGCGGCATAGCCCCGCCGGTCGGGCGGCCGAGGTACAGCCTGCGTTCGGGACGGTCCGGCTCATCCCAGATCTGCTCCGGGATCAGGCCGATCCCGTGGGCGAAGCCTTCCATCGACCGGATGAACGGCTCGACCGGACGCCCCGCGGCGAGCTCATAATGCCCCCGTTCACCTGTGAGCAAGGGCCAGGCGCGCCCCCGGCCCCAGCCTTCGTAGGGGCCTCCGTCGGGACGCTGCCCGTACCCATCGTGGTTGTAGCGACGCCAGCAGGGGCCAAACGGGGTGTCCACTCTCAGCGTGGCGTCCACGACCCTCAGCGAATCTTCGATTAACGGATCGGCCGCGCGTCGAATCCCGTAGCGCACAAGCTCCAGGAACCCCGCGTCCACGATCTCGCGGGCCGGGAACGTCGCCGGCGCGCCGGGCGGACGGTTGGTGACGGTGAGCAGTGCCCGATCCGGATCCTCCTCCGGCTGCGCGTCGCCCGTGCCGGCCGGGCACACGCGGATGAAATGCCGCCGCACGTCGGGGTGGAGCGTGCCCTGCGTCGTCACGGTCCACCGTTCGAGGTGAGCCTCGACGAAGTCCGCATAGTCCTGAATGAAGCCGGCCGCGGCGGCATCGCCCCGCTCACGGGCCATCTGGGCCGCGCACGTCAGGGCGGCGATGACGGCGGCCAGTGTGGAGGGCGAATACCCGCCCACCTCTTCCCAGCGGTCCTGGGCGGTGACCGGACCGCGGGCGATGAGATAGGCAGCCGCGCGCAGCACGGTGGGGTAGGGGTCGAACTCCTGCAGCGCCTGCAGGCGATCCAGCCGCCACGCCAGCAAGATGGGCAGCGCGACCTCATCCAGCTGCACGCCGTGCCAGAACGGCTCGCCGTCGACCCAGAAGTTCTGGTAGAAGCCGCCGTCGGGCTGCTGGGAAGCGGCCAGGTAGATGAGCGCCCGCAGCGGTGTCTCGCGGTTGCCCGCGGCCAGCAACCCCGTAGCGCTGTGCACCATGTCGCGCGTCCAGACGAGGTGGTACCCGCCGAGTACGTCGTCGCTCTTGGTGTCGCCCCAGGGGATACTGAGCGAGGCGATCATCGCGCCGGGGTAGGTCTTATCCTCGTGGGCCAGCAGCAGGCTCTGGCTGACATGGTACAACCGGCCGCCGTCACCCGCGACCCGCTGCAGCGGCAGGAGATGACTGCATCCCCGATCCCACTGTTCGACGAAGCGGGTCCGGTGATCCGCAAACGGCACCCCCAGAGACTGCAGCAGCGTGGTGAGGGCGCTCTGGAACGTCGATCCAAACGCGAGTCCCAGCGTGAAGGTGGGCGCGGCGTGAAGATCGATTTCTCCGACCATCGCAACGTTGCCGTCGGCGGCCCAGTCGAACTCCCAGTCCAGCCGGAAGTTGTCCTCGAGATCCCGCCAGCCGTCATTCACCCCGACATAACCGCAGGAGCAGCGCACGAACGGCACCGAGGCGCCGAGGATCATCCAGGTGTCCCGCTTGGACGCCACGAGCAGGCGGCGGCCCGCGACCTCCACCACCTCCGCCGTGTTGTGCCAGCCGCCGACCTCGAGGTGGGGCGCGCAGAGCGCGAACAGCTTCAGCCGGGGAAGTACGCGCGCGTCGCCCTCCAGGCTCGTGCGGATCAGGACGCAGGGCTGGTGCGGGTCCGCGATGATCTCCTTGATGATGCGGTAGCCGTGGGCGCGGTCGGTGTTGACGATGCGGTACCCGAGGGCGTGGTCGGAGAGGCGCTCCACTTCCGAGGTGAGATGGCGCCGCTCATCGGCGACGAACGTCTCGCCGTCGGTGATCAGGTACTGCAGGTCGCGCAGCTGGGGCCGGTCGATCGTGGGATAGTACACCTCGTTCAGGATCCCCAGCGAGTGCGTGAACCAGATGAGGCTGGAGGTCGAATAAGCGGTCCCGACGCCGTCCTTGGCGCTGCCGGTCCAGCGCGGCTCGATGCCGGGGCCGCCGAAGGCGGGGCTGCGGCGAGGAGCCGGAACATTCATGGGCACACTCCGCTACGGACATGGGAGGCTGCTGTGGAAAGCGCGAACGGAGCCCGTCGGGTTCCAGGGTGAAGGAAGCGGCGGCCCCGCCGTGGGGAAGACGGCGGGGCCTCGGGCGTGATGCCGAAACGACGCTGTCCCGTGTCTACCGCGCCATCGTCCCCGCGCGCTGCCGGGCCTTGTCGTACGTCTCGTTGACCTTGCTCCAGTTCACGACATTCCACCACGCCTTCAGGTAATCCGCGCGGCGGTTCTGGTACTTCAAGTAGTAGGCGTGCTCCCAGACGTCGACGCCCACGATGGGTGTGAGCCCCTCGGATATCGGATTGTCCTGGTTGGGTGTGGACATCACCTTCAGCTTCCCACTCTTGTCCATCGTGAGCCAGGCCCAGCCGGACCCGAACCGGGTCATGCCCGCCTGGGTCAGGGCCTCCTTGAACTTGTCGATCGAGGTGAACTCGCTCGTGATCGCCTGAGCGAGCGTGGCCGAGGGCTCCTTGCTGCCGCCGGGAGCGATCCACTGCCAGAACAGGCTGTGGTTGTAGTGGCCGCCACCGTTGTTGCGGACGGCGCCCTGGATCTCCTGCGGCAGCGAAGAGATGCTGCGGATCAGATCGTCGACCTCACGGCTCTGGAGCGCGGCGTGCTTCTCCAGGGCAGCATTGAGGTTGTTGACGTACGCGGCGTGGTGCTTGCCGTGGTGGATCTCCATCGTCTGGGCATCGATGTGCGGCTCGAGCGCCGCGAAAGGAAAGCCCAGGTCGGGCAGCTTGAACGGGTACGGCATGCGGGGACCCTCCTCTGAAATAGGAAGTGGCGAGTCCAGTTTCCGGCCATGTCAGGGCACCTGTCAAGGGCCGCTCTCATTTCACCGTGCGAGCACACCGAAGAAGATCGCGAGCGCGAGCGCCGCGGACGTCAGGCACCACACGCACCAGGCGCGCAGCACCGCGAACTGCAGATAGGTCAGGTAGGCGTACAGGAGTAGGGCGACCGCGCTGGCGGCGCCAAGGAGAACCCACACCTCGGGGACGCGAGTACCGGCCACCGGTGTGAGCGCGGTCGCTCCGAAGTAGGCAACTCCGAGCGCGCCGTTCGGGATCCCGAGCAACCGCCCGTACGGGCTCCGGATGACCTTCGCGCAGCCCTGTCCCAGACACAGCACCGGACCTGGCGTCGTCTGCTTGTACCACACGTATCCGCTGATGACCGCGCCGAGCAATCCGAGGACCGTGAGTGTCACGTCCCATCCAACGGCACAGGAGCGCTCTCTCATCCTCCAGAAGTCCAAGATACCCCGATGCCGGCGGCGCCGCCCTCCGAAGAGCGTAAGGTCGTCACCGTGCTGTTCTGCGACCTGGTCGATTCCACGCCGCTTGCGGGGTCGCGCGATCCCGAAGACTGGCGGGCGATCGTGGCGGACTACTTTGCGAATGCCCGCAGGGCGATTGAGCAGTTCGGCGGCACGGTGGAGAAATTCATCGGCGATGCGGTAATGGCCGTCTTCGGGCTGCCCCACGCGCACGAAGAAGATCCCGAGCGCGCGGTGCGCGCCGCCCACACCATCCTCCATGCCCCGCAGTCGCTGCCCGAGCTGCAGCTGCGCATCGGCATCGCGACGG
>DASSGA010000153.1:0-4247 GCA_035693805.1 bacterium | reverse complement strand
TCCCGTGAAGGTGATGGCCCGCACCGCGGGGTGCTTGATGAGGGGATCACCGGTGGCGCGCGCCGGCCCGGTGACCATGTTCACGACGCCCCGGGGCATGCCCGCGTCGTGCAGCGCGCGGAGGAGGTGCCAGGCCGACAGGGGCGTGAGCGTGGCCGGCTTGAGCACCACCGTGTTGCCGGCGATGAGCGCGGGCGCCATCTTGCGGGCGGGCGTGAGGGCCGGGTCGTTCCAGGGGGCGATCGCCACGACGACGCCGAGCGGCTCGCGCACCGTGAAGGTGAAGACGCCGTCGCGCTCGTCGGGCAGGTAATCGCCGATCGGCAGCCGGCCGTAGGCGCCGTAGTAGTCGAAGAAGTAGGACGTCCGCGTCACCTCACCCCGGGCCTCGCGCAGGGTCTTCCCCATCTCCCGGGTGAGGTCGCGGGCGATCGTCTCGGTTCGCTCGCGGATGAGCTCCGCCGCCCTCCGCATGATGGCCCCGCGGGCGGTCCACGTCTTGGCCTTCCAGGCCGGAAAGGCCTCAGCGGCGGCGTCGATCGCGCGCGTGACGTCCTCCGCGGCCATCGAAGGGAATTCGGCCACGACCTCGCTCGTATCAGCCGGATTGAGATCCCGAACTGTGCCGCCCGCGCGCGCGTCGACCCACTCCCCGGCGACGAGGTTCTTGTACCGTTCTGCCATCGCGTGCACTCCTTCCGTGGACACGATCTTACGACTAGACTATGGAGAGAGGTGCCTGGATTGGCTCTCCCCGATGCGGTTCTGAAATTCCTGCAGGAGCCCAACCTGGCGGTCCTCGCCACCGTGGGACCCGGCGGCAGGCCCCAGGCCACACCGGTGTGGTTCCTCTTCGACAACGATCATATCCTCATCAACACGTCGAAGGGCCGCCTGAAGCTGCGCAACATGCAGGCCAACCCACGGGTCGCGGTGACGGTCCTCGATCCGAAGGATCCATACCGGTACGTGCAGATCCAGGGGAAGGTCGTGAGGTTCGACCCCGAGGGCGGGGCCCGTGACATCGAGCGGCTCTCGCAGCGGTACCGCGGGCAGTCGTATCGTTACGCGCCCACGAACAAACCCGAGGATCGGATCTCCGTCATCATCAGGCCGGTGAAGGTCAGCGCGCTGGGTACCAGGAGGCCGCTGTGACAGAGACGTTTGGCCTGGTCATCGACGGACGGCAGGTGCCCGCGCGCTCCGCTCAGACGTTCGAGGTCCGCAATCCCGCCAACACCGACGAGGTGGTCGGTATCGTGGCGCGCGGGGGGCCGGACGACGTCGAACGCGCCGTGGAGTCCGCGCAGCGGGCGCTCCGCACATCCTGGTGGCCTCGCCTGGAAGAGTCCCGCCGGCGGGGACGCGTCCTGCAGCGCTATGCGGCGCTGGTCGAGGAACGCAAGCAGGACCTGGCCCGGCTGTTGACAAGGGAACAGGGCAAGGTGCTCCGCGAGTCACTCGGCGAACTGGACAGCCTCATCAACACCTTCGACTACTACGCGGGATACGGCGGGAAGATCACCGGCACCGTGGTCTTCGCCCGTGACGGCGACAACATCCTCAAGATTGAAACCCGCAAGTATCCGATCGGCATCTGTGCCGCGATCCTGCCGTTCAACTTCCCGGTCTCGCTGTATGCCTGGAAGCTCGCTCCCGGCTTGATGGCCGGCAACGCCGTCATCGTGAAACCCGCCAGCACCGCGCCGCTCACCGAGGTCGTGCTCACCCAGATGCTGCACGAGGCCGGCGTGCCTGCGGGCGTCGCGAACCTCATCGCGGGCCCCGCGAGCACGGCCGGGAACACGCTGATCCGCCATCCCGCGATCAAGAAGATCGCCCTCACCGGCTCGACCGAGACCGGCAAGGCGATCTACGAAGCCTCCGCCGCGGGACTGAAACATCTCACGCTGGAGCTCGGCGGGAGCGATCCCACGGTGGTGTGCGACGACGCCGATCTCGAGCTGGCCGCGGAGTCCATCGTGAAGTCCGGGCGCTTCCGCAACGCCGGCCAGTCCTGCACCTCGGTCAAGCGCGTGTACGTCTTCGAGCGCGTCTTCGAGCAGTTCTCCGACCTCGTCGCCCGCATTACGGGGCAGATGCGCTTGGGCAACGGCCTCGAGGCCAACGTGGACATGGGACCCCTCAACAACCCGCAGGTCCGCGAGGACGTGGAGCGGCTGCTGGCGGATGCGGTGAAGCGGGGCGCGCTCGTCGCCGCGGGCGGCGGCCGCCCCTCCGGACGCCAGTACGAGAAGGGCTTCTTCCTTCAGCCCACTGTCCTGCTCGATGTCCCGGAGACGTCGGAGATCTGGCAGGAGGAGTGCTTCGGCCCAGTCCTACCGCTGATGAAGGTCCGCGACCTGGACGAAGCGATCGACCGCGCCAACACCTCGCCCTATGGCCTCGGCTCGGCGATCTGGTCCGAGAATGACAAGCGCATCGAGCGGTTCATCGACCGCATCCAGGCCGGGATGGTGTGGGTGAACTACAAGCCCCTCAGCGTGCCCGAGGCGCCGTTCGGCGGCGTGAAAGACAGCGGGATCGGCCGGGAGCTCGGTCAGGAAGGGCTCGACGCCTACCTCGAGACGAAAGCCGTCCGCAAGTACGTCGGCAAAGCACCGTCGTAGTCAGCTACAGCGTGGCTTCCACGCGGATCACGCTGTTGACCGCCTTCACGACGTCCAACCCACGCAGCCGCTCCAGCACCCGGCGCACGGAGCGCTCCGGCGCGTCGTGCGTGACGAAGATGACCTCGGCCACCTCGCCCCGGCTCTTCTGCACGATCGACGCGATGCTGACCTGCTCTTCGCCGAAGACGGTCGCCACTTTCGCGAAGACCCCCGGACGGTCGGTGACCTGCAAGTTGAGGTAGAATGGCAGGACCACCTCGGCGATCGGCCGGATGCGTTTCGGAGACATGCGGATGGGCTCGGCGGACCCGCGGCCGCCCAGGGCCCGCGTTCGCGCGACGTCGATGATGTCGCCCACCACAGCCACCGCGGTCGGAGGCCCGCCCGCGCCGCGGCCGCTCAGGACCACCGGCCCGAGGCCGTCCGCCTCCACCTCGAGCGCATTGAACTCATCCGCCACCAGCGCGAGCGGATGGCCGAGCGGGATGAGCGCGGGGTGGACGCGCACCTCGACATCGCCGTCGCGCAGCCGCCCGATCGCCAGCAGCTTGATCGCGTACTCGAGCTCCCGGGCGTAGGCCATGTCCCGGGGGGAGATGCCGGCGATCCCTTCCCGGAACACGTCCCGGTTCGTCACCCGGCAGCCGAACGCGGCGGAGGCGAGGATGGCGAGCTTCGCGGCCGCGTCGTGGCCCCCGATGTCGTCGGTGGGATCGGCCTCGGCGAAACCGTGCTCCCGAGCGGCAGCGAGGGCGTCGTCGAATGTCCACCCTTCCTGCGCCATCCGGGTCAGCATGTAGTTTGTCGTTCCATTCAAGATACCGGTGATCGAGTGGATGCGCGCCCCGGCCAGCGCCTCCCGGATCGACCGCACCAGCGGGATGCCGGCGCCGACGCTGCCTTCGAAGCGCAGCTCCACGCCGGAGGCGTTCGCCTGCTCGAAGAGCTGGGGCCCGTGCTCCGCCAGCAGCTGCTTGTTGGCCGTGACGACCGGCTTCTTCAGCTCGAGCGCGCGCAGGACGAGGCTCCGGGCCGGCTCGATGCCGCCGATCAGCTCGACCACGACGTCGATCTCGGGCGAGTCCACGATCTCCCGCGGATTCCCGGTCAGGGCCACCACCGGCAGATTCGGCCGCTTCTTGTGAGGATGCGCGACCGCGGCTTTCGCCGGGACGATGCGCAGCCCGGCGCGATCGGCGATCTGCGCCTCATCGGCCAGCAGGCGCAGCACCTCGGCGCCTACGGTCCCCAGGCCGAGGAGACCCACCGTGACGGTCGGCAGCGGCGGCATGGTCCCATATGTTTGCACGGCTTCCCTCCAAACCCTTGCTTGACAGCCGCTACGACGAGGCCACGGGCGAGGGACTCAAGATAGGACGGATGAAGGTCGGGCTGAAGGAGCTCCTCGGCTGGTATCGCGAGGCGGGCTCGGGTCTGCGCAGCTGGATCGCGGCGCCGGGAGCCGGGATTTGATAGAATCTCTGCAGGGCCGTTAGCTCAGCGGGCAGAGCGCCGGGCTTTTAACCCGGGCGTCGGGGGTTCGAGTCCCTCACGGCCCACCACCAACCCCTAGGTCTAGAGCGGATACTGCAGGACCCCCTCCCTAGGCGCCTC
>DASSGA010000152.1:0-2859 GCA_035693805.1 bacterium | reverse complement strand
GACTCACGCCCCGCCGCCTCCGTCCGCCAGGACCCGAATGCGTTCGGGGGCGGATCCGGCTTGGACGCGGGCGATGGCAAGCGGGAGATGATCCGCAACTTCAGAGGCCAGCATCCCGACCATCCCCCGCTCCTCCGCGATGAGGTCGGCGGCGAGGCCGTGGAGGAACGCCCCCATCCACGCCGCGTCGGCCGGCGGGGTTCCCTGGCCGATGAACGAGGCGACCGCGCCGGTGAGCACGTCCCCCATCCCGCCGGTCGCCATCCCAGCATTGCCGGTGCGAATGACGCACACATCCCCGCCAGGTGTCGCAACCACAGTGCTCGCGGACTTGAGTACCACCGCGCAGCGCAGGTGCTGCGCGGTGGATCGTGCGACACGCAGTCGGTCCTTGAGGATTTCCACCGTGGATGAACCGAGCAGGCGCGCAAGTTCTCCGGGATGTGGCGTGATGACGACCGGCCCCTTCGCCTCCCGTATGCTCTCGGCCCGGCCGGCCAGAACGTTCAACCCATCGGCGTCGATCACGAGCGGCTTGCCTGCGCGGAGCAGGGATTCGACGACCGCTCCCACGCCGGGGGCCGTGGAGAGTCCCGGACCCACCGCCACAGCGTCGGCGGACTCCACGAGCTCGAGGATGCGCTCAACGGCCCCCGGGGCGAGCGCCCCGTGCGCATCGTCCAGCGGCGTCGGCATCGCTTCCACGACATGCGCTGCGATGATCGGATACACCGTCCGGGGCACCGCTAGCGTGACCAGGCCCGCGCCCACGCGAAGCGCACCGAGCGAGGCCAGCACGGCGGCGCCCGTGTAGCCGACGGATCCTGCGACCACGAGCGTCCGCCCGAAGGTGCCTTTGTGGCTGTCCGGAGGGCGGTGGGGGATTCTCTCCCTGACCATCTCTCCCGTGACCACGTAGGTTTGCAGCGCGGCGTCTTCGGTGAGCGCGGGGGGATAGCCGATATCGGCAACGTAGACCGTCCCGGCCAGCTCCGCGCCCGGGTAGAGCAGCAGGCCGACCTTGGGGAGCCCCATCGTGACGGTGGCTGCCGCCCGGATGACCGGTCCCTCGGGATGCCCGGTGTCGGAGTTCAAGCCCGACGGCACGTCCACCGCCAGGATCGGCGTCTTCGAGACGTTGGCCGCCTGGATGAGGTCGGCAGCCAGGCCCCGGGCGGGTCCGCGGAAGCCAGTCCCGAAAAGGGCGTCGATGATCAGCGCAGCAGACGCGAGGAGAGATCTGAGGCCCCCGGGGTCTTCGGGGACCGTGACTCCGACGCCCGACGCTCGGGCTTCACGGAGCGTGCGCTGCGCCTCGCCTGCGTACTCCGACTCAGAACCGATCAGGATGGCCGTCACCGGAATACCATGGCCGGCCAGATACCGGGCGGCCACTAACCCGTCGCCGCCGTTGCTGCCCTTGCCGGCGAGAACGATGACCGGACCGGGATAGGTGCGGAGCAGTTCGCGGGCGGCCTGCGCGACGCGACGGCCGGCGCTGTCCATGAGCTTCGTGACGGGGATGCCGTGCTGTTCGGTGGCTCTGCGGTCGAGCTCGGCGATCTGCGCGGACGTGACGACACGCATCGAGGAACCGCTTCTGGTGCGCGCAGGCAACTCCTCCCTATCCCCCATGCCCACAGTATCCACAGCAGCGGAACGAAGGTTCTCAATTGACCCTCTGGAGGGTGCATGGTACCTTACATGCCAAGAGAGGCGCAAGCCTAACGGCAAAGTAGCCGACTCAAACGCCAGGGCACGTGGACTCCGAGAGCTAGCGGTATACTTCGGGAGTAATCCCGGAGGATAGCCTGCGGGCGGTAGGAACCGGCGGCGCGGCAGAAGACGGTGAAAAGCCGAGAGTGCGAGCGCCTCTCTTCTATTTCCCTCCGGGCTTCACCTGGACGCGGGCCATCTCCTCGATCAGGGTGACGAGCGCGGAGTGATCCAGCTCGCCCCGATCCATGCCCCGCAGCGCCGTGAACGCTTCCTGTACCACCGCCGTGGCCAGCAGCGGCACGCCGAGCGCCTTCCCGGTCGAGAGCGCGATGTTCAGGTCCTTCTGATGCAACCGGATGCGGAACCCGGGCTGGAAGTTGCGATCGAGCATGCGCTGGCCGTGCAGCTCCAGGATGCGGCTCTGCGCGAAGCCGCCGAGGAGGGCCTGGCGAACCTTGGCCGGATCGACGCCGGCCTTCGCCGCCAGGGCCAGGGCCTCGCCCACGGCCTGGATGGTCAGAGCGACCACGATCTGGTTTGCGGCCTTGGTCATCTGACCCGCGCCGTGGTCCCCGATGTGCACGATGTTCTTGCCCATCACCTGGAAGATGGCCAGCATGCGATCGAAGACGGCTTTCGGGCCGCCGACCATGATGGACAGCGTCGCCTCGATCGCGCCCTTCTCGCCGCCGCTCACCGGCGCGTCGAGCATCTCCGCATCCTTCCCCTCGACGAGCGGGGCGATCTCGCGCGTCACGATGGGCGAGATCGTGCTCATGTCGATGTAGATCGTCCCGGGCCGTAGCGCTTCGAGGATGCCGTCCTGCCCGAGCACGACGTCCTGCACGTCGGGTGAATCGGGGAGCATCGTGATCACGACATCGCTCAGGGCAGCGACCTGCCTCGCCGAGCCCGGCGCTTGCGCGCCGAGCGACACGATCTCGCGCACCGGCGCCTCCACGCGGTCGTGCACGATCAACCGGTGCCCCGCCTTGATGAGGTTACGGGCCATGGGCTTCCCCATGATCCCTAATCCGATGAACCCGATGGTCGGTGTGCTCACCTCGACTCCTCCTCTCGACCCTGCGCCAGGGCCGATCTGGCCAGACGCGGATCGTCCGCGATGATACCGGCGACACC
>DASSGA010000151.1:0-21374 GCA_035693805.1 bacterium | reverse complement strand
GCCTGCTGCAGGGTGAGCTCCTGGCCCCGGTACGTGACGGTCATCGCGCCGGTGACCTTCTGGTAGTCCTTCGAGAGCAGCGCCTCCTCGGTCTCAAGCGGGACGTTCTCCTCGCGGAACAGGGCGACGTTGTTCTCGACGATGCGATCCATCACGCCGTAGCGGTCCATCCGCAGCATCTTCCGGTAGGGATGCGCGAGGTAGGCGCGGTCGAGGGCGTGCCACATCGGCTTCGTCTTCGGGTCGATCTCCTGGATGAAGTGGTTGTACGCCTGTTCGCGGACCGGATCGTCGGTCTGCGTCGTCATGGCGATGTAGCGGCGGGTGCGCTCCTCGGCGAGCGCGCCGCCGAGCTCGGAGCAGTCGTACAGCCACTGCTCGAGCTCTTCCATCGAGTTGATGGGACGGGCCAGCAGCTGCCTGAACAGCGGCTCGAGCTGCGCCCAGTCGCCCATGTCGGCGTCCTTGGGGACGAACCGGCGTGGAAACTCTCGGCGCGGGTCAACCTGCATCATCATGCGCACAACGGGCCTCCGGGTGTGGTCACTGGGGAAAATGCAGCGACATAACTAGTTGGGGGCGTCACGGGGGAAATCCTGCCCCCCGATGGAATACCGCTGCGTGCGCGTCGCGCTCTTCGTCCTGCTGGCGCTGAGCCTGACCGCCGGTTCGCCGGCGGCGGCCGCTCCTCCCGCGCCGAAGCTCGCCGTCTGGATGGAGGCCTCCGCGAACCTGCCGATCTTCGCCTCGCGTGCGCAGATCGCCGCGGTGCTGGACCGGGCGAAGGCCGCGGGCGTGACGGACGTCATCCCCGAGGCGAAGAACGCCTGGGGGTTCGTCCTCTACGAAAGCACCTTCGCCCCGCACATCCGCACGTCCACGGTGCCGCGGGTCTGGGACCCGGTCTATGACCCGCCGGCGACGTGGTTCCCCGCCGACATCGATCCCCTGCGCGTCGTGATCGAGGAGGCGCACGCCCGCGGCATCCGGGTGCACGCCGCGGTGAACGTCTTCGGTGAGGGGCTGAACGGAGCCGGCGTGGGACCGGCCTTCGACCGCCCAGGATGGATGGCGCAGCATCTGGCACCCGACGGCAGCGTCATCCCCGGCTCGCAGGTCGGCATAATTGCGTTCGCCAATCCGGTGCATCCCGAGGTCCAGCTCTACGAGCTGGCGGTTATCCAGGAAGTCGCCCGGATGTACGACGTGGACGGCATCGTCCTCGACCGCATCCGCTTCCCCGACGGGACCGCCGATTTCTCCGACCTGAGCCGCGCCGCGTTCGAGGAGTGGCTCGGACATCCGCTCGAGTCCTGGCCCGATGACATCCTGATGCCGCTCGGTGGCCGCCTCGAGCAGGGACCGCTCTTCGCCGACTGGATCGCTTGGCGGGCGCGCATCATCCACCAGTTCGTCCGGGCGGCGGAGACGGTGGTCCACGGGATCAAGCCCGACATCGCGTTCGCCGCGTACGTCGGCGGATGGTATCCGACCTACTGGGAGGAGGGCGTGAACTGGGCCAGCCGCGACGGGACGCCCGCGCTCCCGTGGGTGGGGCCGGGCTGGCGGGAGGCGGCCATCGGCGAGCTCGTGGATTTCCTCATGATGGGCCTGTTCTACGCCCCGGTCAACCCGTTCGACGCGATCCGCGCCGGATCGCCTCCCTGGCTGAGCGTGGAGGGCGGCGCCGCCATGGCGCGCGACCTGCTGGCCGGGGGCGGTGTCCCCGTCGGCTCTCTCCTGCTGTCGCTGTACGAGCACCGGCCGGGACAGTTCCGCGCTGCGCTGGACACCGTGCTGGCCCTCCACGGCGGCGCGATGCTGTTCGACCTCGTGTTCCTCGAGCGCTACGATTGGTGGGATATCCTGAGCGCTACCCGCTGACGCTCAGGTCCCGCTGCGCGGGCGCTCAGGACGTGGCGGGCAGCGACGCCATCCCCATCACGTGAAACCCGCTGTCCACGAAGATCGTGGTGCCCGTTACCGCGCGGGAGAGATCGCTGGCGAGGAAGACCGCGACGTCGCCGACGTCTTCGATCGTGATGTTCCGGCGCAGCGGGGCCGTCGCTTCGGTCACGTCCCGCAGGCGCGAGATCCCCTTCACCGCGCTCCCCGCCAGCGTCTTCAGGGGGCCGGCGGAGATCGCGTTCACGCGGACCGCCCCCGGGCCCAGCTCCGAGGCCAGGTAGCGCACTTCGGTCTCCAGGGCGGCTTTGGCCACGGCCATGATGTTATAGCCCGGGACGACCCGTTCGACCGCGTTGTACGTCAGCGTGAAGATGCTCCCGCCCCCACTCATCATGCGCGCGGCGCGGCGGGCGATCGCCAGCAGCGAGTAGGCGCTGACGTTCATCGTCAGGGCGTAGCCGTCCCGGGACACTTCGTGCAGCGGCCGGGTGAGATCATCTCGGTCGGCGTAGGCGATGCAGTGCGCGACCGCGTCCAGGGCGCCCCAGCGATCCTGGAGGCCGCCGAAGATCGCGTCGAGCTGTTCGTCGGAGGTCACGTCGCCGGGATAGGTCGGAAAACCGGCGCGGCCGCCGAGGGTGTCGAGCAGCTCGTCCAGGTTCTCCTTCAGCCGCTCATTCTGGTAGGTGAAGGCGAGCTCCGCGCCCTCGCGGTGAAACGCCTCCGCGATGCCCCAGGCGATACTGCGTTTGTTGGCCACGCCCATGATGAGCGCCTTCTTCCCCGTGAGCAGCATGGGTCACCCCGTCTTCTCGATGTAGCGGATCAGTCCCAGGACGCTCTGGCGGATCGGCATGATGACCTCGAAGCGCGCCGCCGCCCCGGCGCCGTCCCGCGCCTCGATCTGCCGCAGGGCCAGCTGGCGCATCTCCGCGGTGATCGCCTCGCCCCCAAGGCCCGACCCGAGAAAGCCGCGCACGCGCTCGACGCCGTCCAAGAGCCGTTCCTCCAGCTGCCCGAGCAGATCCTCCACCCACTCGTGCGGGCCGAAGTGGGTGAGCAGCAGCCGGCGGGGGCGCAGCGCGCGGATGCGCCGCAGCGACGCCTGCCAGGCCGGGACGTCCAGCTCGGGGGGTGGCGTGGGCGCGCGGACGAACCGCGATCGGGGCAGCGCGACCCCGGCGACATCGCCGGTGAACAGATCGCCGTGTGCGGCGTCCCAGTACGCGTGGTGATGCCGCGCATGGCCGGGGGTGTCGACCGCCGCGACCGTGCGCCCGCCGATCGTCAACGTGTCGCCGTCGTTGAGGATGTGGAGACGTGACTCCGGTACCGGAATCGTCTCTCCGAACAGCCGCACGAGTTCGTCCCCGTACAGCCGCCCCGCGCTGTTCAACAGTCTCGTCGGATCGATGAGGTGCGGCGCGCCCACCGGGTGAACGTAGACCTGCGCGTTCGGAAGCCGCTGCGTCAGTGTGCCGGCCCCGCCGGCGTGGTCGAGGTGGATGTGCGTGACGGCGAGGACCCGCACGTCCTCGGGATGCAGTCCGGCCTCGCGGATCCCGGCCAGGACCACATCCGCCCGCGACGCCGGCCCGGTCTCGATGAGCCCCGGCCGGTCGCCGAGCACCAGGTACACGCCGATCGCTTCCGGTGTGCCGTTGTACCCCGTATCGATGAGGATGAGGTCGGGGGCAAGACGCGAGATACTCACGCGACCACAATACACCACCCCGCGCGGGGGTGGCTAGGGAACGCGGCTGGGGTCGAGCCCGTACCCGAGCACGCCGTAGCGCCTCCCGGTCCGCGGGTCGACCAGCCGGATGTTGTCCAGGTACAGCCGCGGCGTGCGCCAGAGCAGGCCGAGCGCCTTCCACAGCGACATCTCGTGGTAGCGGTCCGGCCACAGCTCCTTGAGGACGCGCTTCACGTGCGGGGCGTATTTCGCGCTCATCGCCGGGAAGACGTGGTGCTCGGTGTGATGGCTGAAGTTGGAGTGGAGTACGTCGAGGACCCTGGGCACCGAGACCGTCAACGACCCGGCCAGCGGATCGTCTTCTTCCAGCAGCGGGTTCAGCAGGTGGTTCGTCGCGATGTAGGACATGACGACAAAGTTGCTTACCAGCAGGGGCAGCGCGTAGAAGACCAGGAACGCCCCCCAGCCCAGCCACACGCCCATCGCGACCCAGAAGACGATGGGGAGCGCGGTCTCGATCACGACCCGTAGGCGCTGGCGTCCCGGCATCGTCGGCAGAGAGTGCACGAGGACGATCGCCGCGTGGAGGTTCAGCCAGACGGCGAGCAGGGCAAAGAAGCGCAGGCTGCGCACGGGGACGAGACGGTGCAGGATCTGCAGCGAGCGACGCTCATGGTAGTCCTCGAGCGTGCTGTATGCATCCGGGTCCTGTCCCTGCATCTGCGTGTGGGCATGATGCCCGACGTTGTGCCACTGCCGCCACAGCAACGGCGCGATGGCATGCGGCAGGAGGCACAGCCCGCCCAGCACATCGCGCAGCATCCCTTTCCCGACGACGGCGCCATGGAGGATCTCATGACCCAGGAAGCCGAGCGAGCCGAAGGCCGTCCCGATGAGCAGCCCGATCAGAGCGTCCACGTACCAGGGGAGCGACAGCGCGGCGATCAGCCAGATGCCGGTCGCAGCGGCCGCCATGTACGGGGCCATCCACAACACACGGTGGGGAACGGGCTGGAAATACCGGGCCGGGAGGCGGCGTCGGAGTTCCTGGGCGTAGAGCCGATGTGTACTTGGCACAGTGGTCTTCATGATGCGGTGCCAGATCCTCCTTGTCAAACGCTCTTCCCCACTTTGGTCCTGGAGGCCCCGCCCCCCTGCAGGAGAGGCGTGAGTGGACGGTCAAGTGCAGGTTACCTGTGTGGGCACGGAACAGCTTCACGCCACGATGATCTTCGTTGTCGCCTATCAGGCTTATCTGCCCACTTTGGTGCGGCGAGAGGACCTCGTGCGGGCGAACAGCGTGCTGACCGCGAGCTCCGCGGTGTCCGAGGTGGCTTCATGACCTGGCCCCGGGCGCTAGTGCTCCTCCTCTGCAGCGCGGCGACAGTCGGGCTGCTCGTGTCGCTGCCGCGGTTCGCCCGGCCGTACACCGGCCCTGCCGCCTGGGACGGGGCCGTACAGTTCTCCGGTGAGCGTGCCTGGGCGGACGTCGTGACGCTGGCCACGCGCTTTCCCCGCCGCTGGTCCGGCGGGCCCGACCGCCCGGCGGCGGCCGACTGGCTCGCCGACGGCCTCACGACGATGGGCCTCGAGGTTCACCGGGAGACATTTGCCGGATGGGTCGGGGAAAGCCATCCGGTGACGCTCGAGAACGTGTGGGCGGTCAGTCCTGGAACGGACCGGCGGGATGAGATCATCGTGCTTGCGGGCAACTACGACATGGTGCCGACGAGCGTCCAGGCCGCGAGCGACACCGCCGGTCACGTCGGGACGATCCTCGAGCTCGCCCGCCTGCTCTCCGCCGCCCCCCATCGCCGCACCTTCGTCGTCGTCTTCCCCGACGGGGAGGAGTGGGGGATGCTGGGGGCGCGCCGCTTCGTGCGGACATTCGCGCAGCGGGCCCGGATCGTCGCCGCGATCTCCATCGAGGATCTCGACGCGGGAGTTCTGGCGGCGCTCGGCATCGACGGGATCGGGCAGTTCCGCGGTTTCGCGCCGATGTGGCTGCGCGCGCTGGCCGCGGATGCGGCCGCCCGGGAAGGCTACCGCACCGACGAGGTTTCCGCCCTCTTCGAGTGGATTCAGCGCTCGCTGCTCGTCTCCAGCACGGATCAGGGCCCGTTCCTCGAGCGGGGCATCCCCGCGATCGATCTGGCCGGGCGCGCCGACGACGCTGCGCTGAAGGCCCGCGTGTACCATCTACCGGACGACACGATCGAGCACATGCGGCCGGGATCTGTGCTGGCCTATGGCCGGATCCAGGAGCGCATCGTCCGTGCGCTCGACGCGATGCCCGCGGTGCCGCGGGAGTCCAGCGTCTACCTGCGGCTCGGACCGGAGCGGGTCGTGCCCTTCGGCTGGCTGCTCGTGATCCAGGTTCTCGCCTTTGCCCCGCTCGCGGCGGCGGTGCTCTTCAGGGTCAGACAGGGCGCGCTGCGGGGGATGCTGGTGATCCGGGAACTCGTTCGCGTGGGCACGGTCCTGGTCGTACTGCTCCTGTGGGTCGATGTGGTCAAGCTGCTGCCCTTCCTGGGTCTGCTGCCCCGGTACTCGCTCTATGCGCCGCCGCCCCGTCACCCGCTGCTGACGACCGTGGCATGGCCGCCCGTGCTGGTGTCTGCGGCCGTCCTCGTCGCCGCGGCCCTGCTCGCCGGCCGCTTCCTCCGGCCGCTCCGCGATCCGGCGGGCGTGAGGACGACCCCGCTGGTGAGCGCCCTGCTCGTGTGCCTCGCGGGGATCGTGGTGGTCGCCCTGGCGCACAATCCGTTCGGGGCCGTGACCTTCCTGCTGCTCCCCGCCCTCCTGTGGATCTGGATACGGCCGCGCGCGTCGCTGATCGGTCGCATCATCAACGCGGGGCTGGTCGGACTGGCGTTCATCGTCGTCGTGCTATTGTTCATGCAGTTCGCGGTGAGTCTGCGGCTGGGCCGGCACATCGTGTGGTACGTCTTCCTCACGATCGCCTACGCGCAGTTCACCCTGCCGCAGATCGTCCTGTCCTTCGCCACGCTCACCGTGGCGATCCGGCTGCTGGCCGTCAGCGCGCTCCGCGGATCTTCCACACCGTGAGCGCGCCGGCCCCGAAGTAGGCCGCAGCCGTGACCATCAGCGCGACGTAGCCCCAGTTCGTGCCGAGGCGGTTCATCGCATCGAGCAATGGCCCGCCGACGAGGGGGGCGATGACCTGGGGCAGGGTGACCGAGATGCCCCAGATGCCGAGATCCTTGGCGGCGGTCGCCTGCGACGGGAGCACATCGGTGGCGAGAGCCCACTCCACACTGACGAAGGCGCCGTAGCCCAGCCCGAAGATCGCCCCCAGCACGAGCATGAGCTGGAAGGCCGGGGCGGTAAGGAATACCAGGCACAGCGCGCCCATCAGGGCGGTGGCCGCGGAGACGATGCGGCGCCGTCCGATGCGGTCCGAGAGCCAGCCCGCGATCAGGGCGCTGGCGAGCGCGCCGATGACGACCGTGGCGGTGAGTGTGCCCGTGGCTTCGGTGAATCTCGGCACGCGCAGAAAGTCCTTCAGGAAGAACTGGAGGAAGGTCAGGATGGTGTAGAAGCCCATCATCGCCAGGAAGCGCGAGATGAACAGCCAGGCGAAGTCGGGATGAGCGCGCGGGCTCACCCAGAACTGGGCGACGAAGGCGCGCCAGCGAAACGGGGGGCGATCGCGCAGCGGCTGCTCGCGGACCTGCCAGACTGTGAGCGTCATCGTCAGCAGCAGGACGCCGCCGATGGTCAGGTACAGCGACATGGCCAGCCCGCGCTGCATGAGGATGCCCGCGACGACCGCCGCGCTGATCGTCCCGAGCATCGTCATGAGACCCATCAGGCCCGAGGCCAGGCCCCGCTGCTCGGCCGGGACCAGATCCGGGATAAGGCCGCCGTAGGCGCTGCCGCCCAGGTTGTTGGACAGCTGCACGAACCAATACGCCGCGACGAACAGGGTGAAGGTCGGCGCGTACCCCAGGGCGATCAGCGCGACGACGTTGAGCAGCGCCCCCACGAGCACGAAGGGCCGCCGGCGACCGAACGGCGAGAGCGATCGATCGCTCAGGGCGCCAACAAGCGGCAGGACGATCAGGGCGACGAAGGCGCCACCCGCGAACACGGTGGCGAGCGCGCGACCCTTCTCCGCCTCGGGCACGAACTTCAGGATCTCCGCCGGGACGGCAACGGCGAGCAAGGCGCCCCAGTGGAAGTTCAACCCGAACCAGTGCAGGCTCAAGAACCACTGCTCGGGAGTTGAAAGGCGGCGCCCGGGGGCCGGCGTGACTGCGCCCGCGACGCGCCGCCCGTTCACCGAACCACCGGCGCACGCAGCCGGCGCAGCATCCGCGCGTAATCGAGGGTGTTCACTGCGGTGAGCCCGGCGAGGAGCGCGAAGAGCACGTGATCGGCTGTGTCCACCCACGGCGCGCGCAGCCAGAAGGTGCGGGCGAGGAGGAACGGGAGGTAGACGAACTGGATCTGCCCCACCATCTTACCCGCCGGAGCGACGGCGAAGGTCACCTCGGGCGCGTGCAGGAGGTACAGGATCTGGGTCACCGCCATCAGTACGGCGGGGGCGGCGATGACGATCCACTTCCACCAAGGAAGGATGCCGAGGGCGAAGTACGCGGTGAACAGGCCGTAGATGACGAGGAAGTCGATGCCGCTGTCGAACGCGGCCCCGAAGGCGCGGGACTGGCCGAGCCGGCGCGCGATCCGGCCGTCGACGATGTCGCTCGCCACCATGACGGCCAGCGTCACTACCGCCAGCGCGCTGAGCCGGGCGGCCAGGCCGTAGATGAGATAAGGGAGCATGACGAGCCGAGCCCCGGTCAGCGCGTCCGCATAGGTGAAGCCGGGAGTCCGCCAAGAGAACCGCTGCTGGCTCATCGCAGGCCTCCTCACCGGACCCGGAGCTCGAGGATCACCGGCAGGTGGTCTGAGGCGGTGGTCCGCCCGATCACGCCGCCCGTCGAGCGCAGGTCAGGGCTCGTCAGGACGTAATCGATCCGCTCGCGCGGGGCGGCCGCCGGGAACGTCGGGGCGGCGTGGAGATCCAGTGGAGCGAGCGCGTCGATCAATCCGCCGTCGCGCAGCCGGATGAGAGGGGCCGCGTCCGGTCCGGCGTTGAGATCGCCCAGGACGGCACTGCGGGGGCGGCCGTTCCAGAAGCCCAGCAGATCCGCCGCTTGAGCAAGGCGGTCCTCGTCACTGTCGTGGGCAAAGTGCGTGTTGATGACGAGGAGACGTCCGCCCGGCGTCGAGACGGTCGCCCAGGTGAGGCCGCGGCGGAAGGCACTCTCGCGGAGCGGGAAGCGGAGGCTGCCACTCTCGAACACCTCCAGCCGCGTGAGGATGACGTTGCCCCACAGGTCACCATTCATCGGCCCGTAGACCAGCCGGTAGCCGGGGAATCGCCAGCGCAGCCAGCTCACGAGGTCGGCCCCACCGTTGATCGTCCAGCCCCGTCCGACTTCCTGGAGGGCCACGACGTCCGCGTCCGTGGCCTCGATCACGCGGGCGAGCGCCTCCGCGTCGGGGAGCCCAAAGGCATTGAAGCCCATGTGGATGTTGTACGTGAGCACACGGACTGCCCGGGCCTCATCCGGCTCTGACGGCGGCCCGGCGAAAGGCCTCTGCGTCAGGCGCGAGACCCCGAGCCCCGCCGTCCCGATGAGGATGATGGCCACGGTGGCGCGGAAGGTCCGCGCCGGCAGCACGGTTGTCGCGTGCGGAAGCGACGCCAGCGCGACGAGCGCCGCCATGAGCGGCCAGAGCTCGGTCCACTCATAGCGGGAGTAGAACAGGAAGGTCAGGGCGAAGCCACACAGCATCCCGGCCGCCCCCCACAGGTAGGAGCGCCTGAGATGCGGGATGGGCGCGGGCATCATCGCGCCCGCGAGCGCAATCGCGGCCAGCACCTGCAGCGCCGGCAGCCAGGCGATCCCGGGGAGGATGAACGCCCCGGCCAGTCCCACCGATGCCGGCGCGACCGCCATGCGCATCAGCGGCCGCGACGCGAGCGGGATGGCGGCGGCGGCCGCAGCGAGCCCGAGCAGGATGAGGACGGAAGCCTGCTCGATCTGGAGCCCGGTGGCCGCCTGGACGCGCCCGAGGTTCGTGAGCAGGGTCTGCTGGAGCACGAGGTACGGTCCGAGCGCGAACAGCCCCCAGCCCTGTGGAAAGGGGAAGGCTGCGGCGCCTGACGGTGCCGTGGTCACGGTCGCCGTCCAGACCGCGAAGAGTGCCCCGGCGAGCGCGGCCGCGCCCAGCCCTGGGAGCGGGCCGTGCAGCATGGACAGGTCCAGGCCGTGCAGCGCCGTCTGCCCCGCGACCTGCAGCGCGGAGCCGACCAGGATGCCGGGAACCATGACGTCGAGGGCGTCCGGGCGGCCGAGTTCGCCGATGAGCGCGGGCATCATCCAGAGCCATGTCACCAGGCTCGCCGAGACCAAGGCAGGGGTGAGCACCGGGTGGCGAACGGCGTGGCCTGCGGCGTAGAGCACCGCGAACAGGAGGGCCAACCGGAGGCCGAGGCGCGGGGAATCGACCCAGGGGACGATCGCCCATCCCGCGAGCCCCGCCACCCACATGGCGGAGGCGATCAGCAGAAGGGCAGCCGGCGATTGTCCCTCGCCGACGTTCCAGACGACCATCGCGAACGAGGAACGCACCACGTGTATCCCCATCAAGATGACCAGCGCGACGGTCGTGGTCGCCAGGGGGCGGTGGCCGGAGGTCTCCATCAACGGTGCGCGGGCTGGGCGATCGGGGATCTTGGCGCCCGGCGCGGCCCAAGGTGCAGCACGCCGAAGAGCCAGGGCGCGCCAAGACTGATCCAGAGGCCCAGCGCCGCGTATCGCGCGAACCGGATGACAAGACCCAGCGGTGCCTCCTGTCCCGGCAAGATGAGGCGCAGCCCGAGGTAGAGGGCGGCAAGGACCGCCGCGCCCACGACGAACCGCAGCACGCGCTGCCACCACGGGCCATCCACGCCCACGGCGAGGTAGCGAACGCTCACGGCATAGCCCGCGCCGACTCCGGCCATCGCTCCCGTGGCGCTCACCGCCCCGGGATCGGGGAAGAGGAGGGCGAGGGCGGAGGGTACGGCAGCGGCCAGGGCGATCTGCATCGCGAGCGGCCAGCGCCGGATGCGGCGACCGGCGCCGGAATAGCCGCCCAGCCAAACCGTCAAGAGGACGGCGCCGATCGCCCAGCCCGCGAGCACGTCGGTTGGGAAGTGGACGCCCAGATAGACTCGCGAGAATCCGATCGCGCCCGCGAGGACGATCGCGGCGACCCACACCCACCGGCGGCGGGCCTGGGCGGCGATGCCTCCCCAGATGATCGCCGCGTTCTGCGCGTGCCCGCTCGGCAGGCCGTACCCCTGCGCATCACCGAGCTGCACCGAAGGCTCGAGCTCGAAGGGGCGCGGATGGGCGACGGCTTCCTTGACCAATGAGTTGACGTATACCGAGAGCAGGAAGATGAGGCCGATCCGGAAGCCGAGCCGTGTCTCCACGCACCACAGGAGCGTTGGAAACAGCAGCAGATAGAACTCCTCTTCGCCGAGGAAGCTGATTCCACGGAAGATCGCGTCGAGGACCGGCCCGTGGATGGTCTGGATCGCGATGATCAGGCTGATGCCCCACTGCCAGATTGGATCCATCACGGCTCCCTCCGGAGGATCACGACATCAAGCGCCTGTGGGACGATGCGGATCGCGGCCTGTCCGCGGCCGAGCCACTCGCCGTCCGCATGGATGCCCAGCGGCACGTCGCTTTCCACGCGGACATCCTGGACCACCTGGCGCGTGACCTTGTAATGCTGCAGGTGTCTGCCGGAGAAGGTCCGCAGTGCCACGGCGACCGTGTCGATGCGCGTGAGGTCCTGGGTGTACACGACGTCGAGCCTGCCGTCGTCCGGCAGTGCTCCGGGGGCGATGTGCAGCCCGCCGCCGTACCAGTCGGTGTTGGCGGCGGACAGGAAGGTCAGATGCATATCCCGTCTATGCCCGTCGAGCACCACCCGGGCGATCGGTGAACGGTAGGTCGCCAGCGTCGCAAGGAAGGCCGCTACGTGGATGGTCTTGCTGCCTCCGATCCGAGGCCAGCGGCTGGCACGGCCCACGAGCTCGCCGTCGAACCCCACCCCCGCGACGGTCGCGTAGAAGTGGTCGTTCACCTGCCCGACGTCGATCCGCCGGCGGATGCCGGTGAGCAGCAGGCGCGCGACGTCCTGAGGTGCGGTGGGCAGGCCGAGCGCGCGGGCAAAGATGTTGGCGGTGCCCCCGGGAACGAAGGCCAGCGCCGGGCGCGTCGATGCGGGCACACGCATGAGTCCGTTCAGGGTTTCGTGCAGGGTTCCGTCCCCGCCGATCGCGACCACGATCTCCGCGCCGTGCCGCGCCGCACGCTCCGCGGCCTCGCCCGCCTCCCCCGGTCGCTGCGCGATCGTCTCCGGGACGTCGATCCCCGCGGCGACAAGGGAATGCCGGATGGCCGGCCACATCCGGGCACCCCGCCCCCTCCCTGCGATCGGGTTGATGATCGCGCAGATCGGACCGTGAGTGAGAGGGAATCACCCCCTACGGTGGCGGCCGCGACGGCGGACGTTGCAGGGGGGGTTCAACAGAACTTACCTACTTCCCTTGATGCGCATGATCCGGTCAGCCGCATCCAGTCCGCTGCTCAGGGTGAGGCGTCGGCCATCCGGAGGTCCCGGCGCGGGAAGTAGGCAGCCAGCAGGACGACGAAGGTGAGGTCGATGAGGCCCGTGGCCGCGACGGCGGTCCAGCCGTGGCCGATCCACTCGTAGAGCTGCCACAGGGCAAAGACGATTTCGCTGGCCAGGATGATGCCGACCATCGTCCGGTAGCGCGCGGGGTCCTCGGCGATGGCCACCTTCAGCGCGGCGATGGTGAGCAGCGAGATGCCGAAGCCGAACAGGCTGCGCGGATCGCGCACCGGCGTGCGGAACAACGCCGCCGCGCCTGGATGGTAGGCCGCAAAGAGGAGGCCGATGAGGCCGGTGTAGACGGCCATGCCCCGCAGGATGAAGGCGGCGGCGCGGTTGCGTGTCATGCAGGCGGTGCTTCGCGCGGGCGCGCGGGGTTCCCTGTCCATTGCAGGGCGCGCGGGGCCGTGCTAGGATGTGGGCCAGGTTCGATACCTGGTAAAGGAGGGATGGGTGATGCAGGTCCGTGACGCACGCCAAGCCTCGAGCCCATCCCGCCGTGTGGGGTATCGCACCGGCTGATCCGGACCGACGTGTCTCGGGCGCGGCTGTGGGCTCGATGCCCACAGCCGTTTTTCTTTTCCACTCCAATTGCGTGGAGGACAACCGTGGACACGTTTGTCGGGATGGTGGTGCGCACCGACGGCCCCCAGGTCACGGTGCGCGATGCACAGGGCCGTGACCGGCGGTGCGTGCTGCGGGGCCGGCTGCGGCAGGAACTGAACGGGACGACGAACCCCGTCGCCGTGGGCGATCGGGTGGAAGTGGACATCGTATCCGGGGAGCTCGGCGCGGTGCGCCGGGTCCTGCCGCGGCATTCCCAGTTGGTCCGGCGGGCACCTGCGGACAAGTCGGCGCCGGAGCAGGTGCTCGTCGCCAATCTGGACCTCGGCGTCGTCGTGGTGCCGTGCCCCCTGCGGCCGACGGTGATCGACCGCTACCTGGCGCTCGCCCACAAGGGCGGCTGCCTGGCGCTCGTCTGCGGGAACAAGATCGACCTCGCCGTGCGGACCGCCGTTGAGGACGTGGTCGAGAGCTACAGACTCGCGACGATCCCGGTGGTGCTCACCAGTGCGCTCACGGGGGAGGGCGTCGAGGCCCTGCGGGAGGCGATCGACGGAAAGCTCGTCGCCTTCGTCGGTCCTTCGGGGGCGGGCAAATCGAGCCTGCTCAATGCGCTCGATCCGACCCTTCGGCTCCGCGTCGGCGGGCTGGCCGCGACCGGCAAGGGCGCCCACACCACGAACTGGGCCGCGGTGTTCCAGGTCGGGTCCGCGCTGGTGGTGGACACGCCGGGGCTCCGCCAGATCGGGTTCGTCGAGGATGAAGGCGCGGACGCCGCTGATGACCTCTTCCCCGAGATCTCTGCGCTGGCGGGGGCGTGTCACTTCCGCGACTGCTCGCATACCCATGAGCCGCGCTGCGCGGTGAAGGCCGCCCTCGAGGCGGGCGACCTCGACGCACTCATGTACAAGCGCTACGCTCGGCTCGCGCGCAGCGGCCGGGTCTAAGTGTGCACGGAGGAGGGGGCGCCTGCCCGCCGCGTGTAACCTAGACGATAGGCATCGCGTGGAGGTGCTCTCATGGCGTACGTCCGCACCGTCCCGGTCGAGCAGGCGCAGGGCCCGATCAAGGCGATCTATGGCGAGGATCTTGCGGCTTCAGGGATCGTCCAGAACTATGCTCAGGCCCTCAGCCTCCGACCCGATATCCTCCGGGCGTACCGGGGCCTCTCGGGTGCCATCCGATCGCACCTGGACCTGCGGCGCTACGAGTTGATCACCGTCGCGGTCTCCTCGCGCCTGCGGTGTAGTTACTGAACACTCGTCCACGGAGCGGTGCTCCGTTCGAAATTCTTCACCTCCCAGCAGGTGGAAGCAATCGTGCGCGATTTCCGCAGCGCCGGGCTGCCGGCGAACGAGGTGGCGATGCTGGAGTTTGCGGTGAAGCTCACCGACCACGCCTACAAGATCACGCCGCGTGACGTCGATGGCCTCCGCGCACACGGCTTCGCGGATGAGGAGATCATCGACATCGCCGCCGCGGCGGCGGTGCGGAACTTCATCAGCAAGCTGGTCGACGCGCTCGGCGCGGAGCCGGACGCGTCCGTGCACGAGCTGGAGCCCCAGCTGCGCACGGCGCTGGACGTCGGCGGGCGCCTCGGTCGCTAGCGATGCCGGTGGACCTGCGCCGGGCGATGGCCACGCTGCGGGACGAGCGGGATGGGGCCGCGCTCTACGAGGCGTTGGCCGCCGTCGAGCGCGAGCCGCGCCTGGCCGAAGTCTACCGGAGGCTCGCCGAGGTGGAGCGCCGGCACGCGCAGGTCTGGTCGACGCGTATCGCCGACGCGGGCGGCCGGGTCCCCGCGTACCGCCCCTCCCTGCGGACGCGCCTGCTCATCGGCCTGGCCGGGCGCTTTGGCCCCGGGTTCGTCCTGCCGAGCATCACCGGCGTCGAGCGTGCGGATGCGGGCCGGTACGCACCGGAGGACCGCGCGCTGGCGGCGGATGAGGCATCGCATGCGCGGGTGCTGAGTCAGGTTACGGCGGCGACCGGCGGTCTCAGCGGTGCCGTCCTCGCGCAGCTGGAAGGCCGGCACCGCGCGATCGGCGGGAACGCGCTCCGCGCGGCGGTGCTGGGCGCGAACGACGGCCTCGTCAGCAACCTCAGTCTGGTGATGGGCGTCGCCGGGGCGGAGCTGTCCGGGCGCGCCATCATCATCACGGGATTCGCGGGGCTCCTGGCCGGGGCGATCTCGATGGCCCTGGGGGAGTGGCTGTCGGTGCAGAGCGCACGCGAGCTCTACCAGCATCAGCTGCGCACGGAAGCGGCGGAGATCCGGGACATCCCCGAGGAAGAAGCACGGGAGCTCGTCCTGATCTATCAGGCACGGGGCTTGCCCGAGGATCAGGCGCGTGCGCTCGCGGCGCAGATCATGAGCGACGAGGCGCGGGCCCTGGACGCGCTGGCCCGTGAGGAGCTCGGGATCGTCCCTGGAGAGCTCGGGGGGTCGGCGTGGGAGGCGGCCGGCGCGTCGTTCCTGCTGTTCGCGCTCGGCGCCGTCGTGCCCGTGGTGCCCTTCCTCTTCCTCGACGGCACCCCGGCAGTGTTGGCCAGTCTCGCCATGAGCGCCGTGGGCCTCTTCGCGGTCGGCGCAGGGATCACGCTGTTCACGGCTCGTCCCGTCGCCGCCTCGGGGCTGCGCCAGGTCATCTTCGGGCTGGCGGCCGCGGCCGTGACCTACACCATCGGCCGTCTGATCGGCGTCAACCTCGAGGGTTAAGCGGCGACGATCGCCTCACGCAGGATCTCCACGATCCGGTCGATCTGCGCCTCCGTGGTGACGAGCGGAGGCGCCAGACAGATGGTGTCCCCGATGGGATGATCGCCGGTCTGGCCGGCCCGCATCCGCGTGATCAGGCCCCGCTTCCGTGCTTCCGTCAGGATACGCGCCCCGCGACCGACCGCCGGGGCCTTGGTCTGCTTGTCCTCCACCAGCTCCACGCCCGCCATCAGCCCGAGCCCGCGCACGTCGCCCACGGACGGGAGGTCGCGCAGGCCCGCCAGACGTGAGAGCAGGCGCTGCCCCAGTGCGCCCGCCCGTTCCACCAGCCCTTCCCGCTCGAAGATGTCCAGGTTGGCGAGTCCAACCGCACAGCACGTGGGATGTCCGGAGTACGTGGCGGCGTGCATGAAGCGCTCCGCGGCCGGCGCTTCCTGGATCGCCCGGTGGATCTCGCGCGAGACCATCACTCCACCCAGCGGCAGGTACGCGCTCGTGACGCCTTTCGCGAAGGTGACGACATCCGGCCGCACGCCCCAGTGATCGAGCGCGAACCAGTGCCCTGTGCGACCGAACCCGGTGATGATCTCGTCGGCGATGAAGAGCACCTGGTGGCGGTCGCAGATCGCGCGGATCGCGGGGAAGTAATCGGGCGCCGGGACGATCACGCCCCCGGCGCCGATGACGGGTTCGGCGATGAACGCCGCCACCGTGTCGGCGCCTTCGCGGCGGATGACGTCCTCGAGCGCGTCCGCCATCGGCCCCGGGTGGCGGTATGGATACGAAGGGGTGATGTGGATGAAGCCCGGCACGAGCGGTTGGAACATGCGGTGAAAGGCGCTGATCCCCGTCGCGCTCATCGCCGCCATCGTCAACCCGTGGTAGGCGTGATGGCGGGCGATGATCTTGGTCTTGCCGGGCATCCCGTGGCGCCGCCAGTGGTACCGGGCGATCTTGAAGGCGGTCTCATTCGCTTCGGCTCCGCCGGTGGTGAAGTACACGCCGCTCAGGTTCGAGTACGCGCGCTGCAGCAGCCGCTCGGCGAGGCGGATCGCGGGTTCGTTCGTATAGCCGGCATACGCCGTGGCGTAGGCGAGGCGGCCCATCTGCTCCGCGGCGGCCGCGGCCAGCTCCTTTCGCCCGTGACCCACGTGCACGTTCCACAGGCAGGCCAGCCCGTCGAGGTATTCCTTGCCGGACGCGTCCCGGAGCACCGCACCCAGGCCCTCCGTGAAGACCACGGGATCCGTTTGATCGGCAGCGGAGTGCACGGGATGGATGAGATGGTCTTGATCGATCCGGATGAGTGACATGAGGAATCAGTTGGGGTAAGAGGAAGCGCTCTCCTGCCTGGAGGCATACCCGTGCCTGCGCCCTGCGCTACTAGCGCCGCAACAGTAAGCCCGCCACCGCGCCTGCCCCGACCAGCCACGCCGAGTTGACCGGCCGGAGCAGGAGGACCACCCCGGCGGCGAGGGCGATTCCCACGGTCCAACCGTCCACGATCGCCGCGCGTCCGAGCTGCACCGTCACGCCGGCCATGAGCGCCAGCGAGGCCGCGTTGACGCCGTCGAGCGCCGCTGCGGCCGTCGGTGAGCGGCGGAGTCTGGGGATGAACGGGTGGCTTGCGGCGACGAAGACGAACGCGGGCAGGAAGATGCCGGCCGTGGCGAGCAGCGCCCCCGCGGTGCCCCCGAGCAGGTACCCGATGAACGTCGCCGTCGTGAAGACCGGGCCCGGGGTGAACTGCCCGATGGCCACCGCGTCCAGGAGCTGGCGTTCGGTGAGCCAGCCGAGGCGAACGACGAAATCCGAGCGCAGGAAGGCCAGCAGCACGTACCCGCTGCCGTAGAGCACCGCCCCGATCTTCACGAAGATCCCGAACATCCTCGCCAGACTCACCGGCGCAGCCGCGAGCACGGTCAATGCGAACCCCGTCGAAGCGGCATAGGCGGGCGCGGCGGCCAGCAGCATCGCCGCCTGGGTTCGGGGATGCTTCACGCCAGCGGCTATCAGCCCGGCCAGAGCAAGAAGCGACAACTCGTTGATCCCCGCGAAGTAGAGCGCGAGCGCGACCAGCGCGAGGGCGGCCAGGAAGAGGTTCTTCAGAGCCGTGCGGCTCAGCGCGACCAGGGCCTGCACGACGATCGCGATGATCACCGGCTTCACGCCGTACAGCAGCCAGGTCGCCTGGGGCCGTGCACCATAGGTGGCGTAGGCCCAGGCGAGGACCAGGACGATCAGCATCGCCGGTGCGATGAAGCAGATCCCCGCGACGAGCAGTCCGGCCCGCCCGGCGCGCGCGTAGCCGGTGTGGATCGCCATCTCCGTGGAGTTGGGGCCGGGGATGAGGTTCGTCGCGCCGAGGAGATCGAGGAATTGCTCATCCGAGAGCCAGCGGCGACGGCGCACCACCTCGTCGCGCATCATCGCGATGTGTGCCGCGGGTCCCCCGAACGCGGTGGCGCCGAGCCTGAGGAAGAGGGAGGCGACCTCGCGTAGACGCCCGGTCATCCCGTGCGTCGCTGGAGGATCAGCCGCCCGAGCTTCGCCACCCCGCGGGCGGTTGCCCCCGCCGCCCGCCAGCCATAGCGCAGCGCGGTCTTGCCGAGCAGCCGCCCCGTCGTGTTGAGCGTACGCAGGTCCTCGTCGATGACCTCCCGGCTGAGACCGGTCGCATTGAGGTGCCCGGCGGCGATGTCCGGCGGAATCCGCCGCAGGACCGCGCGCAGACTGAGCAGCGTCACGGCCAGGTCATCCATCTGCCCGAGCAGCGGGATAATGCCGGGGATGAGGTCGATCGGCGAGAGCAGGTAGGCCACGCCTCCCAGCACGAGCGCGCGATGGCGGAGGGGCAGCCGCCCGTCGCGGACGAGCGCCCAGGCCAGCCGCGAATAGGACGGCAGCCGCCGGGCGACCGGACTGAGCAGAGTCAGCGCGCTCTTGACCATCGTCGCGTTATCTTCCGCCGGTGTGAGGGCTTTTCCCTCCGAGGAGTTCGTCTCAGGCGGGCAGCGCCTCGCGGAACCGCCGCATCGCGTCGATGTGGGCATCCGGCGAAGTGAGGTCCGCATTCATGGTGCTCAGGCTCAGGTGGGTGCCGCCGAGGCTCCGCCATTCCTCGGCGGTGCTCACCCATTTCACCGGTCCCGCCGGATAGGCCACGCGCCGCTCAAGGCCAACGGCGTCCTGGGGACGGCCGGCCTCCCGCAAGAACCCCCGGAGCTGCTCGACCATCACCGCGAACCCGCCGCTCACCTGAGGATGGCGGGCGTGCGGGGACCGGAGCGTCCCGCCGAGGATCCAGCCGTCGCCCATCCGCGCGATCCGGCGCATCACCCGCTCGCTCTCCCCGCCCATCCAGATCGGGATCGGCCGCTGCACCGGCAGCGGGTTCAGCCCCGCGTCCACGATGCGGTGGTAGCGGCCCGTGAAGTTCACGAGCGGTGTCGTCCACAACGCGCGCAGGACCGCGATCTGCTCTTCGACCTTCCGGCCGCGCTCTTCGAAGCGCTCTCCGAGGGCCTCGTACTCGACGCTGTTCCAGCCGACCCCGATCCCCAGGCGAAGGCGCCCACCGCTCAGGACGTCGATCTCCGCGGCCTGCTTGGCGACCAGCGCGGTCTGCCGCTGCGGGAGGATGAGGATGCCGGTGGTGAGCTCGATCCGCGTCGTGACCGCAGCGAGGTAGCCGAGCAGCACGAAGATCTCGTGGAACATGTCCTCGTAGGTATAACCCAGCCATTCACGGCCCCGCGGCTTGGCGCCCAGCACGTGGTCGTAGGCCAGGATGTGATGGAAGCCGAGATCTTCGGCCGCCTGGGCGAAGGCGCGGATCGCGGCAGGATCAGTCCCGATCTCGGTCTGCGGGAAGACCACGCCGAGTCTCATCGCGGCGCGGACCACTTCCCAAGCAGCGCCAGAGCTTCCGCCGCCATCTCCGCCACGATCTGTCCCGCGGGCTGAACGGACCGGATCGCCCCGACGCCCATCCCGGCCCAGTGCGGCATCGCCTCGATGTGGCCCGTCACGTCCTTCGTCGCCGGATACGGCCAGAAGCGAGGGATCGCATCGCGTTCGCCCGTGTCGGGGTCGATGAGCTCCGCGACCGTGGTTCCCTCGAAGCGTTCTGCCGCCAGAAGCGACGCGCGCAGGACGCGATGCGGCGCATCGGGCCAACCGACGGAGAACGCTTCCGTGTACACCGTGTCTTCTGCCCCGGCGGCGATGAGCGCGTTCAGGTAGACGGGATGCGCCCCCGCTTCCTCCGACGCCGCGAAGCGGGTGCCGACTCTGACGCCGGAGGCCCCGGCCGCGAGGACTGCGGCCAGATCCCGTCCTGTTGCGATGCCGCCGGCCGCGAGCACGGGGACCGAGACCTCAGGCAGCACCGCGTCGAGGAGAGCCAGCAACGTGCTCTGCCCTCTCACGTGGCCCCCGGCTTCGATCCCCTGCGCGACGATGAAGTCGCATCCCGCGTCGGCGGCGTGAAGCGCCTCGTCGCGGGAGCCGACCTGCCAGCAGGCCAGCGCGCCCTGATCGTGCACAATCTTCACCAGGCCGGGGTCGGGGGTGTCCCAGAAGAAATCGACGACGCGGCAACGGGCGGCGGCCACGGCGACACGCTCGCGGATCTTCTCCCGCGTTGCCGGGCGAAGGAAGTTGCAGCCCACGACCCCGGACGTGCGGCGGCGGAGGTCATCGAGCATCCGGGCGAGGACGTCTTCGGGCATCCAGTGGACGGAGACCATCCCCTGTCCCCCGGCGTTCGCGACCGCCTCCGCCAGGCCAGGGTTGGCGAGGGGTCCCATCCCCGCCTGCTGGATGGGAACCGTGCACCCGACGAGATCGGTGAATGCCGTGCGGAGAGTCCGGGCCATCGATGAGACCTAGTCGCAGCGCTCGCCGCGCCAGGCTTCGAGGCCTTCCCGGCTGATGAGGGGCACCATCGCGAGGGCGGCGACGGGGTCGGCCCACCACCATCCCAGCAGCGCGTTGAGGGTTAGGCCGCCGAGCAGGATGGCGGATAGGTACATGCAGATGCTGGTCTGCATGGCGTCGGCCTCCAGCGCATGGCTGTCGAGCGCGGCCGCGACGCGACGCTTCTGGCGGGCGAGCAGCGGCATCGCGATGAGGGAGATGACGGCGAGGACGATCCCGGGCAGGCTGGCCTCAGGCGCGTCCTTTCGGAGCAGCGTGGCGATCGAATCGTACGCCACGTAGGCGGCAAGCGCGAGGAGTGAGGCGCCGACGAGCCGCAGCGCCGTGGCCTCGGCCCGTTCCGCAGATTCCTCGTCGCGCCGGGTCTGCAGGCGCCACAGCAGCACCGCCCCGGAGCTCGTCTCGATGAAGCTGTCGATCCCGAAGCCGACCAGCGCGATGCTTCCGGCCATCACGCCCAGGGCGACGCTGACGAGGCCTTCGGCGCTGTTCCAGACGATGGTGAACAGCTCGAGCAGACGGCCGCGGCGCAGCCAGTCCGCCCGGTCGACGGTCGCGACGGTCATGGCTCACATTCTAGCAGGCCGTGCGCACGTTGTTCACCGCGTCCCCTATGGCTTCGGCGCGGGTCTGCCCCGGAGATCCAGACGCACCACCTGAGGTTCATGGTCGGAGGCTTGGTCCGGGAACTCCGAGTTCACGTGGACGACGTCGTAGACGAACATGAAGTGGTCGAAGAGATTGTTGCTGACCACGATGTGATCGAGTGTTTGCGAGTTGCCATCGAACACATATGAATATTGCTCGCTCACGGGC
>DASSGA010000150.1:0-4413 GCA_035693805.1 bacterium | reverse complement strand
GCAGCCTAACCAGCGCTTGAAGCTGTCGGGCTGCTTAAGCGCAAGCCGTTAGGCGCCTTTGCCGGAATACGCGTCGGCTTCCCTGCGTTGTCGTTCTGGCCGCGGCTATACTGGTGGGGCAACCTCGCCGAGGAGAATCGCTTTTCGATTCGATGCCCCTGACTCTGGCGTTAGCGGGCCCGCCGAATCACGTCCCATAGCTGGCGAGGCGACACAACCCGCACCTGTGTAACGGGCATGTTCAGGAGACCCTGGTCGCCGGTCACGAGAACCTCGGCGGAACCCCCGACCGCCTCAGCGAGCACGGCAGCGTCAGCGCCCGTCGCGCTGTCGGGGCTGCGTGTCGCGTCCGCGACGACGATCACCGCCTGGCGCCTCAGGAACGCGTCCAGCGCGTCAATCGTCGCGTCAGGGAGACGGAGCGTACGATGCAGGACGCTGCGCAGTTCGGCCAGCACCGTCTCGCCCACCACGAGTTCATGCTCGGCCAGGACTGCCTGGAAGAGATCAGCGCAGAGCCCGCGGGTCGCCAGCGCGCTGACGATGACGTTGGTATCGAGGGCGATCCTCAAGAGACGTCACGGAAGACGTCTTCGTCCGTCAGGTAGCCCCGGGCCTCGGCGAGGGGGAGGATCCGGCGTCGGAGTTCTCGGAACTCGGCCAAGGCGAGTTGGCGCCGGAGGGCGTCCCGCACCAGGTCGCTCCGGCTTCTGCCGGTGCGGCGCGCGAGTCGGGCAAGCCGCCGCTCCAGGTCGCGGTCCAGGCGAATAGTGAGGGCGGAGGTCTTCATGTCATGCAATGTAAGACGGACTGCGCCCGCTGACAAGCGTCTCTCGACTCCTCCCGGGCAACGCGCACGGGCTCGCTCGCCGATAGCGGAGGTCGACCGCAGCCGGATTTGCGGCCCAGTCCGGGAACGGCCTCGACGTCGCCTTCAAGGCAGGTCGGTGCGTTCGCTCCCCCTGACGCGTGGGGCGCTCGCCCCGGACCTCAATCGATCGTGCGCGTCGCGGCGAGCAGGGTCACGTCGTCGTGTGGTTCGGCCTGTCCCCGGAACGCCGTGAGTTCGTCCAGGACTCCCCGGACCAGACTGGAGGCGGAGGTGTTGTTCGCCGCAAGGGCGTCCCGCAGCCGCCCGGCACCGAACGCCTCACCAGCCGGGCTTCGCGCCTCCACCAGCCCGTCGGTGAACGCGAAGAGGGAGTGGCCGCGCGCCAGCGTTCCCTCGCCCGCCGCGAACGGCAGATCCGGTCGGACCCCCAGCACCGGACCCGTCGGGTGCAGCTCCTGCATGGTGCCGTCCGGCGCGATCACCAGGGCCGGCATGTGGCCGGCGTTGACGTAGTCGAACTGCCCGCTCATCGGCGTGATGGCCGCCAGGAAGACGGTCGCGAACATGTTGGTGCGTCCGTGCAATCGCGCGATGTAGTCGTTGGTGAATCCGGCGACGCGGGTCAGCAGGTCGGCCGGGGTGGCGGCTTCCAGCGACTGGCGCACCAGGGTGCGACGGCCGCCGATCATCTGGATCGCACCGCCTTCGACGGGATCGGCGGAGGCGCGGATGAGGCTGCGGAACAGCGCCATGAACAGCGCGGCTCCGACCCCCTTGTCGCACACGTCGCCAACGACCAGGACGACCGTGCCGGACGCCGGCAGCAGGAAGGCGTCGTAGAAGTCACCGGAGACGTCGAGGGCCGGATGCAGCGCCGCCTCGAGCTGCAACCCCCGGGCGACGGGGAGCGACTCGGGCAGGAAATCCCGCTGGATGTTCCGCGCGACGGCCATCTCACGCGTGAGGCTCTCGGCGTCGCGCAGGCGCCTGCGGTGGAGTGCGGCGCGCAGGCGGGTCCGCAGCATGACCGGCCGGAACTCCCGGGGGAGATAGTCATCGGCGCCCGACTCGAGGCACTGCGCCAGGACATCGAGGTCGTCCGCCGCCGAGACCACGATGACCGGGACCGGCGCGAGGTCGGGAGCATTCCGGAGCGCCTGCAGGAACTGCGGGCCGTCCATCCCCGGCAGGTGCGCATCCAGCAGCACCAGGTCAAACGGCTCGGCCCGGAGCTTGGCGAGCGCCTCGCCGCCCTCGACGGCCGTGTCCACGACATGCCCTTCCGCCCGCACGTGACCACCGAGGGCGTCGCGACCGGCGGCCGCAAGGCCGACGATCAGCACTCTCGCCCGGGCCTCGTCCGGCGCCGGCGTGGTCGTTCCCAGAGGTGGTGGAGTCGTCATCCTCGACGGTGGGTGGCGGTCGTGGCCAGTCAAGCTACCGGTCGACGGCGCAGACGGCTAGGGTACCCGCGACCCGGAAAGGCCCGCGGCCACTAGAGCTCGCCGAGCATCTGAAATTGCCAGAGGTCCCGCATGCCGGTGTCGAGGAACGGATGCAGGGCGCGCAGCCCTGTCTTCCCGATGCTCTTCTCCAGGTACCGCAGCTCCTCCAGCGTGTCCTTCAGGGCCGGGTCCGGGGGGGTCTCGAACCCGGCCTCGCGCATCATCAGGACGCCCTTGGCGCGGATCGCCAGCTCGGCACGCAGGCGCAGGAGGCACATCATGTCGACGATCACCTCCGGCGGGAAGCGGGTGCGGAGCGTCGTGAGGTACCTCCCGACCGGGCTTTCCGAGACCTGTCCCGAGCGCACGACCCGCAGCAGCTCCAGGTGGGTATCGAACCCCGTTCCCACCCAGGTCTCCGTCTCACGCTCGCTCCGCGTAAACACGGCCACGCTGAGGATCGGGATGACCAGCACGATGAGCGCCGTCGCCAGGAGCGGGTTCAGCAGGAAGTGGTTGTACAGCGAGTGCAGGACCACGGCCACGCCGAGCCCGGGCAGCAGGAGCCAGGGCCGAAAGGCGTCGAACCGGTTCTGGAGCGTCCTGGAGACCATCGCCACGATCGCCGTCGCGCCCCCATGCGTGATGGCGGTGCCCACCCCCCGCACGATCCACGTCCAGAGGGTCGCGCCGGGGATCGCGTACAGGTAGTAGATGTTCTCGAGGACCGCGAAGCCGGTGCCGATGCCGAAGCCGTGGATGGCGGCGTCCACGACGAACCCCACCTTGTTCCGCCGCAGCAGATACGCGACGAAGGTGGCCTTGAGCGTCTCCTCCACGACCGGGGCGACGTACCAGGAGTAGCGGCTGACGTCCAGGCCGAGGGCCGGCCGGAGGGCGACGTTCACCCCGTAGCTCGCCAGGCCGGCCACCGCGCCGGCGGCGACCGACAGCAGCACCGCCCGCAGCGTGACGAGCTTGTAGCTGTCGATCAGGACCAGTGCCCCGAGGAACAGAAAGACCGGCAGGACACTGACCGCGATGGCGAGGACGTCCGTCACATGATCTTGAACGAGAACATCCAGGCGGTGTTGACCGGCAGGCCGCGTTCCCCTGCCATGGCGAACCCGACCGAGAGCGTGGAGTTCAGGTGGGAGAGCGTGACCAACTGGACGTCCAGCTGCGCGCCCACACTGCCGATCGTGCGCCGGACCGCCGCCTCGTCGACGTTGGTGATGAGCCCGGTGGCGAACAGCGACAGGCCGGCCCACCGCAGGTAGAAGCTCGGGATCCCGACGCGGCGGAATCGGAGGGGCGGCAGCATCCACTCCACCTGGGCCCGCCCGTAGGTGGTGCCGCCCACCTGGTTGATCTCGAGGCCCGGGACGCTCCCGGTCTCCCGGAACTGCCGGATGTCCCGGTAGTCCACCCAGTTGTTGCCGAAGCCTCCGAAGAAGAAGTTGGCGAAGGGCTCGTCCCGGTCCCCGGCCAGCGCCGCTCCCGCCGAGGCTCTGAACCACAACGATGAGTGGTCCAACGGAAGGAGGAACCCCCTGGTGGCGTCCAGATTCACGCGGGGGTACAGCCTCCGGCTGACGTAGTTGCCTCGAAGTGTCACTCCCCAGGCAGTCCCCAACTCGGGGTCGATGGCTCCCAGGGAGCTTCTGAGGGATCCATACGCGAGGTTGGCGGAGTACGACAGGAGTTTGTCGAACGAAGCGGCGACATTCTGGTACTCCGGCACCGTCTCCAGGCCGCCATACCCCGCCAGCTGCAAGGTGTACCCCAGACTTTTCGGGCCATCCAGGAGGAAGTTGCCCTGATACCGCAGCCTCAGCGAATAGCCTCTCCGGCTCGTCTTCGTGGGCCCGAAGAGGTCGTAGAAGTCGGCCCGGTTCAGGGCCGCGCTGACCCGCCAGTTCCAGTGGTGGAAGTCCGCGCTCAGGTGGAGGCGCTCGAAGGACGACAGGTCCGGGTCCGGCGAATAGGACGACGTGAGACTCAGCGCGGTCGTGCCGATCCAATCGGAGAAGTTCAGGCGCACGCCGCCGGCCACGGCGGAGTTGCCGGCCGCATCCTCATACCCCTCCACGATGGGATATGCGTTGTCCACCCTGAAGTGGCGGAGCGCTCGGT
>DASSGA010000149.1:0-5765 GCA_035693805.1 bacterium | reverse complement strand
GAGGGGAGGAGGCGGCCATCCGGCCGCAGCCGTATTTGGACGGGCCGGAATCACCTAGGACGGGACGCGCGCTACGGTACGGTGTAGCGCAGCACGCCGCCGAGGTCGCCGTGCGCGCGCAGCGTCGCAGCGGCATCACCGGAGACGATCTCGAGACGCGCCCCGCTGGCTCGGGCGAGCAGGGGCAAGACCTGCGCGAGCGTGGTGCGTTCCAGCTCGCCGCCGCACACCGGACAGACGGACGCGGTCTCGGCGCTCACGTGCCCGCACCGAGTGCACTGCGCGACGTCCCCGTTTGCATCCCGGCCGGCGACGAGCGTGACGATCTGTTCCCGGGCGAGCGCGGCGAGCGTGGATCGCACCCCCACGACGGTCCCGGCGCCGCCGGCGCGGGCCACCACGTCGTCGACCAGCGCGCGCTCGCGTGCGTGTTCTTCAGCCAGGGCCATGGGGGTCGTGGCGCGGTGGATCTCCTCCGCGTCGAGGTCCGAGCGCACCGGCACGACCGCGACCAGCTTCGAGCGGGCGGTCTCGGGCAGGAGGTTGCGCACCGCGCTGCTCGCTTCCTCCGGGCCAGCGATGATCAGGCGATCGACGCGGGCGTCCTGGAGCCAGCGCCCGGCCGCCTCCGCCGCGCCCTGCCACAGCCGGCGCCGGTGCTCATCGACGCGCGCATCGAAGGTGTCGCGCGCCTCGCCCCGGCCGGCGCCCGTGCCCGTCGCCCGGGCGGACGTGGGCTGGCGCCCGGAGGCAAACCGCCACTGGCTCGTGTCCAGCTCCAGGACCTCGGCCCGCGCCACCGCGGTCCCGCCGAGATACGCCACAAGCAGCAAGGCCCGCTCGCGGTTCACGGCGAGGATGGCATACGGCTCGTATTCGTCGGCGGCCCACAGCAGCGGCAGGACGTCCGGCCGGCCGAAGTGCACGCGGTTGCGCAGCGGGACGGGAAGGACGCGCACGTCCCAGAGATCCTCCGCTGCGAAGATCGCCAGACCACGCCCCTGCGACCGTTCCTGCTCCACGAATGCCAGGACGTGCGCGGCCGGTTGCTTCGCCTGCCGGCGCGCTTCATCCGGCAGCCGGTCCAGGAGCGCCCGCAGTTCATTGCGCAGCCAGATCCGCCACGCCGGCGGCTCGTCCTGGTGCTCTGGTTTCGTCGGATCGACGTCGAGCGAGACCGACAGGACGTCCCGGCGGTTGGAGGTGATGAGTTTGGGGATCTCTGAGAGCGACAGCATGACGATAGGCTCTGTCCCCGAGGTCAGCGCGAGTGCTGCCGGACGGTGAGGACGGGAATGCGGCTGTGCCGGACGACGTGCTCCGCGACGCTGCCGAAGAAGACGTGGGTCCACCCTGTCCGGCCGTGTGTGCCCATCACGATGAGGTCCGCGCGCACTTCGGCGGCCACGTCCAGGATGGTCGTACGCGGCGTGCCCTCGCGGATCATGGGTTTGATCCCCGGCAACCGGGCGGCGAGCTTGGCCATCTCCTGCTCGGTTTCGCTGCGGATGCGATCCAGCAGCTCGCCGGCGGCGGGGACCATGGCGAGGCTCGAGGGGAAACCCGCCAGCGCGGCGATGCTGAGGTCGAGGACGTGCACCAGCACGACCTCGGCGTTGAACGCCGCCCCCAGCGCCTTCGCCCAGTCGAGCGCGCCCTCCGCGCCGGGCGAGAAATCGGTGGGGACGAGGATGCGCCGGGGCTGCACCTGCTCCGTCATGGAGGGCCTCCGCTACGCCGTGGCCCGCTGGGCCGGGGCGATCTCACGGACGAGGATAACGGTCCGGTACACGGGCATGTGCCCCTCGATCCGGAAGCCGTAACGCTGGAACATCCGGATCAATGCATGCTGGTCTTCGAAGAGTTCGACGGCTAGCTGGGTGAGCCCCAGCAGCCGCGCAGTGTCGATGAGTTCGGCCAGGAGCACGGCCCCCAATCCCCGTCCGCGGTAGGCCGGGTGGACGTACGCGCGCAGCCGCCCGAGGTCGCGCATCGGCCCCACGCGGCGCCGGTGGAGGGTGGCATCGGCGATGATCGCTCCGTCCGTTTCGGCCACGATCGGCAACACCCGATCGTAGTTGAGGTGCCGGCACCAGCCCTGGACGACGGACGCCTCGGCGACATTGTCGCGCAGATTCCGCAGTTCCTCATACGGAATGTCGGCAAAGAGCGCCACCAGCTGGTCTTCATCTTCCGGTTTCAGGGGCCGCAGAACGACGCTCGTCCCGTCGCGCAGCTCGGCGGTGCGGGGATAACGCTTCAGGAGGTGCTGGAGGTCCATGGTCTCTCAGCGTCAAGTCTAGCGCAGCGGCTGCCGTCAGGGAATCGGGCAGGCAGAGGAGGCGTCGATCCCTTTCGGTGTGAACGGGTGAAAGCTCAGATCATACCGAGCAACGGGCACAGAATGCGCAGGCCCACCCAGATCACGACACCCCCAAGCACGTCCAGCCAAATGCCGGCACCCATCATCTCCCGCAGGGGGACCAGGCCGGTCCCGTAGACGATGGCGTTGGGCGGGGTCGACACGGGGAGCATGAAGCCGAAGCTCGCCCCGAGCGTCGCACCCAGCACCGGAGGAAGGGGGCTTACGCCCGCGCCCGCAGCGACGGCGATGATCGTCGGGACGAGCATGCTCGCCGAGGCCGTGTTGGACGATGTCTCCGACAGGATGATCCCCAGGATGATTGCGACCGCGGTGAGTCCCCACACGCTGCTCGCCCCCGACAGCTGCACGATGGTCGTTCCAAGGACCTGGGCCAACTTCGTTTCGAACATGAGGCGGCCCAAGGACAACCCGCCGCCGAACAGGAGGATCGTTCCCCAATCGATGTCCACGGCTCGCTGCCAGGAGATCGTGAAGCGGCCGGCCCGCAGATCCGTGGGCAGCAGGAAGAGGAGGATCGCCGCGAGCAAAGCGACCATGGCCTCGGGCAGCCGGCGCTCGAAGAAACGGGGGATGGCCGCCTCGGGGGAGGTGAGCAGGGCCAATGCCCCGGGCAGGATCCACAGGGCCACGGCCAGGACGAAGACCGCGAAGACGTTGCGCTCTCCGGCGCTCCAGCGGCCCAGCCGCGCGTGCTCTGAGGCGAGGTACCGTTGCGTCACCTCGCCGAGCGCGCCCCCGATGCGGAACCTCCGGCGGAGGATGACCCAGCAGAGCAGCAGCATCAGCAGCGCCAGCGGAAAGCCGACCAGCATCCAGTGGAAGAAGGTCAGCCGCCGACCAGCCAGCTCGCGCAGCATCGACAGGGCGATGAGGTTCGGCGGGGAGCCCACGGGGGTACCGATGCCGCCGGTCGACGCCGACCAGGACAGCATCAGCATCAGCCCGATCGAAAACCCCTGCTGGCGGGGGTCCTCGAGCGCGCCGGTGCTGCGCAGGATGCCGATCCCGATCGGCAGCATGATGGCCGTGGTGGCGGTATTGCTCACCCAGAGCGAGATGGCCCAGGTGACGGCGCCCATCGTGAGCAGCACCCGGCCGGGGCTCCGCGTCGCCCAGGGGAGGCGCAGCAGCGCGAACGCGACGCGCCGGTCGAGCCCGGTCTCCTGGAACGCCGCGGCGAGGATGAACGAGCCGATGAAGAGGAAGATGATGGGATCCGCGTACGCCGCCAGCACCGCCTGGGACGAGCCGATGCCGAGCAGCACGGAGAGGACGGAGGCGATCAGAGCCGTCACGGGGACCGGAACGACCTCGGTTACCCAGTAGACCACGGCCCACGCGAACACCCCCAGGAGCAGGTGCGCCTCCCGCGCCAGGGCGGGCATGGGCCACAGCGCAAGGAGCGCGAACAGGGCGGGGCCGAGCAGCAGGCCGATGGTCTTCCTCGTCGACATGGACTCCCTCCATGCCCCAGTCTACTCATCCCGTAGCGGCTCAGCGCTCGGGCCCGAGACGGAGCCCCAATCGGACCCGCGCCCGATATGCCCTCGCCTGGCGCGGGCGTATTCTGAGCTGGGGTGATCGCCATGGAGCGCACCGCGCGTCACATCCTCGTTGCCACCGACCTGTCGCCGAGCACGGGGCCGCTGTTCGCGGTCGCGTCCTCGCTGGTCCATCCCGGCGCCGAGGTCATCGGGCTGCATGTCTATACCCCCGAGGACTACGTCGACGTCCAGCGCGAGACGGGGATGCCCATCGACCAGTACCTGGCCAACATCAGGGCCGAGATGCGGTTCCAGGCCGATCAGGCCGGGATTCCGCCGGCCTCCATCCGCTTCGAGATCGTCGAGGGGTGGTCCGTCCCGGAGCAGATTCTCAGCGCGGCGACGCGCTTTGGAGCCGCGCTGATCGTCATGGCCACGCACGGCCGCACGGGGCTGCGCCGGGTCCTGATGGGCAGCGTGGCCGAGGAAGTGCTGCGCCGCGCCGGCACGCCTGTCCTCATCGTGCCCATGGCGGCGCTCGATGCGCTGCGGACGCGGGAGGGAGTGCAGGCGGCATGACCGGCCGGCTGTGCGCACGAGATGTCATGACCGCCCGGGTGATCACCGTCCGGCCGGAGACGTCCGTGAAGGACATCGCCGCCTTGATGCTCACCCACCACGTGAGCGGCCTGCCGGTCGTGACCATCGAGGGGGAGCTCGTCGGCATCGTGACCGAGGCGGATCTCCTTTACAAGGAGACCGGTCAGGAGCACCCCGCGGGGCGATTCTTCAAAGGGTTTCCGCCGTTCGGCCGGACCGTGGACACATCGCGCAAGGCCGAGGGGTGGACCGCCGTTGATCTCATGTCCTCGCCGGTGATCACGGTGGAGGAGGACACGCTGCTCCGCGAGGTGGCGGGTCTGATGGTCCGGCGGAAGATCAACCGCGTCCCCGTCATGCGCGGACGTCGGCTGGCCGGCATCGTCAGCCGGGCCGACGTGCTGCGCGCGTTCACGCGGCCGGACGCGGAGCTGGCGCGCACGGTGCGCGAGGCCCTCCTCGGGGAGCTGTGGGTCGACGTCAGCAAGATCCGCGTCGACGTCCGCGAGGGCGTCGTGCATCTGGACGGAGCGGTGGACCGGCGGTCCGAGCTGGACCTCGTCACCCGCTGGGTGGCCGGTCTCGACGGCGTCGTCGGGGTGGAGAGCCGCCTCACATTTGAGTACGATGACCGCGCCGTGGCCCTCGGCGCGCAGTGGCCGCCGGACCACGTCTGACGGACGTGGATTGCGGCGGGAAAACGAATCCAGGGTGATATCGGTGAACGCCACAGAACTTGCCCGGCATCTGGAGCACGCGGTCCTCGCCCCCCAGGCGACGGACCAGGATCTGGTGGACGGCGTGCGCCTGGCCTTGCGTTGGACCGTGCGGTCGCTGGTCGTCAAACCGTGCCACGTCGCTGCGGCCTCCCGGCAGCTTGCACAATCGGGCGTGAAGACCGTCGCGGTGGTCGGCTTCCCGCACGGGGGGCAGACCGAGGCGATCAAAGCCGCGGAGACGCGGCAGGCCGTTGCCGCCGGGGCGGATGAGATCGACATGGTCATCAACATCGGCGCGCTGCGCGGACGGCAGACCGGCGCGGTGTTCTCCGAGATCCACAGCGTCGTGGATGCCGCGGAGGGACGACCGGTGAAAGTCATCATTGAGACCGCCTACCTGACGGACGCCGAGAAGCGTCTGGCCTGCCGGTTGGTGGCCCGCGCCGGGGCGGCCTACGTGAAGACGAGCACCGGCTTCGCCTCCAAGGGGGCGACGGCTGCGGACGTGGCGCTGATGCGGCGCATCCTGCCGCGATCCGTCGGGATCAAGGCCGCGGGCGGGATCAAGACCTACAT
>DASSGA010000148.1:0-3911 GCA_035693805.1 bacterium | reverse complement strand
GCCATCCTCGAGGTCGCGGCCACCGAGATCCGCTTACGGAAGATCGGGGAGGAGATCAAGAAGACCACGCGCCGGGTCAACGCCCTCGAGCAGGTCGTCATCCCGCGCCTGCGCGGGGAGATCCGCTTCATCACGGCCGTGCTCGAGCAGCGCGCCCGCGAGGACATCTTCCGCCTGAAGCGGATCAAGCAGAAGCTGGACGCCCGCGCACGCGAGTCGAGTTGACCCGCTTTCCGCCGCCCGCCTATACTTGAATGTAGTTCCGCACGGCGCGCGCCGGCGGTTCCACCCATGGTCCGCTTCCAGCCTTCCCGCCCCTGGCGAGTGACGCGGCTTCAGGCCACGCTCGCCCTCATCCTCGCCGCCGCGGGGTTCTTGGCCATTACCCAGATCCGCAACGAGCTGCTCATCCGCGAACAACTGCGGGTGCCATCTCAGCGGCTCGAGGAGCTGGGCTTCATGCTGCGCGAGATGGAGCGCAACCGGGGCGTCCTCGAGCAGCAGATCTTCCAGCTCCGGACCCAGCTGCACGCCTATGAGCAGGGCGCCTCCCAGGGCCGGGACCAGCTCGAGGCGCTCGGGCGGCAGCTCGACCGGCTGCGCGGGCTGGCCGGCCATACCCACGTCGCCGGGCCGGGCCTAATCGTCGAGCTCGACGACAGCCCGCTGCCGCTGCGGCCGGGCGATGATCCGAACACCGTCATCCTGCACTACACTGACCTGCAGGGCGTGCTTAATGACCTCTTCGCCAGCGGCGCCGAGGCGGTGGCGATCAACGGCGAGCGCGTCATCTCCACGACGGGACTGAACTGCGTGGGGACGACGATCATCTGCAACGCGAAGCGGCTCGCCCCGCCCTACCGCGTCATCGCCGTCGGCCCGCCCGACGACATGATGGCTTATGTCGACCGCCCCGACGGCGTCGTGCAGGCGCTGCGGGCGTTCGCGTTCCCGGTGAAGATCACGAAGGCGGTGCGCGTCGGGGTCCCGGCCTACCGGGGCTCGTTCCGCTTCACGCATGCCCGGCCCTCGGGGCCGTTCCAATAGGGAGGCATCTCGTCGATGTGGCTGCCCATCGCAGGCCTGCTCGTCGGCATCGTCCTGGGTTTCCTCGTCTCCGTCGAGATCCCGCTCGGGGTGGTGAAGTACACCGCGATCGCCATCCTGGCGGCGATCGATACGATCCTCGGCGGCGGGCGCGCCCAGCTGGAGGAGCGCTTCGACCTCTCCATCTTCATCACGGGCTTCTTCGCCAATACCGTGCTCGCCGCGCTGCTCACGGCGATCGGCGACCTGCTCGGCGTCGACATCTACCTCGGCGCCGTGATCGCGTTCAGCATCCGGATCTTCGGCAACGTCGGCTTCATCCGGCGCGACCTCCTCGAGCGGTACTGGCGGGGGGCGCGCCGGCGCGAAGCGGCGGGGCAGGCATCCCGCTAGGCGCCGGGGGAAGAACGAAAGTAGGAGGAGGGTGAGCCATGCCGGTTCGCATCGGGATCAACGGGTTCGGCCGGATCGGGCGGCAGTCGCTGCGCACGATCCTGGAACGCCACCCGGATACGCTTCAGGTGACCGCGATCAACGACATCGCAGACATCCAGACGAACGCGCACCTGTTCAAGCACGACAGCAACTACGGCCACTTCCCCGGCCGGGTGAGCGCGCGCGACGGGGAGCTGCTGGTCAACGATTGGACGGTCAAGGTCTTCGCCGAGCGCGACCCCGCGGTCATCCCCTGGAAGGAGGCCGGGGTGGATCTCGTCATCGAGTCCACCGGGCGCTTCACCCAGGCGGAGAAGGCCCGGGGGCACTTGGCGGGCGGCGCGAAGAAGGTCATCATCAGCGCGCCCGGCAAGGGTGAGGACATCACCGTCAACATGGGCGTGAACCACGAGCTGTACGATCCGAAGAAGCACACCATCGTCAGCAACGGCTCCTGCACGACGAACGCCCTGTCCGTCACGGCCAAGGTGCTCAGCCGCGAGTACGGGATCAAGCGCGGCTTCATGACCACCGTCCACTCGTACACCAACACGCAACGCATCCTGGACGTCGTGGGCGAGAACCTGCGGGAGGCCCGCGCCGCGGCGATCAACATCATCCCCGCCGCGACGGGGGCGGCGAAGGCGATCTTCCTCGTCCTGCCGGAGCTCGCGGGGAAGATGCACGGCATCGCGCTGCGCGTGCCAACGGCCACCGTCTCCATCGTCGACCTGGTCTGCGAGCTGGAGAAGCCGGCCTCGGCCAAGGACATCAACGCCGCCTTCAAGCGCTACAGCGCGGAGGCGATGAAGGGCTTCCTCGGCTACAGCGAGGAGGAGCTCGTCTCGATGGACTACAAGCAGAGCCCCTACTCGGGCATCGTGGACGCGCCGCTGACGACCGTGCTCTCGGACACCTTCGTGAAGGTCCTGTCCTGGTATGACAACGAGTGGGGTTACGCGTGCCGCGTGGCCGACCTGGCCCACTACATGGCCCAGAAAGGCCTGTGAACAAGAAGACGGTCAGCGACGTCAGGGTCCGGGGCAAGCGCGTCCTCGTCCGCGTGGACTTCAACGTCCCCCTCGACGACGAGGGGCGGATCACCGACGACCGGCGCATCACGGAATCGTTGCGCACGATCAGTCATCTCCGCGCCCAGGGCGCGCGCGTCATCCTGGCCTCACACCTGGGGCGCCCGGGCGGCAAGGTGAAGGAGGAGCTGCGGCTGGATCCCGTGGCCGCGCGCCTCGGTGAGCTGCTCAGGGCTCCGGTGCGCAAGTTGTCCGACTGCGTCGGGCCCGAGGTGGAGGCCGCGGTCGCCGCGATGAAGGATGGCGACGTCGTGCTGCTCGAGAACCTGCGCTTCCATCCGGAGGAAGAAGCCAACGACGACCGCTTCGCTCGGTCGCTCGCGGCCCTTGCCGACCTGTACGTCAATGACGCGTTCGGCACGGCCCACCGGGCGCACGCCTCGACGGTGGGGGTGGCCCGGTACCTCCCCGCGGTGGCCGGCTTTCTGATGGAGAAGGAGCTCGTGTACCTCTCACGAGCGTTGGAATCTCCCACGCGGCCCTTCGTGGCCATCCTCGGCGGCAAGAAGGTCTCGGACAAGATCGGGGTGATCCGGAACCTGCTCACGAACGCCGACGCGCTGCTCATCGGCGGCGCGATGACCTACACGTTCCTGCGCGCCGGGGGCCATCAGGCGGGCGCCTCCCTCGTCGAGGAGGACAAGATCGATCTCGCCCGGTCCCTCATGGAGGAGGCGGCGCAGCGTAAGGTGGCGTTCCATCTGCCCGAGGACGTTGTCGTCGCGGACCGCTTCGCGGAGGACGCCGCCCACAAGATCGTACCGGCCCAAGCCATCCCTCCGGGCTGGATGGGGATGGACATCGGGCCCAGGGCCGCCGAGGCGTACGGCCGCATCATCCGAGAGGCGGGGACCGTGCTCTGGAATGGGCCGATGGGTGTCTTCGAGTTCCCGGCCTTCGCCGGCGGGACGCACGCCGTGGCGAAGGCGATGGCCGAGTCGAGCGCGGTGACGATCGTGGGCGGAGGGGACTCCGCGGCGGCCGTGGAGCAGTTCGGTCTCGCCGATCGGATGACTCACATCTCCACCGGTGGTGGGGCATCGCTGGAGTTCATGGAGGGCCGTGAATTGCCCGGCGTCGCGGTGCTGCTGGACAAGTGATGGCGCGCACGCCGCTCATCGCCGGCAACTGGAAGATGCATAAGACGGTCGGGGACGCCCTCACCCTCGTGCACACGCTCCGGCGTGAGGTCCTGCCCGAGGGCGTCGAGGTCGCGGTCTGCCCGCCGTTCACCGCCCTCCCCGAGGTGTCACGCGCCCTCGAAGGCTCGTCGATCCGGCTCGGGGCGCAGAACATGCACTGGGAGGCCCAGGGGGCGTTCACCGGCGAGATCTCCCC
>DASSGA010000147.1:0-7199 GCA_035693805.1 bacterium | reverse complement strand
TTCCCGGACCGGCCGATCGAGATCATCGCTCCCGCCGGCGTCGGCGGCGGCTGGGACACCCTGTCCCGCCTGACCGCCCGGACGCTCGCCGAGGAGAAGCTCGTCACCCAGCCCATCACCGTCGCGAACATGTCCGGAGGATCCGGCGCGGTGGCCATCGCGCACGTCGTGACCCGGCGCAAGGGCGATGCCTACACCCTGATCGCCTTCTCGCCCGCGCTGACACTTACCATCGTCAACAAGAACACGCCGTACGCGTACAAAGACGTCGTGCCGATCACGGCCCTCAGCGCGGACTACGGCGTCCTCGTCGTGCGCAAGGACTCCGCGATCAACAACCTGCGGACCCTGATGGAAGTCCTGAAGCGTGACCCAAATGCAGGCGTGGTTGCCGGCGGCAGCGCCCCGGGCAGCCTGGATCACGTCATCTTCGCCAAGGCGGCGAAGGCGGGCGGCGTGGACCCGCTCAAGGTCCGCTACGTTCCCTTCCAGGGCGGCGGCGAGGCGCTGGCGGCGCTGCTCGGTGGGAGCGCCACGGTCCTCTCTACGGGCGCCTCGGAAGTGCTCGGACAGCTGCAGGGCGGCACGGTGCGCGTCCTGGCCATCTTCTCCGAGCAGCGGTTGGGGGGCATCTTTCGGAACGTCCCCACCGCGGTCGAGCAAGGTTACAACCTGACCTTCCCGATCTGGCGTGGCTTCTACGGGCCGCCGGAGATGCCGGCCAGTGCCGTGAAGTTCTGGGAAGAGACGCTGACGAAGATGACGAAGACGAAGGGCTGGGACAAGGTTCTCAGCGACACCCAGTGGTTCCCCTTCGTCATCAGCGGCGACCGATTCCGCCGCTTCCTGGACGAGGACACGAAGAACTTCGAGACCCTGCTGCGCGAGCTAGGGTTCGTCAAGTAGGCGATGACGGTTGAACGCGAGCCGGTCGCTCCCCGCGTCCAGCGAGGCGGGCGCAGCGACCGGTTCGCGGCCGTCTTCATCTTTCTGGTCTCGGCGCTCTACGTCCGGTACGCGCTCACCTTCCAGCCCCCGCGCTTCCGGAGTGAAGTCCTCGGCCCGGCCACGTTCCCCCTGATGGTCGGGGGGCTGATGCTGGTCTGCAGCACCCTCCTGTTCATCGAGTCGTTCCGCGCCGAGGACACACCGGGCGCTCCGTGGGCAGTGTACCTGCCCGCCCTGCTGCTCTGGGCGGCGCTGCTGGCCTACATCCTCGTCTTCGACCGGCTCGGCTTCCCGCTCAGCACCGCGCTGTTCCTCCTGGCCGCACTGCGCCTGCTCGGGGTCCGGCCGTGGTGGAAGATCCTGCTCTACACCGCCCTGTTCACGGCGGCGCTGTTCTACGCGTTCACCGCACTGGATGTCCGCCTGCCTCCGGGGGAGTGGTTCCGGAGATGATCGAGGTCTGGCAGCATCTCCTCTTGGGGTTCGGGGTGGCGCTGCGCCCGGAGAATCTCGGGCTGGCCCTGGCCGGGGCGCTGCTGGGCACGATCGTGGGCGTGCTGCCCGGGATCGGGCCGGTGGGGGGCATCGCGATCCTCCTGCCGCTGACGTTCAAGCTGCCGCCCGCCTCCGCGATGATCATGCTGACCGCCGTGTACTACGGAACGATGTACGGAGGCTCCACGACCTCGATTTTGATGAACGTCCCCGGCGAGGCGTCCTCCGTCGTAACCGCGTTCGATGGCTACGCGATGTCGCAGCAGGGCCGGGCCGGCCCGGCGCTGGCGATCGCAGCGGTTGGCTCGTTCATCGCGGGGACCCTCTCCATCATCGCGCTGACCTTCTTCTCGCCGCTGTTGGCCTCCTGGGGACTGACCTTCGGGCCTCCCGAGTACTTCGGGCTGATGCTGTTCGGCCTTTCCGCGGTGAGCAGCCTCGCGGGGGATTCCCTCGTCAAGGCGCTGCTCTCGATGGGCTTCGGGCTGATGCTGGCCACGATCGGCACCGACCTCGTCACGGGGGTGCCGCGCTTCACCTTCGGCATTCCCTACCTGCTGGATGGGATCGACTTCGTGGTGGTGGTGATCGGGCTCTTCGCGATCTCCGAGGTGCTGGTCTCGATCGAGGAGGCGCGCGGCGAGGTGCGCGTCCCCATCAAGCTTGGACGCATCTGGCTGAGCGTGAAGGATTTCGTCGAGTCGTTCTGGGCGATCGTCCGGGGCAGCGTCATCGGCTTCTACATCGGAATCCTGCCGGCGGCGGGGGCGACGATCGCGTCCTTCCTCTCATACAGCGTGGAGAAACAGCTCGCCCGCGACCCCAGCACCTTCGGGACGGGGGACATCCGCGGGGTCGCCTCACCGGAATCGGCCAACAACGCGGCCGCAGTCGGCAACATGATCCCCATGCTGACCCTCGGCATCCCCGGCTCCTCCACCACTGCGCTCATGCTCGGGGCGCTGCTCGTCCTCAACGTCATCCCCGGCCCCCTGCTGTTCCAGGACCATCCCGACGTGGTGTGGGGGCTCGTGGCAAGCATGTACGTCAGCAACCTGATCCTGCTCATCCTCAACCTGCCGCTCGTCGGCCTGTTCGTGCGCATCCTCTACGTCCCGGAGCGGCTGCTGCTCCCGCTTATCGTGGCGATCTGCGTCATCGGCACGTACGCCGTGAACTTCAGCGTGTTCGACCTGCAGGTGATGGCGCTGCTCAGTCTGGTCGCCTACTACATGCGGAGGAACGGCTACCCGCTCGGGCCGGCGATCCTGGGGCTGGTGCTGGGAGACCTCATGGAGCAGAATCTGCGTCGCTCGCTCATCATGAGCCGCACGGGTGCGATGATCTTCTTCACGCGGCCGCTCACGGCCGTACTGATCGCGCTGTCGGTGCTTTCGATCTTCGCTCCGGCGCTGTTCCGCGCCCTACGCCCTCGGCACAGACCCGCCTAGCGCTCCGGTCCGGGAAGGACAGGATTACCGAACGCGTTGTACACTAAGACCGTCATGAGTGTCCCTGCCTTACTCCGCTGTATCCAGTGCGGCCAGGAGAACCCGCCCGAGGCGCGCTTCTGCATGCGCTGCGGGACGGCGCTGTCCCGCCGCTGCCCCAACTGCGGCACCGCCAACACGCTGGCCGCTCAGTTCTGCCTCCGCTGCGGGGCGCCGCTGGCCGGGACCTCGGCCACGGAGCGGCGGGTGCTGAGCGTGCTGTTCGCCGATCTCGTCGGCTCCACGCAGCTGGCTCTCCGCCTGGACCCCGAGCCGATGCGCGCGCTCATCGCGCAGTATTTCACCGCGATGCGGGAGGAGATCGAGCGCTACGGCGGGGTCGTGGAGAAATACATCGGCGATGCCGTCATGGCCGTCTTCGGTCTCCCCTCGGCCCACGAGGACGACACGGACCGCGCGGTGCGGGCGGCGGTCGCGATGCAGCGGCGGATGGCGGACCTGAACGCGCGCGGCGGGGACGACCTCCACATGCGGGTGGGCATCGCCACCGGTGAGGTCATCGCGGATCCGGCGGCCGTCGCGGCCGGCCAGTTCATGGTCACGGGGGAGGCCATCAACCTCGCCTTCCGGCTGCAGGCTCAGGCACCGACGGACGGTATCGTCGTGGACGAACGGACCTTCCGCGCCCTGCGGCTGCAGGGCGAGTTCAAACCGCTGCCGCCCTCCCCGGACGGTGACTTCGCCTCGCTGCCGCGATGGCAGGTCCTGATGATCGCCGAGGGGCAGCCCGCCAAGCGCCTGCGTGCACCGCTCGTCGGCCGCGACGATGAGCTGCAGTTCCTCCTGGCACTGCACCGGCGGGTCGTGGATAGTCGCCGGCAGCACCTCGTCACCGTGATGGGGCCGGCGGGCGTGGGCAAGAGCCGGCTCATCGAGGAGTTCGTGCACCTGGTCAAGGCCGAACCCGCGCCCCCCCGGGTGCTCCTCGGCCGCTGCCCGTCGTACGGCGAAGGCCTCACCTATTGGCCCCTCGCGCAGATGGTGAAGCAGGAGTGCGGGATCAAGGACAACGATCCGCCGGCGGAGATGCTGGAGAAACTGGGCGCGGCGGCGCAGCGCATCTACGCACCGGCCATGGGCGCCGAGGAGGCGGCCGTGGTGACGGCGGACCTCGCCGCGCTGCTCGGGCTCTCCGCGACCCGCCGCCCCTACGAGGCGATGTGGCGCGAGCGGCTCACCGCGCTCAAACAGGTCGTGGAGAGTCCCCCGAGCGCCGAGGCGGCGCCGGGCGAGCCCCGCCGAGGACCGGACGTGCTCATCCCATCCATCCGGGCGTTTTTCGTCGCGCTGGCGGAGCAGACACCGCTTGTGCTCGTCTTCGAGGACCTGCACTGGGCACAGGAAAGTCTGCTCGACCTGCTGGAGCGGGTGGCGGTGCGCGGGCCCGACGTCCCCATCCTCACCCTGTGCCTGGCCCGCCAGGAGCTGTTCGAGCGGCGGCCGGACTGGGGCACACGGCTGCCCAGCCACACCAGCCTGCTGCTGGAGCCGCTGCGGGAAGACTTGAGCCGATCGCTGATCGCCGAGCTGCTCAACGGAGAGTCACTGCCCGCCGACGCGCGCGAGGCGATCCTCAGCCGCGCCGAAGGGAACCCCTTCTACATCGAAGAGATCCTGCGCCGGCTCATCGACGGCGGCGAGTTGATGCGCACCGAGAAGGGCTGGCGGCTCGCCTCGCCCTCAGTCGAAATCCGGATCCCGGACACGATCCACGGGATCCTGGCCTCGCGGCTGGATCTGCTCACACCGGTGGAGAAGCGGGTGATCCTGGACGCGTCCGTGGCCGGACGGATCTTCTGGCTGAACGCGGTCTCATTGATGGGTGACATGGACCCGGCCGAGGCCGAAGCGGCGCTCGAGCGGCTTGTGGACCGCGACCTCGTCGAGGAGCGCTCCGCCGCCTCGCTGGCCGGAGAGCGCGAGTTCTCCTTCAAGCATGCGCTGATCCGTGAAGTGGCCTATGCGATGATGCCGAAGCTGGCCCGCAGCGCGCGGCACCTGCGCTTCGCCCGGTGGCTCCAGGACATGACGCGCAATCCGATCGAGGAGTGGCTCGACATCCTGGCCTTTCACTATGAGCAGGCCTGGCGGAACACGTTCGACACCGGCGACCGGGCGGAAGACCTGGCCCGGCAGGCCGTGGAGGCGCTGCGCAAGGCCGGGGGGCGCGCGATGCGCATCCGCACCCTGCCCGAGGCCCGACGGCTGTACGAGCGGGCCCTGGCGATCACCCGCAACGCCGGCCTGACCGCGGACGCGCCGTTGTACCTGGAACTCCTGGTCGACTATTCGGAAGTCATCAAGTGGATGCCGGCGCAGGACGCGGTGTTCGAGGTCACCTCCACCGTCCTGGACCAGGCGCCGGCGATCGGGCGCGACGACCTCGTGGCCCGGGCGTGGCTCAACCGGGCCTATGCGGAATACGACAGGAACCGGCTGCGAGAGGCGGACGAGGCCCTGCGGCGCGCGCTGGAAATCTTCCGGCGGCGCGGCGACCGGCAGGGCGAGGCGGAGGCCCTCGAGGTCCTGGGCGGCGTGACGAGTGACCTCCGCGGGAGCCTGCGCACTGCGGAAGAGGCGTACCGGCGGGTGGTCGAGCTCTATCGCGAGATGGGTGACGGCATGGGCCAGGCGCGGACGCTGTCCTGGCTGGGGCGGGCCCAGCTGAGCGCGGGCCGGCTGGCCGAGGCGAGAACGACGCTCGACGAGGCGCTGCGCCTGGGGCGGAGACACCACGAGCGGATCAGCGAAGCGAAGGCGCTGTTCGGGCAGGCCATCATCGCCCACCTCGAAGGCCGACCCGAGGACTCGATCGCGCTCCACCACAAGGTCATCAAGGTCGTCGGCCAGCTGGGCAATCCGCTGGACGAGGCCGCCGTCCGCCGCCACCTGGCGATGGTCTACCTCCGTCATGGCAAGATCGCCGAGGCCGAAGAGGAGACGCGCAAGGCGCAGGTCGCGCGGCGCCAGCACGGCATGAAGACGGAGTCCGCTCAGATCCTGCGCACACTCGCGGAGATCGCCCTGGCCAAGGGCGAGCTCCTCGCCGCCGCGGACCATGCGGAACGGGCCGTGACCCTCGTCACGGACGCCGACGACGTGGGCCTGGCCACCCATACCGCGGCGCTCGCCCGGGTGCGTGCCGCCCAGGGGCGTCTCGAGGAAGCGGAGGAGCTGTTCCGCCGGAGTGTGACCTTGCTGGAACGGCAAGAGTATCGCATCGACCTGGCCCTCGTCCTCATGAAGTACGGGGAAGCCCTCAGCCGGCGGGAGATGCTCGAGCGGGCCAGGGCGGAATTTGCGGCGATGGGAGCGAGCTACTTCGCCGATGAGATCGGCCGGGAGCTAGAACAGCTTCCCGCGCGTCCCGCCCTCCCGACCGGAACCGGGACCTGACCCGTCCACATCCACGGACAGTTCCTCGGTGTAGATCGGCAGCGAGGCGTTGGTGTTCGTCAGGACGACCTGCACGCGTTCCTTCGGATACAGATAGACGGCGGCCTGCCAGCTGACCATCACGCTGCCCAGGGCTTGCGCCATAACGTAGTACCAGCGGTCCCCGGGAAGGCTGCGGAACTCGAAGCGCCCCTTCGGGTCGGTCCGCATCTGCGCGTAGGCATTCTTAGCCTGCGTGTCCGGGTTGACCATGATGTACTCGATGTACATGTGGGCCAGCCGGAGGTTGAAGGAGCCGTTCTGGGCGGCCTTCTTCTTGATGCTGTCGAGGTCGATGGGACGCACCAAGAGGTACACGCGCGCGTCGTGGCACGGCACGACCCTGCCGCCGCTCTGCAGGAGTCCGATCCAGCCTTCGATCGTCCCGTTGAGGGCGGCGGCCGACTTGGCCAGCTGGGTAATGGGGGACCGTCTCCGGAAGATGATGCGCCTCCTCCGGTTGCACCGATAGTATGCCCCTCTCCGGTTGCTCGGTAGTCGGCGCATCCCCATGCATGGGGGAGGAGCCGCGCGTCGCATGGGGTAATTTTGTTGTCATTCCTGTGGAAGCCGAGCGCGTGGTCAAGTCGCACCCAACCGGCGTGCATCCCGCCGCCGGAGCCCCGGGCCCTGTCGTCGTGCCGCGGCGCCCGCCGCAGGCGCCCACGCTGTGGTCGCGCGTGAAACGCAGCCCCTCGGCGCTGCTCGGCATGCTCGTCGTCGCGGTCCTCGTCGCCGTGGCCGTCTTCGCGCCGTGGGTCGCGCCGTACGATCCCTCCGAGCAGTTCTTCGACGGGCTGACCCTCGACG
>DASSGA010000146.1:0-4132 GCA_035693805.1 bacterium | reverse complement strand
GAGATCGCGCAGCGGGTTGGGCGCGAAGAAGTACTCGTACGTCATGAGGTTGGGGACGCTCGCGGCGACGTGCAGCGACGCGAGGTGGGAGATCCCCGCGGAGAACCCCGTGTGCGGCGCGTAGCGGAGGTTGAAGGCGTGGACCAGCGCGCCGACCCGGCGGGCGCCGGTGAAACCGCCGACGCGGGCGACGTCGGGCTGCACGACGTCGATCGCCCCTCGGCGGATCAGCTCACGGAAGCCAAAGACCCCGAACTCGCTCTCCCCCGCCGCCACCGGGATGCTCTGCCCCTCCCGCACGCGCTGATAGCCGTCCAGGTCGTCAGGCGGAACCGGTTCCTCGATCCAGGTGATGTCGGCATCTTCGAGTTGCCGGCAGACCTTGATCGCCGTGGCAGCATCGTAGGCGCTGTTGACATCGAGCATGATGTCCACGCCGGGTCCTACGGCCTCGCGGATCGCCTTCACCGAGGCCACGTCCATCCGCCGGCCGCCGAGGGCCCGGGCGCGGCCGATCTTCACCTTGATCGCCGTGTGCCCCAGCGCCATCTGCTGCTGCGCCTCGGTGACCATCTTCGGGATCTCGTCGAAGTACACGGAAGAGCTGTAGCAGGGGACGCGCGGGCGGCCCGCGCCGCCCAGCATCTTGAAGACCGGCTGTCCCGCGGCCTTGCCCAGGATGTCCCACAGCGCGGTGTCGATGCCGCTGATCGCCTCGAACACGAAGCCGCGGTAGTGCCCCCACCCCCGCAACTGCAGGAACATCTCGTCCCACAGCCCCCCGACGTCGTGGGGGTCGCGTCCAACCAGCACCGGCGCGAGCAGCTGCTCGACGACCGTCTTCGTCACCTGCGGCGCCTTGCGCACGATGCATTCACCCACGCCGGTGATCCCATCGTCCGTCGTGACGTAGACGAGCGTGGCGGAGAACGTCGGAAAGGCCCCGATCCCGAACTGGATGGGCTTCGAGAGCGTCCCGGCCAGCATGCGGCACTGCACGCTTCTGATCTTCATCGCGCCCTCACCTGAACATGTCCTTGTCCGGCTCCCGCAGGAGCTTCGTCCGCCCGGCGGCGGGCAGAAAGCGGGCTCCTCGGATCACGACGAACGGGGTCCCCTCCGCGGCCTGCCCTTGCAGCAGACTGGCCGTCGCGGCGAGTTCGTCCGCAACGCTTTCGATGGAAGAATGCAGCACATATCCGTACAGGTCCTCGCGCCCGATGTAGCTGTAGATGGGCTCGAGCCCGGCCACGCCGATCGCCACGCCTACCGCCCCCTCGCGCCAGGGGCGCCCGTGCGTGTCGTTGATGAGCACGGCCACGTCGGCCCCGGCCGCCTGCGCGATCGCCCGGCGGATGCGGGCGGCGCTGCCATCCGGGTCCTTGGGGAGCACGCAGACCCAGTCGCTGCCCAGTCCGACGTTGCTGAAATCCACGCCCGCGTTCGCACAGATGAATCCGAGGCGGTGCTCGGCGATGATCAAGCCCGGCCGGACGCGCAGGATGCGCGCGGACTCGTCGAGGATGACCTGGCACAGCCGCGGATCCTTCTCGGCTTCCACCGCGAGCTGCTCCGCGCGGGACCCGGCGATGATCTCCGCGAGATGGACGACCGCGCCCTCCGCCTTGCTCACGACTTTCTGGGCGAGGACCAGGACATCGCCGCTCGCGAGTTCCAGGGCACTGGATCGGCACACCTCGAGGACGGTGGAGGCGAGGTCCGCACCGGGCCTGATGTCCGGACATCCGGCCGGCACCCATGCGGTCAGGCTCCGCATGTTCAGATGCCCCTCAATCGAGCCCCACGATCGCGATGCCGAGATCCTTCTTCCTATAGCGGCGGTTCAGTCCGAGCAGCAGCCCCGCCAGTTGCTCGAGGAGCCGGGACTGCGCGAGCGCCCCCGCATCCACGGGCCGCAGGCCGATGTCGCGGACGATGGTGCCGGCGCGGTCCTTGGCGTCGGCATCATCGCCGCAGAGCAGGACATCGCCGTGGAGCGGGCGTTCCACGTCGGCCAACATCTCCGAGCTGACGGTATGGAATCCTGAGACCACCCGTGCGCCGGGAGCGAGGCGATGAGCCCGCTCCGCGGCGGACATGCCGTCGATGAGCACGACCGCTCGGGCCTGACGATCGTACGAGACGGTCGTATCTACCACGATCTTCCCTTCCAAGAGTGGGCCGAGCGCCCTGAGCATCGCGTCGTGTCCCTCAAAGGGCACGGTGAGGAAGACGACGTCAGCTTCGCGCGCCGCGTCGGGGTTGGCCCGCGCGGCGGCCGCATCGAGACCTGCGCTCGCTGCGGCGACATGGGCGCGCGACGTGTCTCGCGACCCGATGAGCACCCGCGCGCCCGCCCGGCCGAGCCGCCTGGCCAGGCCCAGGCCGAGACGGCCGGTCCCGCCGATGATCGCGATCGCGCCGGCGGCGTGGTCTGTCACGGTGCGGGCGGCGGCCCCGCTACGGCGACCGAATACCCGTCGAGTGAGAACCGCTGCGCGCCGCCGACGATGCCGTCGCGGGTCAGCCCGCGGATGATCCCGGGGAATCGCACCAGGTAGTCGAGCCCGAGGCCGAACAGCTCCATGTCGGCGAGCGTCTGAGCGATGCCGCCGTTCGTCTCCAGACGCAGGGCAAGCGAGCCGATGAGGAAGTGGCGGGCGTCGCCCAGTTCCTCGTCGGTCGGCCCGATCCGCTGGAAGGTCCGGATCTCCTCGAGGATGCTCTCGATGGCCCGGGCCTCGTTCTGCGGATTCACGCCGGCGCGGACCCACCAGGGACCGGCCAGGAGACCCGCGCGGATGTCGCTGTAGGCGTAGTACGCCATCCCCTGCCGCTCGCGGACGCCGTCCCCGAGGCGCCCCATCATCCCGATCTGGCCCAGGATGAGGTTGGCCATCATCACGTCATAGTACGCCGGATCCATCCGCGAGAGCCCGGGCACCCCGAGCACGATGTCGGACTGGATCTTCCCGCCGAGGCGCGCCTCCCCGCGGCGGGGTGACGTCGGTTGGAGGGCGGGAGGCAGATGCGGCAGCGCCCACGCACCCTGGCGTCTCCAGCTCGCAAAGACCTGGGCGGTCACGTCCAGCACCTCGCCCGAGGGGAGGTCGCCGACGACGGCGAGGATCGCCGCTTCGGGCCGGTAGTGCTGCGCGTGAAATCGAACCAGATCGTCACGGCCGAGACCTTCAACCACCGCCTCCTCCCCATCGACCATCTGCGCATGGGGATGCCCCGTTGGGTACATCAGGCGTCGCCAGGCGCGCTCGGCGACCACCCGCGTGTCCTGGGCCCCGATGCGCAGCCCCGTCAACAGCTCGCCGCGAACCTTCTCCACCTCCTCCGCCGGGAACGTGGGCTGCATCAGGAGGTCGCCCACGATCGCCATCGCCTCCCGGGCGTCTTCCCGCAGGACGCGGAGCGCCAGTGCAACGACCTCCATGTTGGAGAAGACGGCGAGGCTTGCGCCCATCCCCTCGAGTGTCTCCGCGATCTCCTGGGAGGACCGCGTGTGTGTGCCGCGCTGCAGCAGGGCGGCGGTGAAGCGGGCGAGGCCGGGACGCGCCCCGTCGAACATCGCTCCGGCTTTCACGTAGCCGTGCACGGCGACCATGCCCGTGGTCGGCTGCTCGTGCGCCAGCACAAGCAGGCCGTTGTGCATCTCGCTCCTCGTCACCGTCGCGGGCGTCACGGCGACCTCGGGTGTCCCCGCCCGGGCGCCCTCCTTCTCCGCGTCCGGCGTGTGGTGGAACGTCCCGGGATGATGGGCGGCGTGGACCGCGGGGGACGCGGCGCCCCCGGGCTCGGGCAGGTACCAGCCCACCGTGCGGTTGAGGGCGGCGAAGTAGCGTGCCGCGGCGGCCGAGACGTCGTCGGCGGTGACCCGATCGATGCGCTCGAGGAGTCTGGGAAACGCCTCGACACCGTCAACCGCGGCGAAGGCGCCGAGGGCCAGCGCGGTGCGGTACACGCCATCCTGGGCGAAGATGAACTGGGCTTTGGCCTGTTTCTTCACCTTGGCCAGTTCGGACGCCTCAACGGGCTCCCGGGCCAGGCGCTCGAGCTCAGCCAGCGTGCGCTCCTCGATCCCCCGGACATCGCCTCCCGCCCGAGCGGTGGCCACGACACG
>DASSGA010000145.1:0-3708 GCA_035693805.1 bacterium | reverse complement strand
ACCCGCCCATCCTGGTCGCGGACGAGCCGACCGGCAACCTCGACTCGAAGACCGCGCAGTCGGTCTTCGCCCTCTTTGAAAGTCTCGTCGCCGCCGGGAAGACCATCCTCATGGTGACGCACGACCCGGACCTGGCCCGTCGCGTGGAGCGCACCGTGATGCTGGCCGACGGCGAGATCATCGAGACCTACCTCACCCAGGTTTTCCCGGCGCTCACCGAGCGCCAGCTCGTGGAAGTGACCCGCGGCGTGCAGCCCCGCACCTTCGCCGCCGGCGCGGACATCGTGCACGAGGGGGAGCATCCGCAGGCGTTCTTCATCGTGACGCAGGGCAGCGTCGACGTGATGGTGACCTCCGCCGACGGCACGTCCGTCCGGGCGGCGACGATCACGCGCGGGCAGTACTTCGGCGAGATCGAGCTGCTGCGCGGGGGCGCGCTGCTCGCCGGCATCCGGGCGGGGTCGGACGGCGTCGAGGTGATCGCCCTGGAGCAGACCGTGTTCGCCCAGCTGCTGGCGGACTCGCCCAGCATCCGGGAGGCCATCGAGCAGATGGCCCAGGCCCGGGCCGAGGAGAACATCGCCGCCCGCCGGCGCGAGGGAGCCGCGTGATCGGCCCGCGCTGGCGCAAAGTCCTCTCCGACCTCCGGGCGAACAAAGCCCGTACGACCCTCGTCGTGCTCTCCATCGCCGTGGGTGTGTTCGCGATCGGCATGGTGGGCGGATCGAACGTGATGATGGCCGACTCGCTGCACGTCGCGTACCGCGCGACGAACCCGGCCAGCGCCACGATCTACACCGCGGACCCGTTCGGCGACGACATGCTCGAGGCCATCGCCCGCATGCGCGCGGTGGCGGACGCCGAAGGCCGGCGGGCGCTGAACGTGCGGTACCAGTCCCGACCCGGGCAGTGGCGGAGCCTGCAGCTCGTCGCCCTGGCCGATTACGGCCGGATCAAGGTGAACAAAGTCTGGCCCGCAGGGGGGACGTGGCCGCCTCCCGACCGCGCCGTCCTCATGGAGCGCTCTTCGCAGGGCATCGGGGCCCGGGCCGGGGACACGCTGCTGATCGAGCTGCCGGACGGACGGCGCCGCGGGCTCCCCGTCGCGGGCGCGGTCCACGACATCGGCCAGTTCGCCGGCGCCTTCTCGAACATGCTGTACGGCTACGTCACACTGGACACGCTGGAGTGGCTGGGGGAGCCGCACGCATACAACCAGGTGCTGTTCACGGTGGCCGAGGGAACCGAGGACAAGGCGCACATCGAGCGGGTGGCGCGGGCGGTGCGGGACAAGATCGAGAAGAGCGGCAACGCCGTCGTCATGACGTACATCCCCGACCCCTTCGAGCACTGGTCCGAGGACGTCGGGCGTGCCATGTTCCTCATCCTGACCGTGCTCGGCGCGATGTCCCTCGCGCTCAGCGGATTCCTCGTGGTGAACACGATCACGGCGCTGATGACGGCGCAGGTGCGGCAGGTCGGCATCATGAAGGCCGTCGGCGCGCGGAGTCCCCAGATCCTCGGCATGTACCTGGCCGGCGTCGCCGGGTTCGGCGCCCTCGCGCTGCTGGTGGGGATCCCACTCGGCGTCGTCGGCGCCCGGGCCTTCGCCGGCTTCACGGCGGGGATGCTCAACTACGACGTCGGCGGGTACCGCCTGCCGCCAGCCATCCTGCTGCAGCAACTCGCGGCCGGGCTCCTCATCCCCGTTCTCGCGGCCCTGTACCCGATCGTACGGGGCACACGGATCAGCGTGCGGGAAGCCCTCACCGCCTACGGGCTCTCCGGCGGCAGGGGCGGGCGGCTCGACCGGCTCCTGGAGCGCGTGCGCGGCGTGTCCCGCCCGCTGCTCCTCTCGCTGCGGAACACCTTCCGGCGGAAGGGGCGACTGGCGATCACTCTGACCACGCTGACGCTCGCCGGGGCGATCTTCATCGGCGTGCTCAGCGTGCGCGATTCGCTGCTCGCGACGCTCGACGACTCGTTCCGCTACTGGAAGTACGACGTGCAGGTCGAGTTCAGCCGGGCCTACCGGGCCTCGCACCTGGAGCGCAGCGCGCTGCGCGTGCCGGGAGCCGTGGCGGCGGAAAGCTGGATGATGCGCTCAGCCCGCCGCCTTCGGCCGAGCGGGACAGAGGGCAACACGATCTTCGTCGTCGGTCCGCCACCCGCCACCGAGCTGCTCGATCCGATCGTGCTGGCGGGGCGGTGGCTGCTTCCCGACGACGCGAATGCCCTCGTGATCAACACGGACGTCCAGCGCCAGGAGGCGGGCCTCCACGTCGGCGAGGAGGTCGTCCTCAAGTTCGGCCGCCGCGCCACGCGCTGGCGGATCGTGGGGCTCGTCCGAGGCATCTTCAGCGGACCGATTGCATACGCCAGCTACCCGTATCTCTCCGAGCTCGTCCGCGACGCCGGCCTGGGGGAGCGGGTGCTGGTCGTCACGGAGCAGCACGACATGGTCTATACCGGCGAGGTAGCCCGCGCCCTCGAAGCCGAGTTCCGGCGGCTCGGCCTGCGGATCACCTCCGTGCAGACGACCCCCGATCTGCGGCGGTCCATCGTCGGGATGATGAACGTGCTGGTTGTTTTCCTGCTGATCATGGCCGCGCTGCTCGCCGTGGTCGGCGGCTTGGGGCTGGCCGGCACGATGAGCATCAACGTGCTCGAACGCACCCGGGAGATCGGCGTGCTGCGTGCCGTGGGAGCCGCCGACAGCGCCGTGATCCTGATCGTGCTCGTCGAGGGGATCCTGATCGGCCTGCTCAGCTGGATCGCGGGGGCGGTGCTCGGCTATCCGTTCGGCGCCGCCCTCAGCGCCGGGGTCGGCCAGTCGATGTTCTCCGCGCCGCTCACCTTCCGCTTCTCGGTCGGCGGCATGGTGCTGTGGCTCGTCCTGGTAATCCTGCTCGCGGGCGGGGCCAGCGTCCTGCCCGCCTGGAACGCCTCGCGCCTGACCGTGCGTGATGTGCTCTCGTATGAATAGCATCCGGAGGGGGATGACGACATGAAGCGTGCGCTCGTCGTGGTCGGTGGTCTCGTGGTGATCGTGGTCCTGCTGCTGGCCCTGGGCCGCCGCCGCGATGCGGCGCGCGAGCAGGAGGCCGTGCTGCCGGCGGTGCAGGGCCCGACGGCCATCGAGGCTGAAGGGCGCGTGGTGCCGGCCCGGGGGGCGGCGCTCAGCTTGCCCGCCGGAGGCACGGTGGCCGAGATTCTGGTGACGGAGGGGACACCGGTCGCCTCCGGTGAGGTGCTGCTGCGACTCGACAGCGCCCGTCAGGCCACAGCCGCCGTGGAGCAGGCCTCGGCAGCGGTGCGCCGCTCCCGGGCGCACGCGGCAGAGCTCCGCGCCGGCGCCCGCGTGCAGGAGCTCGAGGCGGCGCGCAGCGCCCTGACCGCGGCACAGGCCCGGGCGGCGCAGTTGCGTGCGGGCGCGCGCAGCGAGGAGCGTGCTCAGGCCGGGTATCAGGTCGACCAGGCCGAGGCGGCCCTGCGGCTCGCCGAGGATGACCTGACACGGACCGAGCAACTCCTGGCCATCGGGGCCGTGCCTCAGCAGTACGTGGCGCAGGCCCGGACCAGGCGCGACACCGCCGCGGCGCAGACCGCAGCGGCACGGCAGCAGCTGCAGATGCTCCAGACGGGCGCGCGGCCTGAGGAGCTCCGGGCGGTCGACGCCGATGTGGCCCGGGCCCGTGCGCAGCTCGA
>DASSGA010000144.1:0-3326 GCA_035693805.1 bacterium | reverse complement strand
GTTCTGGACGTTCAATGGGACCGTTCCCGGCCCCATGGTCCGCGTCCGGGTCGGCGACGACATCGAGCTACACCTTAAGAATAGTCCGCAGAGCAAGCAGATCCACTCGATCGACCTCCACGCCGTGAACGGCCCGGGAGGCGGCGCCGGGCTCACCCAGGTTCCCCCCGCGCAGGAGCGTGTCTTTCGCTGGAAGGCACTCAACCCCGGGTTGTATGTGTACCACTGCGCCAGCCCGCACATCCCAACCCACATCGCAAACGGGATGTATGGGTTGATCCTCGTCGAGCCAGAGGGCGGCCTACCCGCGGTGGACCGCGAGTATTACGTGATGCAGGGCGAGTTCTACACACGGGGTGCGCGTGGCGAGAAAGGATCCCAGGCGTATGACTCGGCCAAGGCTTACGCTGAGCGGCCGGAGTACGTCGTGTTCAACGGCCGCGCCGGCGCGCTGACCGGATCGGGGGCCCTCGCGGCGCGCGTCGGGCAGCGGGTCCGCATCTTTGCTGGCAACGGAGGACCGAACCTGGTCTGGTCCTTCCACGTCATCGGCGAGATCTTCGACCGCGTGTATCCTGAGGGAGCGGTCGGCAGCACCCCCAACACCAACGTGCAGAGCACGCTGGTGCCACCAGGCGGCGCCGCGATCGTCGAGTTCACCGTGAACGTCCCCGGCACGTATCTCCTCGTCGATCACAGCATCTTCCGGATCGACAAGGGCGCGGTCGGGCAACTCACGGTGGAAGGCAAAGCTCCGGCGGGAATCTTCGAGCCCGTTCCGACGGGGAAGTAAGATGCCCCTGGCCCGCGAGGCGGAGGTCGTCGTCATCGGCGGCGGGGTGCACGGCGCAAGCGCCGCCTATCACCTGGCGCGCGAGCGCAGGCACGTCGTGCTGATCGAGAAGCGCACCATCGCCTCCGCCTCGTCCGGCGCCTCGGGCGGGATCATCCGCTGTCACTACTCCAACCCCGCCATGGTGCGGCTCGCGCACCGCGCGGCCGAGCGCTGGCCGGGTCTCGCCGAGGAGCTGGGTGCCCCGGTGGACTACGTGAACAACGGGCTCATCGTCGCCGTCACGGGCGCATCCGACGCAGCCCACCTGGAGCGCGTGGTGCGGATGCAGCAACGAGCCGGCGTGGCCACGCAGGTCATCGCGCCGGAAGAGATCCGGGCCTGGATCCCGGAGTTCGCGACCGAGGGGCTTACCCTCGCCGCGCGAGAGGCGGACGCGGGCTACGCCGATCCCTACTCGGCATCGATGGCGTTTGCGGCGAAAGCACGAACCCTCGGGGCGCAGGTCTACACGGAGACCCTGGTGACCGGCATCACCGTGATCGGATCGCGCGTCACCGGCGTGGAGACGGACCGCGGTGCCATCCGTACGTCCACCGTGGTGAACTGCGCGGGGGCGTGGGCGGCGCGGATCGCGGCGATGGCCGGGATCGACCTGCCGGTCAGCCCGGGGCTGCTCCAGATGGTGGCGTTCCAGCCCGCCTACGAGGGGTGGACGCGGCAGAGCCCGACCTGGCTGGACCTCTCGACGATGACCTACTGCCGCCCGGATGCCTCCGGGGCCATGCTGGCCGGCGGCGGAGTGGCGGAGAACGCGGCGATCAACGTCACCGACGTGGACCCGGACGCCGTGCCGCCGCGTCCGCCGGTGGAGTTCGAGGCGGAGATCCACGAGAATGTCGTGCGGCGATGCCCCTGGGCATCGCGCAGCGCGCGGCTGCGCGCGTGGTCAGGGCCCGACGGCAACAGCCCCGACTTCCACCTCATCTTCGGCCCGGTGCCGGGTCTCGCCGGCTACCTGCAGATCGTGGGCGGCAGCGGGAACTCCTTCAAGCTCGCGCCAGCCACGGGAGAAGCGCTCGCCGAGTACGTCACCACGGGCACGAGCACCTACCTGGACCCGCATGCCTTCAGCGTGACGCGCTTCGTCGACGGCCGGCCGTTCCGCGGCGGTTACCAGATGCACATCATCGGCTAGGGATAGATCCCCCGGGTCATCAGGGCATCCGCCACGCGCTGCACGGCGCAGATCATCGCCCCGGTGCGCAGGTCGACCTCATGCTCCCGCGCCGTGCGGATCACGCGGTCGAAGGCGCCGATCATGATCGGCGCCAGGCGCGCGTTGATTTCGTCCTCGCTCCAGAACAGCGAACTGAGGTCCTGCACCCACTCGAAGTAGGAGACGATCACCCCGCCGGCATTCGCGAGGATGTCGGGGACGACCAGTACCCCGCGGTCGGCAAGGATCTCATCGGCATCGGGCGTGGTGGGGCCATTTGCCCCTTCCACGATGATCTTCGCCTTGATGCGCGCCGCGTTCGCCCGGGTGATCTGGCCTTCGATCGCGGCGGGGACGAGGATGTCACAGGGTTGCTCGAGCAATTCCCCGCTGCCCAGGGCCTCCGCTCCCGGGAATCCTGGGACGCGGCCAGTCTCCTGGACGTGCGCCAGCACCTGTCGCGGGTCGATCCCCTTCGGGTTGTAGACCGCGCCGTAGATGTCGCCCACGCCCACGATCCTGCACCCCTGGTCAGCCAGCAGATACGCCGCGACCGAGCCGACGTTGCCGAAGCCCTGTACGATGACCGAAGCGCCGGCGAAGGGCCGTTCCCACCGGCGGGCGGCTTCGCGCGCGGTGAGCATCACGCCGCGGCCGGTGGCCTCGCGCCGCCCGGCCGAACCGCCGATGCTTACCGGCTTGCCGGTGACGACCGCAGGCACGGAGTGGCCGCGGTGCATGCTGTAGGTGTCCATAATCCAGGCCATGGTCTGCTCGTTGGTGCCCACGTCGGGGGCGGGGATGTCGCTCTGCGGGCCCATGACCACGCTGATCTCGGTGGCATAGCGGCGCGTGAGGTGCTCGAGCTCCGTGCGGGATAGGGTTGTAGGATCGACCGCCACACCGCCCTTCGCGCCGCCGTAGGGCAGGTGCATGAGCGCGCACTTCCAGCTCATCCACATCGCCAGGGCCCGGACTTCGTTCAGATCCACCTGCGGGGCGTAGCGGATGCCGCCCTTCGTCGGTCCCAGCACCGTGCTGTGGTGGACGCGGTAGCCGGTGAAGATGCGCACCGAGCCATCGTCCATCTTCACCGGGAAGTTCACGGTGAGCTCGCGGTGAGGGTAGGCGAGGAAGTCGCGGATGCCGCGCTTGAGGGGCAGGTGGTCGGCCGCGCGGTTGAACTGCCGCAGCGCCATCTCCCAGGCGTCCTCGCGCGTCGGAGTGATTACGGTCTGCGCCACGTCCGCACCGTCCTTCGCAGTGTGCGCGTGGAGATCTCGCGCCGTCTTCCATCGTAGGAGGGAGGGGAGG
>DASSGA010000143.1:0-3462 GCA_035693805.1 bacterium | reverse complement strand
GAACGGCGAGACGGCAACCCACAGGCCAAGGATGACGTTGAGCCACTTCATCGGGTGACCACCTCCCTACGATGTGAAGCCTCCCGCCGCAGCAGGAGCGGAGCGGTGCTGATCACACTCACTCCGAGGAAACTGTTCGGGAGACGCACGGCAATGACCTCCCCGGCGGCCTGGAGCGACGCCAGTTCCGGGGTCCACCCGTCGGCCACGAAGTCGAACGGGAGGCCTCCCGCCTCGGTGAAGCTCCGCCAGCAGGAGTGGCAGGAATACCCCTGCCCGCGCCGGCTCCGGGAGGTGAACGTCGACCCGCAGTGCGGGCAGCGCACGGGATCCACCAGCCGATCGATGGAGCGCCGGATGGTCACGGTCTCACGATAGCCTGGTCCTGCGGCCCCGCCCATCGGGTCCAGGGCCGATTTGGCCCTCGGACGTGACGAGGGACGGCCGCCCCGCGCAGCCGTCCCTCCACCTGCCGCGCCCGACCTACTTCAAGGCGTCGAGCGTGGCCAGCAGTACCGTCCGCGCGAAGCGCGGGTTGTGGATACCGAAGCTGCCGTCTCCCTCGATCAGGAAGAAGTTCCACACCGCCCGGATGATCGGGTCGCTCGTGGGGATGACGGGCTTCCCTGCGGCGTCCGCGACGCTGCCGATCTGACTGTATAGCTCCCGGCCGCCGCGCAGCGTGAGCTTCAGCCCGCCCTGCCCGTGGATCTCCGTGAGATGGATCTCGGTGATCTGGGTCGGATCCACCTTGACGTTGTCCGTGTAGACGTCGGTCTTCGGGTCCCAGCCGCGGATCGTCCCGATGCGATCCCGCCGCGCCATCACTTTGGCGGCGATGGCGTTCTCCACTTCGTGGAGCGCGGTCTCAATGCCGTCCTGCACGCGTCCCGCGGTCACCGCGGCTCCGTGGCAGCGGGCGCAGACGTTCTCGGCCGCCTTGAACGTGTGGCTCTCCTTGCTGAAGCGCATGTGACACGTCACGCAGGCGTCGCCGATGAACGTGGCATGCGGCGAGATCGCCGCTTCCGCGGGCGGCACGAAGAAGGCGTTCTTCCCCATGATCACGTCCGCCTGGGAGGCGGTGTGCGGGGCCGAATAACGCTTCGGGTCCTCCAGGTTCCAGGCCACCGCGCCGTTCCGCGAGTTGTGACAGGTCATGCACTGGGCCCCCGCACCGACGCCGATCGCCCGGAAGCCTGAGGGCAGCACCGCCGTCGACTTGGTGATGCGTACGCTGAAGTCGGGATTGTGGCAGGTGTTGCAGGTGACCGGCCGCACCGAGAACTTCGTCAGCCCCAGGTTGGTCAAATAGCGGATGTCCGCCGCCGTGCCGTCCGGCTTCAGGAGGTTGCCGGAGTTGCCGGCGTTGAGCTGGGGCTGCCAGGCCAGGAAGCCCTGCTCGGTATGGCAGCGGCCACAGTGCGCCGCGCTGAGCTGGCGCGTCTCCACGGTCGCGTCGAGCTGGGCCAGCTCCCTGTTCGCGTGCCCGGTCGTTGCCCATTGCGCCCGGAAGTCGGCCTGCGCCCGGACGAGTACCGCCCCACCGACCAGCAGGATGGCCAGCGCCACCGCCAGGATGAGGCCCCGGCGGAGCCACACAGCATGACCCATCATTCGGTTTCCCTCCTCAATGGATGACCCACCCCTCAGCTTGCTCGACGCATCGGGCGCTCGGCGGTCGCGTGCACCTGCAGCCACGAGGCCGCAAGGCGCTGAATGTCCTCCCTCGGGTACCGGCGCCGCCCGCCGGGGGTGAGGACATACGGGAGCCGGCCCTCACGCGTCCAGCGGTACACCGTGTGCGGGGACACCTCGAACAGCGTGGCTACGTCCAATCGCGACAGGTAGCGCTTGTCGGTATCCATGGTCCGTCCTGCGGTTCACCTCCCCGGACGCGTTATCGCGCACAGAGATGCTGAGCGATGCGTGTCCGCTCCTAGCGTACGCGCGCGCTGGAACGGGCGGCCATGATGCGGGCGCATCAAAGGCCCGGATCCGTGCATCAGCAAGAAAGGAGGGGGAGCGCGTCAGGTGACCGCCGGATGCCAGAGCGCGTGATGCGGGCGGTGCGCGCGGCGCCGCGACGAGGCGCTAGTAGATGAACTCGGCGATGTCGTACCGGGCGACGCGGGGCCCGCGCGGTCCGACGCCGAGGCCCTCCCGCAGCCGCCGGAGCTGGTGGTGGATCTCCACGGGGCCGAGCGGGTGGAGCCCGGCCTCCCGGGCGGCGCGCTCGTAGTCGCTGTGCGGGTGCTCGACGAAAGCGGACAGGTAGACGAGGTCGCCCGCGTCCAGGGGGAGTGCGTTCAACAGGGCGAGCGTGGCGGTGACGTGCGCGTCGGCGAAGCGGTCGCCGCCGACCCCCGCCATCACAATCACGCCGACCGACAGGCCCGCCGTCTTGAGGGCTCGCACGACCTCGGCGGCGTGGGCCGCACGCTGCGGTTTGTTGAGCAGCCGCAGCAGCCTATCGTCGCCGCTCTCGACGCCGACGTAGACCCGCCGCAGGCCGCGTGCGCGCAGCTCGGCGAACTCCGACGGGGACTTCCGGCGGCCGGTAAAGACGTCCAGGAAGGCATATACCCCTCGCGTGGGACCTCCGTCGGGGACGAACCAGCGGCGGATCAGCTCCAGCCGCGCCACGAGCTCGTCCGTGGGGAGGCACACCGCGTTGGCTTCCCCGAGGAAGAGGCTCCTCCGCAGGGAGAGACCGTCTCCGAGGTAGGCCGTGACGTCCCGCACGTGCGTGTCCAGTTCCGGGACGGACTTCACGCGGAACGGCTGATCGCGATAGAAGGCGCAGAACGTGCAGCGGTTCCAGTGGCAGCCCTCGGTCACCTGCAGGACGAGGGCGAGGTACTGGTCGGGGGGCAGGATGCCGACCGGGCGGTACACCTCGGCGTATCGACGCCCGTCCGCGCGCGCGGCGGCGGCATTGAACGCGGCGGCCGCCCTGGCAAGGCGGTCCGCTTCCGCGGGCGAGGCGGGGCTGGACGCGGACCACACCAGCTCGCTCTCGTCCCGGCCGAGGGCGTCGCAGGTCTCACCGGCCGCGGCGGCGGCACGGTCGAGAAGGGCGTCGGCTTCGCGCGGATCGAGCGTCCGCCGGTGCGCGATCCGGTACGGGCCCCGGCGGACGGTGTGCTTCTCGACGATCCGCCCGGAGAGGGCCCGCCGGTAGAAGCGCTCGCCGACCCAGGCCGCGAAGAGCCGACCGGCGCGGTCGAAGGTGAAGACGGATTCCGCACCGTCGCGCACGGTCACGCCGACGGCTTCGTCCTTGACGGTGAGCCGGTAGCCCACGGACGCGGTCATGCTGTCATGGTCGCAACTGCGAGTGGGGAGGACAATCCGCCGGGGGCCCGATTTAGCGGTGAGCGCTCAGGCCGCCCGCCCTCCAACGGTCGCGTCCTGGGTCGGTCAGTCTTCAGGGGGGTGTATTACGCGGCGCGTCGGTGA
>DASSGA010000142.1:0-5422 GCA_035693805.1 bacterium | reverse complement strand
GATGGTGGCGTTCACCAGGAAGATGAGCCGGCCCCCGGGCCGAAGAAGGCGCGACGCCTCGGGAATCCACAGGTGAGGATCGGACCAGATGGCCGCTCCGTACTCCGAGATGGCCAGGTCGAAGCTCGCGTCGGGCAGCGGGACGGCCTCGGCGGACGCCTGGATGAGGGGGAAGGCCGGCCCGAACTCCCGCTGAAACCGGTGGGCGTTGGCCAGTTGGGCCGGGGAGTTGTCGATGCCGACGACGCGCGCGCCCCGCCTGGCCAACCACGCGGAGAAATATGCCGTGCCGCATCCGAGCTCGATAACGTCCTTCCCGGCGACATCGGGCAGCACGCGCAGCGCCGTCTCCGGAATGCCCCAGATGCCCCAGGTGATCTCGCTCGTCGCCCAGCCGCGGCGTCCGGACTCCTCGTAGTCCTTCGACCATTTGTCCCATGCCCGGCGGTTGCGAACCAGATAGTCGGGGGTGCGCGTCATGCCAACTCCTTCGAACTCCCCTTCTGGACCCCTACGCCCGAACCTGCGGCCCTCCCCATGCGTATGGCGAGAAGGAGGTGATCTCAGTTGCACCCACGGGCACTAGCCCTACCTCTTGTCCTGCTCTTGCTCCTTGCTGTTGTTCCTCAGCCCGTGCACGCCCAACAGGCGTTCACAGTCTCGGGCTTCATCATCAGCATCCAGAGTTCCCAGGCGGCGTTCACGCTCCAGGAACTTCGCACCGGTGCGGCCGGAAGCGCCTGGACCGTCCATGTGACCGCCGCAACCGAAGCGCGGCGCCCGGGCGGAGATACCGTGCGCGGACCGCAGGCCGTCCTCAACCTGCTGCGTGTGGGCGAAGTGGCCGACGCGCAGGGGTGGGTCATCGGCACCAACCGGCTCCTCGCCACCGCCGTCACTGTGCGCTCGTTCCTGGGGGATGTCTCGCCCGACCGGAACAACGACCGGGACGACGATGATGACCGCGCCGACGATGGCGACCGCGACGTCGCCCGGGGCATCAGGGTGGCAGGTGTCATCATCACCCTTCAGTCCCGTGGTCAGGGTGTCTTCCAGCTCAGGGAGCAGTCGCTCGCGTCAGGATACCGCACCTGGACGGTCCGGCTCCAGCCGAGCACGCGGGTGCAGGGACAGGTCCTGGATCGCGCTCGGGACGTGCAGGTCGGCCAGGGCGACCGCGCGGCTCTGCGCTTCCTCCGGGTCGGTGACTTCGTGGAGGTCGAGGGTCGGATGGTGGGCCGGGCCCAGATCCAGGCGCAGCGGATCAGGATCCACGCCCGCGCCGACACGCCGGTCCCCTTCCCGATACCGTCGCCCTATCCGCCCTATCCATATCCAAACCCGAATCCGTTCCCCGCGCAGACCGTGATCCTCGCGCCGGCGCAGGGCACCGAGATCACGACGAGTGAGTTTTCCGTGGTCGGGCAGACGATGCCGGGCGCTCAGGTGCGCATCGAGGTCACCGCGCGCTTCGGGGTGTTCAACCTGCCGGTGACGAGCGGGACCGTCACGGCGAATCAGAGCGGCTTCTTCACCTTCACCGTCCGGCCGTCGATGCGCGTGCCGGGGACCGTGTACACCATCGCCGTGCGGTCGACGTACCAGGGATACACGACGCCGCCGGTCTCGATCACCGTGCGGCAGCAGTGAGCACGACGATCGGGATACGCCGCTTCGTGCGCGCCTGATAGCCGGCGTAGCGGCGGTTCATCTGCACGACCCGGGCCCAGAGCGCCTCTCGCTCTGGGCCTGTGCTTTCCCGGGCACGCATCGGCAGGTGGCGGCGTCCCAGGTCGACTTCCACCTCCGGATGTGCCCGCAGGTTGAGGAACCAGTCGGGGTGGTTCTGGGCCCCGCCGTTCGAGGCGATGATCACGATGTCCGGGCCGTGGGGCAGGTACGTGAGGGCCGTCGCGTGCGGCCGTCCGCTGCGGCGGCCAACGGTCACGAGGAGTAGGACCGGCATGCCGATCAGCCGGCCGCCCACCCGACCGCCGCTGCGGCGATAGAGCCAGCGATGCAGCCGCCAGACGACGACCAGCAGGCGTCTCATCGCCACACCATGGACCTATCTTACGGCAGGTGGTCAGGCGGCGGGGACCACGGTGGCAGCGCGCCGTCGGGCCTGATCCGACATCGCCCAGTGCTGGAGCCCCGTGATCAGGTTGAACGCCGCTCCGCCGAAGACCGCCCACCCGCCGCCGGCGAGGGCGAGGAGACCGAAGAGCCCCGCCACGCTGAGCAGCTCGACGGCCGAAAGGCGTAGCGTCAGCCACCGAGCGTACTCGACCTTCCCGCTCACGCCCTCACCGCTTCGGATGAAGCGGGCGAGCGCGATGTTCCGGAGGTGCCGCAGGTGGATGCTCAGTGAGCGCAGGATGAGCCCACCCATCATGAAGGCGAAGACCGCGGACATTCCCAGGAGGACGACGGCGATGAACCAGACCGCCAGCATGGCGGCGTTCGTGGCGATGACCGCGCGGACGAAGCGGGGACTCCAGCGCCGCCGCGCGTCGACATCCGCCTGGAACATGGGCGTGAGCTCGTAACTGCCCTGGAACGTCACGTGGTACCCGAGAGTCGTCTGGTACAGCTGCGCCCCGTACAGCGTGAGGAAGTAATCCGAGATCGCCACCGCGGTCCACGCGGCCAGGGAGTACCATGCGTTCGCGAGCAGCCAGGTATCCATCTCGTCTGAGACATGCCTTCCGGGGAGGTGGGGCAGACGTCCGGAGCCTTCAGCGAGGCACGCGCGGCCGTTGTTCGCCCCGGAGGTAGGCGAGCCAGTACACGCCGGCGACCAGGACGGTCCCCCCCACGATGTTGCCGGCGGTGACCGCGATGAGGTTCTGCACGACGCCGGCGGATGAGATCACCCCGCGCCCATCGAGCGCCAGCCCGAACGGGAGGAAGAACCAGTTCGCAATCGAGTGCTCGAAGCCGATGGCGACGAAGGCCGTGATGGGGAAGATGATGCCCAGGATCTTGTCCGTCACGCTGTGGCCGCCCAGGGCCAGCCAGACGGCCAGGCACACGAGGGCATTACAGAGGATCCCCCGGGCAAACCCCTGCAGGATGGACAGCCCCGCCTTGCTGCGGGCGATCTCGACCGCCGTCTGCCCGACCCCGCCCCCACCGAGGGCGCCGATGTCGCCCCACACGACGAGGAGCACGGTCCCGAGGCTGCCCACGACGTTGCCCGCGTAGGAGAGCAGCCAGTTCCGTGCCACGTCGCGTGTTCCGATGAGGCCGCTCGCCCAGGCCATCCCCAGCAAGTTGTTGCCGGTGAACAGCTCGGCGCCGGCGACGACGACGAGGATCAGGCCGAGCGAGAAGCTCAGGCCGCCGAGGAACCGGTTGATCCCGAAGCCGAGATCGGCGCCGGTGACGACGACGGTGAAGAACAGCGCGCCGAGCGCGATGAACGCGCCGGCGAGCACGGCCAGGACGAAGATCGTGAAGGCATCCCCGCGGGCTTTGGCGACACCGATCGTGGCAACTTTGCGCGCGATCTCCTGGGGCGGCAGGGCGTCGGTGAGCGGCGCGTTCATAGCCACGAGCGCTTTCTACCTCGCTCCCCGGGTTCCCCTCTGGGAAGCAGCGCTCGTCAGGCAGACGCCAGAAGAGCCACGACGGCGGCGGCCACGATGGGCAGCGCGGCGAACCAGCGCAGGCGACCACCGGTGGACACGAACACCGCTCCGGCCAGCGTGGCCGGGAGCAGCCAGAGATCGGGCGCGGCGCGAAGGAGCTCCGCCATGATCGGCAGGCGCTCCTCACCAGAAAACGCGTAGGCGGTGAGTGGGCCCCAGGAGCCGACGAACGGGAAGATCAGGAACAGCACGGCCGTGAACCGTGACCCGCGGGATTGCGCGGCGTGCCGGTCACGGACGGCGAGTGCCGCCGTCCCCACGGCGACGAGCGCCAGCACGGCCGTGACGATCATCCCCACTCCCTGGACGCCTTTGAGGATGTTGAAGACCGCCAGGCCGCCCGCGGCGACGGTCATGGCGACCAGCGCGGCGAGACCGGGCGAGATCACGCCCACCGCGCCCGCGGCCAGCGGCGAGATGTTCATGGCCACCTCGCGGCCCATCAAGGGCGCGAGCCACGCCAGAGCCAGGAGGGTGAGCGCGAGACCGCGCGTCAGCCATTGTTGAGTGCGGCGTGTCGTCATCGTGCCGAGACGGGCGTCGACGCGGTCCAGCGCAGCCTGAACGTCCGCGACCATGCGAGGGTCCAGCGGAATGTTCCAGGACCGTCCGGAGACGGCCGTGACATGCAGCGACGGTGCGGCCCTCAGTCCCGCGTCGATCCGCAGATCGCCGAGCTCGCCGTAGGCAGCACGCCGCGGCTCTTCCCGCTCAGTCCATTCCAGATGGTCCGCGCCGAAGACAATCGGCGTCCCGGCTCGGCTCGCGACCTGCAGCACATCTCCGTGCGCCGTACCGGCGGGCGCGTGTGGGCTCGTTGCGGCACCCACGTTGCGGATGGCCTGGATGCGCTTGGCCAGGGACGGATGCGTGGAAGCCGACTCGAAGTCGAGGCTCCAGCGGCGGGGCAATCTCGCGAGCACGGTCAGCTTGATGAGGGCGCGCTCGAGGGCCCCGGCGTCGCCGCACAGCTCCACCGCTCGCCGGTCACTCGCTTCCTCGGCCTTGCGATTCTGGGCCATGACCTTGCCGAAGAACAGCAGGATGCCGACGACCCAAGCCAGGACCATCCAGAGCGCCGCCCCGGGCAGCAGCGGACCGAACGAGCCGGTGAGGATGAGCGCCCCGATGATCGACCACTCCTGCCCCGTCCGGCGGGTCGCCGCGATGCGCTCCAGATGGGCGAGCTCGTGCGCGTATACCGCTCCCTGCTCGTCCTCCGTCAGGGATTCGACGACCGTATCCGAGAAAGCCACGGCGGGTGTGCGCGGCGACGGAACCGCGAACGCGGTCGCCAGCCGGCCCCCGGCGACGGGGATCCGCCAGAATGTGCTCGTTCCGACCCTGGACCGAACCAGGATCACGCGGAGATGCGCCGGCAGCTCGAGAGGCCTCGCGCCCAGGATCCTGATGAACAGCGCATGCTGGCGCGCGTACCAACCGATGAGGAGGGCGGCCACCACGGGCGCGGCAACGGGAGCAGCATCCCCGGTCGAAAAGACGATGGATGGGCTCGCCGCCAGCCCCATCCAGAATCCGATCCAGGCGATCCAGAACCGCACCATGAACGTGAGGTACTGCCCGAACGACCACGTCTCGTCGAGGAGCCGCCGGCGAGCATGGAACCCGCCGAGTGCGGCTCCGACGAAGACGACCGGAATCAGCCAGTTGGAGATCGGACTGGGGAGAAAAAGCAGCACGACGACGGCCGCCGTGGCCGCCTGGGTCACCTGCCCCGCCCGCGCCAGAACCCGTTCGCCGAGCGCGGG
>DASSGA010000141.1:0-2036 GCA_035693805.1 bacterium | reverse complement strand
ACAGACCATACATCGCGAGACCGATGCGAACCAGATCGTACCGGGCGCGCGGATGCCCCAGCGCGCCGGCGCTGTTGGCGGCGTGCACGATCGCCTTCGGGAACTTCCGCCGCACCGCCGGCAGCGCCTGGTCGAAGCGGTTCAGCTGCTCACGGGCGTAGGTGTGATCCGCATCGTCCGCGGTCGCGAGGTGCGTGCACACGCCCTCCAGCCGCATGCCTGCCTTCGCCAGACGCCTGAGCACGGCCGCCACCTCGGCGGGCTGCACGCCCAGGCGGGTCATCCCCGTGTCGATCTTCAGGTGCAACCGGGCCCGCCGGCCGGCCCGCAGCAGCGCGCCCAGGGCGTCCATCGAGGTGACCGTCAGGCTCAGATCCGCGCGGGCCGCCTCGGGAACCTCCTCGGGCACGGCCGACCCCAGCACCAGCACCGGCGCCTTCACGCCCGCCGTCCGCAGCGCCAGCCCCTCGCCGACCGTCGCCACGCCCAGCCACTCCGCACCCGCGCCGACCGCGGCCTGCGCCACCGGCACGGCCCCGTGCCCGTACCCGTCCGCCTTCACCACGGCCATGAAGCGGAGCCCCGGCGCCAGCAGCGACCGGATGGCGCGCACGTTGGAGGCGATCGCGTCGAGATCGATCTCCGCCCACGTGCGCCGTCGGGCGCTTTCCACGACGGCCTTCTGTGCCGCTCCGGCCTTCGTCCTCACGCTCGCCCTCACCCCTTCAACGCTCCCGCCAGCAATCCCCGGAGGAAGTAGCGGCCGAGGAAGATGTACACGAGCAGCGTCGGCAGCGCCGTCAGCAGGGCGCCGGCCATCTGCACGTTCCACTCGATGATCTGGCTGCCGGCGAGATTGCGCAGGGCGACCTGGACCGGCTGGTGGGCCGGGTTACCGGTGATGACCACGGCGAAGAGGAACTCGTTCCACACCTGCGTGACCTCCCAGATGATCACCACGACGAACCCCGGCATCGAGAGCGGCAGGATGACGTCGCGGTAGATCCCGAGCAGCCCCGCCCCGTCGATCCGCGCGGCCTCCACCACCTCCGTCGGCACCGTGGCGTAGTAGTTGCGGAAGATCAGCGTCGTGATGGGGATGCCGTAGATGACGTGCACCAGGGCCAACCCGGCGATCGTCCCGTAGAGCCGGATGTCGAGGGTGCCGCCGAGCCACTGCAGGAACTGCACGAGCGGGATGAGGATGCTCTGGTATGGGATGAACATCCCGAACAGCAGCAGCGGAAAGACGACGTCCGCCCCCCGGAACTTCCACTTCGACAGCAGGTAGCCGTTGATCGATCCGAGCGCCGCGGCGAAGATGGTGGCCGGCACGACGAGCATGACGCTGTTGCGAAAGTTGGGGGCCAGGCGGCGGTAGGCCCTCGCGAAGCTGTCGAACCGCAGCGTCGAGGGGAGCTCCCACATCCGGCTCAGGCTGACTTCTTGGAACGACTTCAGCCCGTTGTTCACCAGGACGTACACCGGCAGCAGATAGAACAGCGCCAGGGCGACGAGCGCGGCGTACATCAGGATGCGGAGGAGCCGCGTACGGCCGCGCATCACGTCTCCCGCTCCGCCCGGCTGCTCCACACCAGATACGGGATGACGACCACCGCGACCATGACCAGCATGACGATGGCGATGGCCGCGCCCTCGGCGAAGCGGTTGCCCCGGAACGTCGTCTCGAACATGAAGATGCCGGGGACATCCGTGGAGAAGGCCGGCCCGCTGCCCGTCATCGCGAAGACGAGGTCGAAGATCTTGAGCGAGATGTGGCCGAGCACGATCACCGCGCTGAGCGTGATCGGGTGCAGCAGCGGCAGGATGACGTGCCGGTACAGCTGCCAGTCCGAGGCCCCGTCCACGCGCGCCGCCTCGCGCAGCTCTTCGGGGATGCCGCGCAGCCCGGCCAGGTACATCGCCATTGTGAACCCGGACATCTGCCACACCGCGGCCAGCACGACGGAGTAGATGGCGATGGTCGGGTCGGTGAACCAGGGCGACTTCAGGCGGTCGAGCCCCACCGCTTCGAA
>DASSGA010000140.1:0-14276 GCA_035693805.1 bacterium | reverse complement strand
CAGCACGCTTGTCTGCGCGAAGACCGGTCCGGGGATCGCGAAGACCTCACGCCCTTGCTCCAGCGCGCAATCGGCGGTGATCAGGGCGCCGGAGTCCTCCCGTCCCTCCACCACCACGACGCCGAGCGCCAATCCGCTGATGAGGCGGTTGCGCTTCGGGAACTGGTGCTTCAGGGGTGGCGCGCCCGGCGGGTACTCGGACAGGACCGCGCCCGCCTCGACGATGTGCTCCACCAGCCGGGCGTGCTCGGGCGGATACACAACGTCGACCCCGGACCCGAGGACGGCGATCGTGCGCCCGGAGCCCTGCAACGCGCCGCGGTGCGCCGCCGCGTCGATCCCACGGGCCAGGCCGCTGATCACCGTCACCCTACTCCGGACCAGCTCCCGTCCCAACCACTCCGCGACTGCCACCCCGTACGGTGTGGCCCGCCGTGACCCCACCACCGCCACGGCGATGCGATCCGCCTCTGCGAGCCTCCCCCGCACATACAGCGTCTGCGGAGGATCCGAGATCGACAGCAGAGCGCGCGGGTACCCCGGATCCCTCGGGGTCAGGACCTCCACAAGCACCCCACGCACCTCAGACCGGCAACCGAAGGCGGCGGTCGAAGACGCGGCACTGCACGGCTTCCGCCAGGTGCGCCACGGCGATGTCCTCGGCGCCCTCGAGGTCTGCGATGGTGCGCGCCACCCGGAGGACGCGATCGTAGGCGCGCGCGCTGAGACCGAGACGCTCGATGGCCGTGCGCAGGAAGGTGCGCGTTACCTCGTCGAGCCTGCAGTGCCGCCGCAGCTGCTTCCCTGTCATGAGCGCGTTGCACCCGCACGACCCGGCGAACCGGGCGGTCTGGCGTTCTCGCGCGGCGCAGACCCGTGCGCGGATGGCCGATGACGGTTCTCCCGTGGCCGGACCGGTGAGCTCGGCCGGCGAGACGCGCGGCGCCTCCACGTGCAGGTCGAGGCGGTCGAGCAGCGGCCCGGAGATGCGCCCGAGATAGCGGGCCACCTGGGGCGGCGTGCACAGGCACTCCGCCCCGTCGTCTCCGTGGTGGCCGCACGGACAGGGATTCATGGCCCCGACCAGCATGAACGCGGCCGGGAACGTCACCGTGAGCTGCGAGCGCGCCACGGTCACGACGCGGTCCTCGAGCGGCTGCCGGAGCACCTCCAGGACGTCGCGGTGGAACTCGGGCAGTTCGTCGAGGAACAGCACGCCGTGGTGCGCCAGCGTGATCTCCCCGGGCCGGGCTCCCGCTCCGCCGCCGATCATCGCCGCCGTGCTCGTCGTGTGATGCGGGCTGCGGAACGGGCGCGTCTGCATGGGACCGCTTCCCCCGGGCAGCAGCCCTGCGACGCTGTAGATCCGCGTCACCTCGATCGCCTCATGCCAGGCGAGCGGGGGCAGGATCGAGGGCAGGCGGTGGGCGAGCATCGTCTTGCCGGATCCGGGCGGCCCCACGAGCAGAACGTTGTGACCGCCGGCCGCCGCGATCTCCATCGCCCGGCGGGCGTGCCCCTGCCCCCGGATCTCGGCGAAGTCATGTTCGCCTGCATCCGGCTCGGCTCCGGATGCAGGCGGGCCTTGGAACGGAGGGACAAGAGCGCGTCCCGTTAGGTGAGCGACGACCCGGGCCAAGCTGTCGACGGGATGAACGTCAATTCCCTCGACCAATGCTGCTTCCGGTGCGTTTCGTTCAGGGACGACGAGGGAGGAGATGCCCAGCGCCCGGGCGGCCAACGCGATCGCAAGCAGCCCCGGCACCGGCCGGATGCTCCCGTCCAGCGATAGCTCGCCCAGCAGCATCGCTCCATCGAGACGGGCACCCGTCAGCTGGCCTGTCGCGGCGAGGATGCCCACCGCCATCGGCAGGTCGAAGGCGGGACCGGCCTTGCGGACATCCGCCGGGGCCAGGTTGATGGTGATCTTGCGCGCCGGCACCTCGTAACCTGCGTTGCGGATCGCGGAGCGGACGCGTTCCTTGGCCTCCTGCACGGCGGCATCGGGCAGGCCGACGATGGCGAACGCGGGCAGTCCTCCGCCGACGTCCACCTCCACGTCAACGCCGTAGGCCTGGAGCCCCAGCACTGCCGCACTGCGTACCCGCGCCAGCATCTCCACTCAGCGTGGATTCTAGCCGGTGATGATGCTGCGAACACTGACTCGAGGTGGCTATCTAGCGCGGGAAGACATCGCCGGCGGTGCGCACCCGGATCGGCGTTTGCCTCTGCGTGCCGGTCTGAACGTCATACACGGAGAGCCGGCCGTCTTGCACGATCAGGATCTCGCCGTCGTTCAGCCAGCCCACGAGCACGGCGTGACGGATCACAACCGTCCGTCGGGGCTTGACCCCAAGACGGAGAATCTCGATCGACGGCAACTCGGCCATGGCGGTACGGACGCGTGTCAGCTCACGGGGCGCCTCCTTCCCCGAGGACGAAAGCCGGATCTCTGCGCCCGGCTGTGCCGTGGAGGTGATCGTGTACGCGAGCATGGTCTTTCCGGGTGAGAGGCGTGCGTTCGAAGGGAAGAAGCTCACGTCGTAGTTTCGATTGTCGTAGCGGCCGAGCTCGTCGTACAGCACTGTGACCGTGCCGCCGCGCAGCAGCAGCAGCCGGTCGCTGCCTTCGTTCTCCCACCCGCAGCATCCGCCGTCGAGGACGGCGCCGATCAGGATTTCGCCTCCGGACGACGCCGCGAGCGGCTGCTGGACGGCTCCGGGCAGCTTCGTAGCGCGCCACTGCTGCCCCGAACGTTGATACAGAAGGCTCTCGTGATAGGTCGAGCCGATCTGGCCGGGAGTCACGCGGGTGACGAGGAAGACGTCACCCACGACCCCATCGGGAGCCCAAAACGACCATTCCGGGCAGGTCTCGGAGCACACCCCCGTGGCGCACGCGCACCAGCCGGATGAGGGGAGGCTCGTGATCGTGACCGATCGGCTGCGGGCGAGATCCGTGCGCAGGATGCGTGACGTGGTGCGCACGGAGCGCTCCACGCCGGGCTCGCTCACGATCTTCTCGAATCGTGTCTCGAGGACGACCAACCAGTCGCCGCCGGAGGACAGGAACCAGTCCGCGGTCGTCTCGACGAGGATCGGCTGGGCCCCGCTCGTGCTGCGCGTGGGCTGACTCTCGAGCGGCCACTCGTTTGCTTGCCGGCCGTCCCAGAACCATACGCGGTCCGCCGCCGAGGCCATCTCGCCGCCTGCCCACTGGACGCCGCGCGGGGGAAGAAACAGCATCTGCCCTCGGGCATTGACGGTGAGATACTCCGGATGCTCGAGGAGCCTCCGGGGGACGTTCATGGTGCGCCGGGCCGCGAACGTTGCCGCGTCATACTCGACGATCTGGCCCGGCTCCTGAAGCACCCAGAGCGGCTTCGCTGATTGGGCCTGGACAGGAGAGACCAACAGGGCGGCGGCGAGCGCGAGCGTCCAGAGTCGCGTCATCTCGGTCTATTCATGCCCGCGTTGGCCTCACGCTCGGCCATCGTCTATCCCGCTTCGAAAGCATCCACGAGCAGTTCCACCCGCCCTACCCGCCCCTCCGGAGTCACCGCGACCGAGACGGCGTCGAACCGGGCGGGCCGGTTCAGCAGGTTCTTTCCTTTCAAGTAGTAGGTGGCCAGCCGCGTGAGCCGCCGTTGTTTGAGGCGGGTGATCGCCTCGAAGGGTGGTCCGTACTCGTCCGTGCTGCGGGACTTCACCTCGACGAAGACCGTGACCGCGCCCTGCATGGCGATGAGGTCGATCTCACCGAGCGGGCAGCGGAAGTTGCGGGCGACGACCCGGTACCCGCGGGTCTCCAGGTGCGCAACGGCAGCCTCCTCGCCGATCCGGCCGAGCCGCACACGATCCATGACGCAGGTGTAGCACTCGCCCCGGGCGCCCGCCATGCCCCCGCCGGACCGTATCACCCCCGCTCGGGCCGTCTGCCCTTGATCGACCAGGGGCATGGAAGCGTGAGAGATGCAGATGCTGCGACGGTGGCTGCTGGCGGCCCTGGTGCTGCTCCTGGGAAGCGCGCCCGTGCAGGCGCGGGTCGGCGATCCGCTCCAGGCCTTCACCGAGGGCCCCGTCATGAACCAGCTGGCACTGAATCCGCAGGGGCAGATGACCCTGAGCGGCGCGCTCTCCGGCCGCATCCTCTACCGGTTCACCTCCGACGACGGGGCCATCACGGTCGACGTCGTCCTCCGCGGGAACCTCATCGAGCAGCTCGTGATGTACCTTCCGCGGGACGAACGGCGCGGATTCCAGGTCAGCATGTTCCTGCAGGACGCGGTGGGATCGGTGATCGGGGCCCAGAAGGGCATGCTCGCCTTCCGCGCCGCCGTGGTCAACGGCGGCGAGACGTACCTCACGTTCGCCGGCTACACGATGCGCTTCACCCCGCTGGACCGCTCGATGCTGCGCGTGCTGGTCAGCCGATAGCCAGCGTCTGCTGCTGTCCCCGCACCGTAAGGAACGACCGCCGGTGCACCGGCGCGATGCCCTGCCGGGCGATCGCCGCCCTGTGCGCCCGCGTCGAATACCCCTTGTGCACCTCGAAGCCGAATCCCGGATACTGCTGTGCCAGGAGGGCCATGAGCCGGTCGCGGGTGACCTTCGCCACGATCGAGGCCGCCGCGATCGACGCGCAGGTCGCGTCTCCGTCCACGATCACGAGTTGAGGCACGGGCACGTCGGCCGGAATGCGGCCGTCGATCAAGACCAAATGGGGCCGCACGGGGAGCCCCAAGATCGCGCGCCGGTGGGCGAGCCGCGTCGCCTGCAGGATGTTGATGCGGTCGATCTCCTCCACCTCGCCTCGTCCCACTGAGACGGCCGTGGCGGTGCGCATGATCTCGGCGTAGAGTACGTCCCGCTGCTCCGCGGTCAGCTGCTTGCTGTCGTTCAGGTGAGGGAGGCGGACGTCGGAGGGGAGGATGACGGCCGCCGCGACGACCGGACCGGCGAGCGGAGCCACGCCCGCCTCATCCACGCCCGCGATGATGCGGAAACCCGCGGCCCGGTGCTCATCCTCGATGGCGCGCAGCCCATCCAGACGCGCTTCTTCCTGCGCCGCCCGAGCCCGCTGCCGTCGGTAGCGCACGGCCAACGCCCGTACGCCGGCCCGCTCATCGCGCGCCAGGACGCGCAGCAACGGTTCGTCGATGACCGCAAGGGCACCCACCTGGAGGACAACCTCGGCAACGGAGAGCGCACGGATCTCTTTCCGACGGAGGACAGACGCCACGGTCGCGTACCCTCCGGAGAGGTTCGGGCCGGCCGGCGGATTCGCCTTCGTGGATGCAGCGGCTACCGGACGATGCCCAGGCGCTGCGGGGGCCAGTAGATGAAGAGGGCTTTGCCGACCACGTTCGGCGTCGGGACGAATCCGAAGAAGCGGCTGTCCTCGCTGTTGCAGCGGTTGTCGCCGAGGACGAAGAGCTGGCCCTCAGGAATCTTCTGGGGGCCGTAGTTACTGGTACAGGCGCGATCGCCGCCGGCCAGCGCCGTGGGGTAGAGTTCCTTGATCGGCGTCCCGTCGATCAGCACCACGCCGTCGCGCAGCTCGACCGTCTCGCCGGTGAGGGCCACCACCCGCTTGACGAAGTCCTTGCCGGGGTTCAGAGGATAGTGGAAGACGATCACGTCCCCCCGCTCGATCGTGCCGACGCGGTAGCTGAACTTGCTGACCAGGATGCGGTCATCCACCTGGAGGGTCGGCTCCATCGAGCCGGATGGGATGTAGAAGGCCTGCACGACGAAGGTGATGATGAGCAGGGACAGCAGCGCGGCGAAGATGCTGGCATCGAGCGTCTCGACGACGCTGGTCCGCCAGGCCGGCGGGATGGCGTAGGCGCGCTTCACGACCAGACGAGCCACGATGAGCACGCCCGCCAGGATGAGGATCAGGCTCGGGATGCTGAGTGGAAGCCGGTCGAGGATCTCCACGAGGGCGGGACTGGGTGGGGCTAGCGCATCTCCTTGATGCGCGCCTCGCGGCCGATCTTGCCCCGCAGGTAGTACAGCTTCGCCTGCCGGACCTTGCCCTTACGGATCACGTCGATGCGCTCGATGCGCGGCGAGTGCAGGGGGAACGTCCGCTCCACGCCGACTCCGTGGCTGATGCGCCGGACGGTGAACGTCTCGCGCACCCCGCCGCTCTTGCGCCCGATGACGACGCCCTCGAAGGCCTGGACGCGCTCGCGGCCGCCCTCGACCACCTTCAGATGCACCCGCACGGTGTCGCCGGGGGTGAAGACGGGGATCTTCCCTTTGAGCTGCTCGCGCTCGACGACCGCTACTTTGTCCATGCCGACATCCTCCGCAGTCCTGCCGGGGTGGCGCCCACGGCGAGAAATTATAGCACGCGGCCTCCGCCCAGTCGATGGACGCAGGCCGCTAGGAGCGGAGCAGGGCCTTGACGAGCACGGCCAGTGGGAACTTCTCTGCGGTGATATTGAGCATGTACACTTTGCCACGGTACGGCACGAACACCCGGCGGTTGGCGGTCTTGGGGTCGAACACGGTGTAAACGTCTTTCACGCCCGGGACTGACTCCACACCCTTGGGAGACTCTCCCCGATAGCGGTCGGCAGCGTCCTTGGGAGACGAACCCTTCACCCCTAGGGATTGCAGCGAGGTCGGGCCGTAGATGAGAAGGCTCACACTTTCACCGGACTTCGTCCTCCACTGCGCGGAGCAGACGGGACCGAATTGCTGGGCGCCGCTGTAGCTCTGCCAGCCCATTTCCGTAAGGATGCGCTGCGGGTCAATGGGCAGTGGATCAGTGCAACCGCCGCCAGGCGCAGCGGCTGTGCCGGCTGACCCCACCCATCCCACTAGGAGGAGAACGACCAAGCCCACCGCTGTCATGTGGGGTTTCGGCATGGTGCTCATCTTCTCCGCACCGCCCGGCCCACCTGCGGCGGCAGAATCGGCTGCTAGTCGATTCCGAGGTCGGGGGCGTCCAGCAGGCGCCGATCCTCGTCGCTCAACGCCTCATGCTTGAGCAGATCCGGCCGCCGCCGCCGCGTGCGGCGCAGGCGCTGGGCGCGGCGCCAGCGCCGGATCGCTTCGTGGTTCCCCGAGAGCAGCACCTCGGGCACGGTCATCCCGCGGAATTCCGGCGGCCGCGTATAGTGCGGATAGTCCAGCAGCCCCTCCGCGAAGGAGTCCGCCTCCACGGACGCGGCGTCACCCACCACGCCGGGCACGAACCGCGCCACGGCATCGACGATGACCATCGCCGGCAGCTCACCGCCCGTCAGCACGTAGTCCCCGATCGAGATCTCGTCGGTAGCCAGCCCATCGCGCACGCGTTCGTCGATCCCCTCGTAGTGCCCGCAGAGCAGGACGAGATGGTTCGTGCCCGCCATCTCCTCGGCCAGGGCGTGGGTGAGCCGCGCCCCCTGGGGCGAGGTGAGGATGATGTGCGCGGGCTCACCCGCCTCCGCGCGGATGGCGTCGACCGCGGCGAAGAACGGCTCCGGCTTCATCACCATGCCGGCCCCACCGCCGTAAGGCGCGTCGTCCACCTGGCGGTGGCGGTCGGTGGTGAAGTCGCGCAGATCCCAGATCTGCACGTCGAGCAGCCCACGCTCGCGGGCGCGCCCGATCATGCTGACCTGCAGCGGCGTGAACGCCTCCGGGAAGATGGTGACGATGTCCACCCGCATCAGGATTCCTCCAGCATCCCCGGCATGGGCCGGATCACCATGCGGCGGTGCGCGGGGTCGATCCGGAGGACGACCGACGAGATCGCCGGCACGAGCAGCTCCCGCGCGCCCCGGACGACGTACACGTCGTTGCCCGGCGTTCGGATGACCTCGTCCACCGTGCCCAGGACCTGGCCCTGGTCGGTCGCTACGGTCATCCCCAGGATGTCGAAGATGTAGTGGCGGCCTTCCGGCAGCGGCGCGGCCATCTCGCGGGGTACGGCCAGCGCGGCACCCCGCCAGGGATCCACTGCCTCCGGCGTATCGATCCCGGCGACCTTTACCAGGACCGCCTCACCCGCACGCCGCACGGCCTCGATCCGCACGGGTTCGGACCGCTCGTCGGTGACCAACACCGCCTGGCCCAGCATCCCCAGGCGTTCCGGAAAGTCGGTCTCAGGCTGGACGCGCATCTCGCCCCGCAGGCCGTGCGGCCGGATCACCCGGCCCACTACCACGAGCGCGGGCGGCGCGGTCATCTAGCGTTCCTCGCGGATCTCCAGGACGATGCCGTCCTTCACGACCAGCTCGGTGCGGCCGATCTTGTCGAAGAGATTGTCGCCCACCGAGACCTCGACCAGGCTCTCCATCGTCCCCTGAGGGAACTCCGAGTTGAGCGCCAGCTCCTGCGCCTCGCGCAGCCGCATCGACAGCTCCGCCTTGGTCGCCTCCTGCCGGGCGCGCTCCAGCTCAAGCTGCTGGCGCACGGCGCGGCTCTGCGGCGAGACCTGGCGCTCCAGCTCGGCGCGGCGGATCTGCGTGTCGATCTGCTGCACGATCGCGTCCACGCGCTTCATCGCCTCCTCGAGATCCTGGAGGTACAACCGCTTGAAGCTCTCCGTGACCACGGCCTTGATCACCACCGGCCGGCTGACAGTGATCCCCATCGTGCTCCTCCCGTCACGCGCTCTTGATGTCCAGAACGACCCGCACGCCGTGCCGGACCGCGGCGGCCCGCACCACCGACCGCAGCGCCCGCGCGATCCGCCCCTGGCGGCCGATCACCTTGCCCATGTCGGCGGGCGCCACGTGCAGCTCGATCAACACCCCCTGCCCTTCCGCGGGCACACCCGTCCGCACCCGCACCGCCGCCGCATCGTCCACGAGCGCGCGGGCCACGAACTCGACAAGATCGCGCAGGGACTGCTCCGAGGCCACGGTCCGCGCCTCAGGACTTCGCCGTGGCCCGCTCGAGGACGCCGGTGCGCGTCAGCAGCACGCGCGCCGTGTCCGAGGGACGGGCGCCCTTGCGCAGCCAGGCCAGCGCTTTAGCCTCGTCGATCTTCACCGTCGAGGGCTCCGTGGTCGGGTTGTAGTACCCGATCGCCTCGATGTACCGCCCGCTGCGCGGCGCGCGCGAATCCGCCACGACCAGGCGGTAGAACGGCTTGTGCTTGCCGCCCAACCGCATCAATCGGATCTTCACCATGCCGGACCTCCCCGTTCGTTTACTGGAGCGGAAACGGGAGCTTCCCCCGCTTCCCCTTCTTCTCGAGCTCGCTGACCTGCTTGATCATCCGCTTGGCCTCGTCGAACTGGCGCAGCAGGCGGTTCACGTCCTGGATCGACGTGCCGCTGCCGCGCGCGATGCGCCGACGCCGGCTGCCGTCGATGAGCTGCGGCTGGCGCCGCTCCTGCGACGTCATCGAGTCGATGATCGCCTCCACCCGTCCGAGCTGACGCTCGTCCACCCCGCCCGCGCTCCTCATGCGGGCCCCCAGCCCCGGGATCATCTCCATGAGCGAATCGAGCGGCCCCATCTTGCGCACCTGGCGCAGTTGCTGGCGGAAATCATCGAGCGTGAACTCGGCCTTTCGCAGCTTGCGTTCGAGTTCGCCGGCGGCCTGCTCGTCCACGCCCTCCTGGGCGCGCTCGATCAGCGTGAGGACGTCGCCCATGCCGAGGATGCGCGAAGCCATGCGGTCGGGATGAAAGGGCTCGAGCCCGTCGAGCTTCTCGCTCGTGCCGGCGAACAGCACCGGCACACCGGTGACCTCGACGACGGAGAGCACCGCGCCCCCGCGCGCGTCGCCGTCGAGCTTCGTGACGATGAGCCCGTCGAGAGCGAGCATCTGATGGAAGCGCTCGGCCATCGTCACGGCGTCCTGCCCGGCCATCGCGTCCATCACGAGCAGGACCTCGTGCGGCTGCACCGCCTCGCGCATCGCGCGCAGCTCGGCCATCAACTCCTCGTCGATGTGCTGCCGGCCGGCGGGGTCGATGATCACGGTGTCCAGACCGCCGCGAGCGGCCGCGTCGATGGCCCCACGGGCGACGGCGATCGGATCCGTGGCGCCCTCCTGTGCGTAGACGGGGATGCCCGCCTGCGCGCCGACCACCTGGAGCTGCGTCACCGCGGCGGGCCGCTTGAGGTCGGTCGCGACGAGCAGGGGCTGACGCCCGCGTTTGCGCAGGCGCAGGGCCAGCTTGCCGGCGGTGGTGGTCTTGCCGGCGCCATGTAGACCCGCGAGCAGGATAATGGTGGGAGGCCGATCCGCAATCCGAAGATCGCGGGTCGGTCCTCCGAGCAGGCGAATCAGCTCCTCGTGGACGATCTTGACGACCTCGTGCCCGGGCGCGAGGCTCTTCGTGATCAGCGCTCCGACGGCGGCCGCACGCACGCGGTCCACGAACGCTTTGGCGACCTTGAAGTTGACGTCGGCCTCGAGCAGCGCCAGGCGCACTTCGCGCAGCGCGGCGTCGACGTCGGCCTCGGAGAGGACGCCCCGCCCCGTGAGGTTGCGGATGATGGTCTGGAATCTCGACGACAACGACTCAAACATGGCTACCGCTCTGGGTCCTCCCGCACGGCTTCATACACGCGATATCCGGCCGCCTGCGCGACCTCCCGCACCGGCCCCACCGCAGCGCCGAGGTCCTTCGCCAGCGTCTTCGCCCCCTGGGCCGTTCGCGCCACCAGGTAGAGACGCCCTCCTGGACGCAGGGCGTCGCGGATCTCGCGCAGCAGGCGGCGCAGTGTGGCCTTTCCGGCCCGGATCGGCGGATTCGTCACGACGACGTCGAAGATCCGCCCGCGCACTGGTTGGGTTCCATCCCCGCCGTAGACCTCGACGTTCTCGAGATGGTGGCGGCGGACGTTGTCCGCCGCCAACTTAACAGCCCTGTCATTCACGTCAATGAGCACAACGCGGCCGCGCGGTGCCAGGTGCGCCGCCACCAGACCGATCGGCCCGTACCCGCAGCCGACGTCCAGCACGTGGTCCGTCGGCTCGATGCGCATCGCCTCGATCAAGGCGCGCGTGCCGGGATCGATGCCGGCGCCGGCGAAGACGCCGCGGTCGGTCACGAAGGTCCAGACCTTGCCGCGGAGGCGGGCCTGGATCTCCCGCGGGCGTGACGGCGCGCTGGGCTCACGTGTGAAGTAGTGCTCCACCAATCACCCGGCCGCCCGGCGGAGGGACGCGAGCTCCTGCTCGACCTCCGCGACTGCCTCAACACCGACCTGCTCGCCGAGCCGCCGCAACGCCGCCGCCAGCGCGTCGAGCCGCCCGATCAGCTGCCGGCGGGACTCCATCACCTGCAGCGACCCCTCGAGCCGTTCCAATTCCTCTGTCGACCGGCGCAGCGCATCGAACACGGCCTGCCGCGTCACCTCGTCCTGCTCGGCGATCTCGCTCAGGGAAAGATCGTCGTGGTAGTACAGCCGCAGCAGCCGCTGCTGCCGCACCGTAAGCAGCGCTCCGTAGGTGTCGAAGAGCCGGATGACGCGCAGGCGTTCGGTCAGTTCGTGATCCACGGGTTCTGGCTGTAAAGCTATCTGACTTTACAGCCTATCCAGCATAGGCCTGGGGCGGGGGGGATGTCAACGGGTGCGCAAAGAGCGCCGGCCGGGCGACAGTTGACCGCGGGCCCGCTCCAGCGCATCATCACTGTCGGCGCTTGAGCAGCGCGTCGTACAGAGCAAGCAGTACCCCCGCACCCATCAGACCGTAACCGAGCACTCGATCCTCGCCGAACACGATCCCGGCAACAACCAGCGCAAACGAGACCCCCGCGAGGGGCGAGAGTCTCTGTCCCGGAGCGCCCTTCTTTGTGAACACCACGATCGCCACCACGGCGAGCGAAGCAATAGCTATCGCGATGTAGACCTGGGCCATCTTGGCACCCCTCCTCTCCGCGGTGCCCTGCACCTGGAAAGGCACCGCAGAGGTTTCCTGCAAACACCGGGGAGACTCCTCTGGGGCAACCGCTGCGACCTAGGGCAGAAGGGCGTCGACGAACTGGGGCGGGTCGAACGGCTGCACGTCGGAGGGACTCTCCCCCGTGCCGACGAGCTTGACGGGGAGGCGCAGGTCGTGGGCGATGGCAAGCACGACGCCCCCCCGGGCCGTCCCGTCAAGCTTGGCGAGGATGAGCCCGGTGACATCCACTGCCTCGTGGAAGCGGCGCGCCTGCTGGATCGCGTTCTGCCCGGTGGAGGCGTCGAGCACCAGCAGCCGCTCGACCGGCGCCTGGGGCAGCTCGCGGGCGATGACGCGGGAGATCTTCTTGAGCTCCTCCATGAGGTTTACCTTCGTGTGCAGCCGCCCCGCCGTGTCGACGATGAGGACGTCGATGCCGCGCGCCTTCACCGCCTGCACCGCATCGTACACGACGGCCGCGGGGTCGGCCCCCGGGGCGTGCTTCACGACCTCGACCCCGACGCGGTTTCCCCAGATGACGAGCTGGTCGATCGCGGCCGCGCGGAAGGTGTCCGCGGCGGCCAGGAGCACGGATCGTCCCTCCGAGCGCAGCCGGTGGGCCAGCTTGCCGATGGATGTCGTCTTGCCGGCCCCGTTCACGCCGAGGACGAGGATGATGGCGGGAGGTGGATCGAGCCGGAGCGGCTGGGCTTCACCGAGCAGTTCCTGCATGATCTCCCGGAGCGCGGCGCGGATCGATTCGGGGTCTCTCGCGTCCCGGCGGGCCCGCAGCTGCTCGATGATGTGCTCGGTCGTGGGGATGCCGACGTCGCCCTGCACGAGGGCCGCCTCGATCGCCTCGAAGAACTCCGGGCCGGGCGGCTGGCGCAGGGCCTGCTCGATGCGGGCGGTGAAGGTCTCGCGTGTGCGCGCGAGGCTCGCCCGGAGGCGGTCGAAGACACTCACACTACGAGGATACCCCGCCGGTCAAGCGACGGGCACGGGCTCGGGGATCCCCTTCTTCGTCAGACGCATCGAGATGATCTTAGAGACGCCGGGGATCTCCATCGTCACGCCATAGAGCACGTCCGCGGCCTCCATCGTGCCCTTGTTGTGGGTGATGATGAGCACCTGCGTGCGCTCGGCGAGCTCGCGCAGCAGCGTGGTGAACTTCGTCGTGTTCGCGTCGTCGAGCGCGGCCTCCACCTCGTCGAAGATGCAGAACGGGCTGGGATGAACGCGCAGCATGGCGAAGATCAGCGACAGCGCGACGAGCACGCGCTCACCGCCGGAGAGCGCGGACAGGCTGCGCATCTTCTTCCCCGGCAGCTGGGCCTCGATCTCGATCCCCGGCTCGCTGCCCGGCTCACCGTCGACCAGCAGCAGCCGGGCGCGCCCGCCCGCGAAGAGCCGGATGAACAGGCGGTTGAATTCCTCGTTGACGGCCTCGAAGGTCTCCGCAAAGCGCACGCGCAGCACGTCGTCCAGGTGCCGGATCAGTGCCCCCAACGCCGCGCGCGCCCGGTCGAGATCCTCCGCCTGGGTGCGCAGCGCCCCCACGCGGGCGGCGACCGCAGCGTGCTCATCCACCGCGCGGAGGTTCACCGGCCCCAGCGCGGCGAGGAGCCCCCGCAGAGCCTCGATGCGTCCCTGGGCCTCGTCCCGGCCGACCGGGAGACGCAGCTCGCGCACGTCCTCCCAGGCCATACCGAACTCCTCGCTGATACGGCGCGTCGCCCCGCTGAATTCGGTGTCCACCTGGGCGTGGCGCACCTCCAGGCGGTGCGCCTGCTCCTCCACGTCGCGCAGCGACTCCTGCACCTGACGCCAGGCCGCCTCGAGATCCACCAGGCGCTGCTGTAGGAGTCCGCGCTCCTCCTCGAGGGCGCCGAGCAGGGTGCGCGTGGCCTCCTGCTGCTCGACGAGCAGGGTCCGCGCCTGCTGCGCCTCATGCAGTGAGTGGCTTAGCAGATGATGCTCACCGTCCAGTACCGTCGTCTCGCCCCGCAACTGATCGCATCGCGCGCTGAGCTCCGCTTCGCGCCGCTCATGCTCGGCAACCCGCTCGCGCAGGGCCTCCAGCGTCCCGGCAACCTCCGCGAGCTCCACCCGGACGTCGGTCAGGCGCGTCCGGGCGGCCTGGGTCTGCGCCACGACCGAATGCACGTCGGTCTCCAACGCCTCGGCCGCGGCCTCGCGCTCGGCAAGGACCTGAGCGAGCTCCGCGTCGTCGGCACGAAGCCGGTCTACCTCGCTCCGCACACGGTCGTGCTCCCCCGCGATCCGGGCCAGCGCGGCGTCCACGTCCCCCTGGTCGATCGGCAGCCGGGCGAGCTCGACCTGCACCGGGGCGAGTGCCGACTGCTGCTGGGCGATCATCTCGTCCAGCCGGCTGCACTCGGCCTCTATGGCGGCGCACTGCTCGA
>DASSGA010000139.1:0-4417 GCA_035693805.1 bacterium | reverse complement strand
TAGGTCTTGAGCTTGGCGAGCTTGTCGTACGCCGCGCCCACCTCTTGCCACGCCCGGGCGTCCCCCTTGACCGTAACCTGGGCAACGACGCCGGCAGCGAGCATCAGCACGATGGCGATCGCGATCCATAGACGCATCATGCCTGAGGTCTTCGCCGGGGAGGCACCGCATGCCTGTCAGTTCTCGTGGCTAGCCGATGATCCGGAAGGGCTGCGACCAGGCCCTGGCTCCCGTCGGGGCGATGACCTCCGCCCGCACGAAGCCCTCATCCCCGCGGACCCGATAGCGCGCTTCCGGAGATGCCGCTTCGAGGCGGACGGCCCCCGCGGCATCGAGGTAGCGCGCCACGGCGCCGGGCAGATCCTCCCACCGCGCCCAGATCGCCCCGTCTTCCGCCCGGAAGTCGGCGGTCACACCGGTCGTGGCATAGAATGCCCCCCGCGTCAGCGCCCGCTTGAGCGCATCCGCAGATACGTCGGTGACCCTGGCCATGACCCATGCACGGTTGAACTGGCGGGCATGGTGGCAATCATCGACCGCGACGCCCCATAGCGGGGCTTGGATTCCCCGTGTGCGGAGCAAGGCATGCCAGAGCGCGGAATCGCGCGCGGAGTCTGAATGAGGATTCCAGATCTCGATGAGTTGATAGGCGGTCATCTTGGTCGCCGCAGTGAGGGGCCATGTCCCGGTCCAGAGATTGCCGGTCCATGTGGGATGGCACAGTGACGCCAATCCCCCGGCCGCGACCGTCACATCGATGCGTTCCTGCGCGGTGCCGGTGCGGGTCGGGCCCTCCACGAACAGCCGGCCCAGGTGCGGGCCGAGCGGAGGGAGCAGATACGACACCGTGTCCTCGCTCCCGGGGAGGGCCAGGAAGCCCGCGTCGTTCAGATCGTCGCATCGGGTGACGCGGTTGTGGTCGGTCAGAACGACGAACGCATACCCGGCGCCCTTATACATCCGCAGGAGGTCCTTCGGCCGGATGCGGCCGTCGGACTCCGTGGTATGGCAGTGCAGCTGGGCCTTACGGTACTCACCGGGGACGGCGTAGGGATCGTCGATCCTGACGGGCACGCCTACTTGTGTTCGCAGCCCTCAGGACGGAACCCTATGCCGCGAGCACCAGCTGGTCGGGGCTGTGCCAGTACCACACCGGCACGTCCGGCGTGCCGGAGGCGACCCGGTACCCCAGGCGGCGAAGGAGCTCCCGCACCCGGACCATGCGATCGGCGAGCCCGGGGTGGGTGCTGAAGAACGTCTCGACCTGCGAGGGATCCCGACCTTCTGCGGTGCGGATCCGCTCCATGAACGCGAGACCCGCCCCGGCATTGAACCCGGCCCGGTGGGCGAGGGTCGTGCCGACGAGGTCGGCCTCGAACTCCGCCTCGCGGCTGAAGCCGCGGTTGGCCAGCACGCGCACGAAGTTGCCGATCTGGACGGTACTGGGGCTGCCCCCGAAGAGCAGCTGCAGGACCAGGGTGAAGAAGAAGTCGCGCTCGAGGAGGGCCACGTGGTGGCGCCGCTCGACGTGGCCGACTTCGTGGCCGAGGATGAAGGCGAGCTCGTCCTGCGACTGCGCGAAGGACAGCATCCCCCGCGTGACATAGATGATGCCCCCGGGCAGCGAGATCGCGTTGACCTTGTCCGTGTTCAGGATCTTGAAGGTCCAGGGCAGCGCGCGCCGGTCGGTCACGGCGGCGAGACGCGATCCGATGCTGCTCACGTACGCGGTGAGCCCGGGGTCGTTGACGACGCCGACCTCCGCCTCCAGCTGTGCGGCGGCCTCCTGACCGATGCGGACCTCCTGCGCCGTGGAGATGATCGCGGCGGAAGCGGGGGCGGCCGCGCCGCCCACGAGGGCGGCGAGCAGGAATAGCACCAGGGAGATTCTCATACCTCTATCTTTCCCCACGACGCGCCCTCCGAACGGAGGCGGGAGGCGATCCTGGTCTGCTACAATCCCGGTGTGAACATCTCGGTCCGGGCGTTCGCCGTGTACCGTGAGGCGATCGGCGCGAAACAGATCGCCCTCGACGTCGCCTCCGGCGCCACCGCGGGCCAGGTCTGGGATGTGCTCCGGGGCCGGTATCCCAGCCTGGGGCGGCTTCCCCGTCCGTTCGCCTTCGCCATCAATGATACATACGTCCCCCCGGAGACGGTGCTGCGGGAGCGGGACGAACTGGTCCTCATCCCCCCGGTCAGCGGCGGGGCCGAGGGCGGCACCCGGGCCACGCTCGTCACCGGACCGATCGACGTTACCGGCCTCCTCGAGCGAGTCCGCGATCCGCAGGCGGGGGCCGTGGTGCTGTTCCTCGGGACCGTGCGCGACAACCGCCGGGGCGCGCGGGTGGACCACCTCGAGTACGAGGCCTACCAGGCGATGGCGCTGCGCGAGATGGAGCGGGTCGCCGCCGAGGCCGCCCAGCGGTGGCCCGTGCGGCACGTGGCCATGGCCCACCGGCTCGGGGTACTGCAGGTGGGTGATATCAGCGTCGCGATCGCCGTCTCCGCCCCGCACCGCAAGGATGCCTTCGAGGCGGGGCGGTTCGCGATCGACGCGCTCAAACAGACCGTGCCGATCTGGAAGAAGGAAGTGTGGGACGGCGGGGAGCTCTGGGTCGGCTCCGAACCCGGCACCTAGCCCTCCAGCGGATCGCCGCCGTCATCGACGGTCGACTCGAAGTCCTCGCCCAGCTCGTCGCCGAACTCGTCGCCCAACTTCTTCATGACCCGGCCGACGCTGCGCGGATCGCGCTCATCCACGTTGGCGAGCTCGGGATCGTCGGCGAGGGATTCCAGCCGGGCGTCCTCGGAGCGGACGGTGGCGAAGCGGGACATGATGCGGGCGAGGTTCTTGCCCCCGCAGTGCGGGCAGCTGGGCTCGACCTGCTCCTTGTAGCTGAGCAGGAAGAGGCTGCTGCGTTTGCGGCAGTCCCGGCAGCGATACTCGTAGATCGGCATCGATCCTACTCCACCCGCAGCACGACTTTGCCGAAATGCTCCGATCGCTCGAGGATCTCCTGCGCCCGGGCCGTCTGCTCAAGGGGGAGCACCGCGTGGACGACGGGGCGCAACCTCCCCTGCTCCACAAGGCGCAGGGCGTGGTGCAGGTCGCGCTTCGTCCCCATCCAGCTGCCGAAGATCGAGAGCTTCCGGCCGTAGAGGTACCGGATGTCGGTCATCGCCTCCGCGCCGCTGGTCGCGCCGCAGGTGACCAGGCGGCCGCCGCGGGCCAGCGCCCGCAGCGATGTGTCCCACGTCGCCGACCCGACGTGGTCGAAGACGATGTCCACACCGCGCCTGGTCGTGAGGGTGCGGATCTCGTCGAGCACGTTCTGCTCCCGATGATTGATGCCCTCGTCGGCGCCCAGCTCGCGCGCTCTCTGGAGCTTCCAGCCGGCTCCGGCCACCGCGATCACTCTCGCCCCGAACGCCTTCGCGATCTGGAGGCCCGCGCTGCCCACCCCACTCCCGGCGCCCCAGATCAGCACGGTATCGTCGAATCCGACGCGCGCGTTCGTGACCAGCATGTTCCAGGCCGTGAGGAACACGAGCGGGACCGAGGCGGCCTCCTCGAAGGTGAGCCGGGCGGGCTTGGGGAGGACGTTGGCCTCGGGAACGGCGACGTACTCGGCCAGCCCTCCGTGGCGGTGTTCCCCGAGGATGGAGTACTGCGCGCACGTGTTGTCTTCGCCGGCGAGGCAGGCCGCGCACACGCCGCAGCTGATGCCGGGGGCGATGATGACCTCCTGCCCCTCGAGCACGCTCGCGACCGCGCTGCCAACGCGCTCCACGACGCCGGCGACATCCGCCCCGGCGATGTGGGGGAAGGTGAGCTTCAGGCGCGGCAGCCCCCGGCGGATCCACAGATCCAGGTGATTCAGGGCCACGGCGCGGACGCGCACGAGGACATCGCTCGGCCCAAGCGCAGGGGCCGGCATCTCCTGGACCCGGATGACCTCGGGCCCGCCGTTCCCGGTGTAGACGACGGCTCTCACGGCGCGCGTCGCTCCTCCTCGATCCGGATGTTCGTCTCGCCCTCGGCGACGATCCGCTTCGCGGCGTAGAAGACCGTCACGAGGGCCGCATGGATCGTCCGCCCGGGCCGGGTTACCGTGACGTTGTCACGGAAGACGGCCTTGCGCTCCTGCCCGTAGAACGTGGCGGCATCCGCCGTGATCCGCGTGTCGGCGAAGGCGCTCCGCACGTGCCCCCGCACGTACGCCACCCGCTCGGTCTCCGAGAATTCCATCGTGTCGCCCTGAATGAACCCGTCCCGGGTCTCCACCTTCGCCTCGCCGGCGAGCCTGGCCACGGATCCGCGAAGGGTGAGCTGCTGGCCGGAGGCGGCGATGTCGGGCGGGAAGGACAGCCTGACGTCGCCGGAGGCGGAGGCAACGAGAGCGCCGATCGTGTA
>DASSGA010000138.1:0-7257 GCA_035693805.1 bacterium | reverse complement strand
GGGGGACGATGGACCTCGGCCACCTCGTAACGCACCGCTTCCCGCTCGCGGACTATCGCCGCGCGCTCCGGACGGCGATGGGGAAAGCCCACAGCCGCGCGTTCAAGGTGGTGTTCCAGCCTGAGGGCGCCGCCTCGGGAGGGTCAGGCGCTTAGGGGTAGATGCCGCGGATGAGCAAAGCGTCCGCCACGCGCCGGACGGCATAGATCAGCGCGGCGGTGCGCAGGTCCACCTCGCGCTCGGCGGCGAGCCGGACCACCCCGTTGAAGGCCTGCACCATGATCGGCTCGAGCCGCGCGTTAATCTCTTCCTCGCTCCAGAACAGCGAACTGAGGTCCTGCACCCACTCGAAGTAGGAGACGATCACCCCACCGGCGTTGGCGAGGATGTCGGGGACGATGAAGATGCCCCGGTCGTTGAGGATGTCGTCCGCGTCCGGCGTGGTCGGGCCGTTCGCCCCCTCGACGATGATCTTCGCCCGGATGCGCCCCGCGTTCGACCGCGTGATCTGGCCTTCGATCGCCGCCGGGACGAGGATTTCGCAGGGGAGCTCGAGCAGCTCGGTGTTGCTCACCGCCTGCGATCCGGGGAAGCCTTCCACCCGCCCGTTCTGCCGCATGTGGGCGAGGACCGCCCGCGGATCGAGGCCCTGGGGGTTGTGGATCGCCCCGTAGATATCGCTGAGCCCGACGATCTTGCAGCCCTGATCGTGGAGCAGGTACGCGGAGACCGAGCCGACGTTCCCGAAGCCCTGCACGACGACGGGGGCCCGGTCGAGCGCGAGTCCCCGGGCTTTCGCGGCTTCGCGGGTGACGATCATCACGCCCCGCCCGGTCGCCTCGCGCCGCCCCGCCGATCCGCCGATGCTCACCGGCTTGCCGGTGACGACCGCGGGCACGGAGTGGCCGCGGTGCATGCTGTACGTGTCCATGATCCAGGCCATGATCTGCTCGTTGGTGCCCACGTCGGGGGCGGGGATATCGCTCTGCGGGCCCATGACCACGCTGATCTCGGTGGCGAAGCGGCGCGTGAGGTGCTCGAGCTCCGTGCGGGATAGGGTTGTAGGATCGACCGCCACGCCGCCTTTCGCGCCGCCGTAGGGCAGGTGCATGAGCGCGCTTTTCCAGCTCATCCACATCGCCAGGGCCCGGACTTCGTTCAGGTCGACCTGCGGGGCGTAGCGGATGCCCCCCTTCGTCGGTCCCAGTACTGTGCTGTGGTGGACGCGGTAGCCGGTGAAGATGCGCACCGAGCCATCGTCCATCTTCACCGGGAAGTTCACGGTGAGCTCGCGGTGGGGGTAGGCGAGGAAGTCGCGGATGCCGCGCTTGAGGGGCAGATGGTCGGCCGCCCGGTTGAACTGCCGCAGCGCCATCTCCCAGGGGTCTTCGCGAACCGCGGTCGGCACGGGCATGGCCATCAGAGAGTCCTCTCGTAGGTGATCCAGGCCGGCTGGCGCACGAACCCGAGCTGGGTGTTGATCGCCAGCATCGGCGCATTGAGAGTGTCGTTCCAGGTGCGGATCTCGCGCTTGCCGTGCGTCCGCGCGTACTCGATGGTGCGCAGCTTGAGGGCGAGCGCGATGCCGCGGCCGCGGGCGGCGCGAGCTGTGCCGGTGATGCCCTGGTACAGGACGTGCTCGAGTTCGGCGCTCCGGAAGAGGTTGCTCTCCGCGAGGTATCGCCCCTCATGTTTCGCCAGGAAGTGCCCGTCCGGAAGGTACTCCGGGTTGTCGAACCAGCGCCGGCGAAACTCGTCCAGGGTCATCGGCGTGTAGGGTTCCGGCTGCGGGACGTCCGCGGCGACCTCGTTGTGCAGGGCGTAGAGCTTCTCGAGCCACTGCGCATCCGCGGCCTGCTCGGAGGCGACGGTGACGATCTCCATGTCGCGAGCCCCGAGTTCGGCTTTCGCGCGGAATGGGGCAGGATCGAACCGAACCACATCGAGCCGCGATTCCCAGGCCCGCCGGACCTCCCGGAAGCCGCGGTGCTGGAGGAAGGGGAGGCTGCGCTGGAAGGTCTCACGCACGTTCACCCACAGGACCTGAGGGCGGTACGAGGTGAGCTCCCGCATGAGCCGGTCGTAGAGTGCGGAGCCGATCCCGCGTCCCTGGTGGGCGGGATGTACGTCGAGGCCGATCCAGAACTTGTGCGGATGGTACATGTGGGAGACGTGGTGGAACTCGGCCACGCCGACCAGCGCGCCCCCGGTCTCGGCGACGAAGCGGCGAAGATGCAGGCGCGTGCCATCGTACCGGGCATCCTCGTGCCGCGCCGACTCAACGGACCAGGGATAATCCTCGTACACGGCGTTCCACACCACCAGGACCCCCGGATAGTCCCGGTCTTCGAACGGGCGAATGCGCGGGGTGACGAGCGTGGTCACGAGAGTAACTTTCTCACGAGTTGCGCCCAGGGCGCAAGCGGGGGCCGCTACAGCAGGCGTGAGATCCACCCGCCGACGAGGTACCCGATCGCGGCGATGCCGAGCCCCACGATGAACATGTCCAGCCCGGAGCGGATCGCGCCGCGGCCGGTGAAGACCGAGCGCGCCGCGCCGACCCCGAAGTGGGACAGCATGCTGATCGCGAACGACGTCCCGATCGCGGCCGGGCCGCGCATCACGATGAACGGGAAGACCGGGATGAAGGCCCCGACGGCCGTGGCCAGCCCGGTGATCCATCCTTCGCGCAGCGGCGACATCGTGCTGGTCGTGATGCCGAGCTCCATCTGCGTCTGCTCGGCCAGGGCCTGCGCGGGGTTGCGCATCACCTCCGCGGCGGCGCGCTGGGCGGCCTCCGCGCCCATCCCCCGGGTGCGGTAGAGCACCGCGAGCTCGGCTTCCTCGAGATCGGGCATCAGGCGCAGCTCTTCGCGTTCTACCGCGATCTCGTGGGCCTGCACCTCGCGCTCGCTCTGCGCCGCGAGGAAGCCGCTGCTCCCCATGGAGAGCGCGTCCGCGAAGAGGCCGGCCACCCCGGAGACGAGGACGATGTGATGCGGGACGTTCGCGCCCAGCACGCCCATGACGAGCCCGAAGTTGGCCGTGAGGCCGTCGTTGAAGCCGTACACGGCGTTGCGCAGGAAGCCGCCCGACTCGATGTGGTGCCAGGGTTCGCCCTCGACGCCGAGCAGCGCGCCGAGCCGCTCGGCATGCTCGGCCGACTCCTTGGCGAGATCGGCGGCCGTCTGTGAGGCCTCGGGCTCATACAGCTGCGCCCCGCGCAGGTAGCTCTTCGTCTCGCGTCCTTCCTCCCCGAGCAGCAGGCCGGCGAGCAGCCGCCAGCCAAAGAAGCGGCCGATGAGGACCATGATCCGCGCGCGCAGGCTCGGCCGGTGGTGGGTGACGCGGACGCCGGCGTGGTGGAGCACGGTCTCCCACCGCGCGACGTGCTGGTCTTCGACCCCGGCCAGCTCCAGGTACACCTTCGACCGGGCGCCGTCTCCCTCGGCTTCGGCGATGCGCCGGTACAGAAAGGCGGCGTCCCCTTCGTCCTGCCAGTGATCGCGCCACAGCCGGAGTTGACTCCGTGCGGGTGTGGAGGTCGGTACCATCTACGTGTGCGCGACCGTCGGCATGACCCCGAACGCCGCCGCCCGCTGTCGGTGCTTGGCGTTTCCGAATCCGATCTCCTGAATGTACTGCTCGATGTCTCTGCGTCGGGTCAGATACACTGAATGATCGCTCACGCGTGATGGATGGTCTTCTAGGTCAAGAAGGGCTTGTCTGGTTCCATCGAGCAACGGCCTTGACCGATTGCTGAACGACATCTGTGCGGCGTCAAACCACTTGAGCCGGTAGATCGACCCGTCTGTATCAAAGAATCCGCGGAGGAAGCGTTGTCGGTAGTCAGTTGAACTGAAGATCCAGGCCGGCACGCCTACCTGGTCTCGGACCTTGAGACCATCTCCTTGGCATACGCCAATCCTACTTTCTCCGCTCTAGCAGGGCATTGCCTTCAAGAGGTCAATACTCATGAGCCGTCTTGTCACCCTGAGGCGATGGGGCGACTTGATGGCGCGATTCACTAATCGTATAATCTGTATGGTCTTGGGCGGGTCGCTTAGCGGCAAGAGCTGCTGACTGTAGATCAGCCGGCCCAGTGCCTTCGGGGGTTCGAGTCCCTCCCCGCCCACCATCGTCGTTGTCGTTGCGAGCGAAGCGAAGCCACCTCCTTGGTGGAGACTGCTTCGCTTCGCTCCTCATAATGACGTGAAGTGCGGGGATAGCTCAATGGTAGAGCTTCGGCCTTCCAAGCCGAGGATGCGGGTTCGATTCCCGTTCCCCGCTCCAGATTTCCGAAATTCAATAATACTCATCTTCATCTGACATGCTTTCCCAGGGCTTCATGCGAGTGCGCGTACGGAGGGTTTGAGCACATCCTCAAGAAGCAGCATGAAAGGAGGCAGCCATGACGACGTTAAGCGCCAAAGTTGGCGATTTCCTGTCCCAGCGGCGCGTTGCCGTGGCCGGCGTGTCGCGCACCCGGCAGGACGCCGCCGCTAACTTGATCTACCGGCGGTTCAAGGCTCGAGGCTACGAGGTATTCCCCGTCAACCCGAACGCCGCGCGGGTCGAAGGTGATCCCTGCTTCCCCGATCTGCGTTCCATCCCCGGAGGAGTGGACGGCGTCGTCATCGTCACCCGGCCACAGCTGACCGAGGAGATCGTGCGACAATGTCCCGCGGCTGGCGTGAAGCGCGTGTGGATGCACCGTTCCATGGCGCACGGCGACAGCGTCTCCGCCACCGCCGTCGACTTCTGCCGCGCGAACGGCATCACGGTCATCGCCGGCGCCTGCCCGCTGATGTTCGGGCAGACCGCGGACTTCGGGCACAAAGGCATGCGCTGGGTGATGGGCCTGACAGGTCGGCTGCCCGCGTGACCCTGCTGAGTCCTTGATGGGACGGGTACAAGGCCCTGGTCGCGCCGCTGCTGGCCGCCATCGGGGCCCTGGCCGCCGTGGCCAGCGATTACACCCTGGAGATCGAGCGGGAGACGCCGCCATAGGCTAGCGCCACAACGCCGGCCTGCGTCACCATCAGGAACACGCTTCGCCCCCATCCTCAGCCTGCTGGGGACCGCTAGGATGCGGGAGCGCATCCGCTACACGTAGCGGCACGGGAGGCCACTGCGCCACTGACAGGGGGATTGGATCGGATGAATCTCGTCATGGTCATCCTTCGCATCATCCACATCTTCGGGGGCATCTTCTGGCTCGGCATCATGTGGTACAACGTCCTCTTCTTCCTGCCACGCGTCAAGACGTTCGGGCAGGAAAGGGGAAGGATCATGCAGATGTTATCGGGTCCGCCGCTCCCTCAATACTTGACGTTGGCCGGAGCGGGCACGGCGCTGTCCGGCATCCTCATGTTCTGGTACGCGTCGGCCGGCCTTAACAAGGCGTGGCTGGCAACTCCTACCGGCGTGGTGCTCGCCATCGCAGGGCTGCTGGGAATCTACGTCGTCGTGGAAGGCCTCATCGTGCAACGGCCCACTGCGATGCGGATGGCTGAGCTGGGCCGCCGGGCGGCGCTTGCAGGCGGGCCGCCCAACCCTGTCGTAACGGAGGAGATGCAGAAGCTCTCTTCCAGGCTCGAGCGTACCGCCTATCGGTACGCGTATGTCCTGGCGCTCAGCGCCATCGGGATGGCGGCCTTTCGCTACGTGTAGGCAGGGGGTGGGACGCAGTGGTTGATGACTTGAAAGACCGGCGACGGCGCCGTGTCGCCTGGCTCGTCATCCTGATCGCCGATGTCGGATTGCTCCTGTGGGGCGCGATGGCGGCTCTGGCGCCGGAACGCCTGCTCGGACCAGGTTCTGCGCCGATTCTAACCGCCGGTTACGAGGGCTTCACCAAGGGCTCATGGTCAGAACTCGCGCACACTTCTCCGATGACGGCCGAGTACATCACGCTACTCTTCCGAATGTTTGGCGTCGGCAACGTGGAGTTCGCACTGCTGGCGATCGCCATCTCTGCCACCGCCTTCCGCCGTGGTGACGGTTGGGCATGGTGGGCGTTACTGGTCGGCAACACGATCGGATTCGGCGCGCCAATGACGTACGACCGGATCGTGGGCGCCATCGGACCGTTCGAGGCTTTGGAGTACGTCGGCATCGCCGCAATCTATGCGGCTCTCGCCGTCACAGCTCCATTCCGCGCAGCGGGACGGTCAAGTCGACGGGCGGGTTGACACGTTCCGCCCCGGCAACGTCGGCCGCACGCCCGACAGGTTCTTCTTTGGTTGCTCTCGTTCGCTGGATGGACCGGCGAAATATGGGCTGGCGCACACCGCTTGGGTGGTGAGGCGGGATGGCCATTGATGGGACGCCCTCCGCAGTCGCTACCTATCGGCAAACGCACGACACTCCGCTGACCGACCGCATTCTCGCACACCTGCCAGGTCCCCGTTGGCTGTGGATTGCCGCCTGGGCAATACTGCCTGTAATGCACCACGTGAGCCTTGGGCTCGGCCCCGTCGGGACGGTTGTGTTCAACGCGTTCCTTATCTTTTGTGCCATTACCGTTCCGTTTCTCTTTGTCAGCCTCCGAGACCGGCTCGATCTGACGATCGGTCTGGCGTTTTTCGCCGCCGGGGTTGTGCTCTCTTTCTGTCTGTTTGGCGGCTCCACGGCAAGATGATCGAGACCAGGCGGATGCACGTTTCCCGAGCCGGGAGGCTGTATGCGGAAACATACCGGCCCCTCCACGCGCAGATGACACCCGCAACGCTTGAGGCATGCGCCGCCCCCCTCAGTGCGGCCGAAGCTCTGGTGAGGCGTGCCCTCGCTATTCAGGAGTGGCCCTTTGACGACCGGACCATGGCCAAAATCGTGGGGATCAGCACGGGTGTCGCCCCTGCCATCATTGCGAGATTCATCCTGAGTGCGATCGGACTCTAGATAGACTGCAGATCGGGTCAATCGCCTGGCTCGTGGCAGGGGATGGCTCAAGGGTGGCTGCGCCACAATCGCATCGCGAAAGTCGGTAGAGGAGGGGAGGGCGATGAGCGCGACCGAGATTACATCTCCGCAGCATTACACGGGAAGACCGGAGGGAAAGCTCGCCCGGGCCTGGATAGTAGCCGGCGCGACCGCCGCGGTCGTTGGCGATATCTTCTGCTTCCTGGCGGCCGCGCCATTGGGGCTGCCGGACGGGCTCGTCCTACTGTTCGGCCTAGCCTTCGGACCACTGCTCTCGTTGGCCTTCATCGGCTTTTACCATTTCTTCAGGCTGCACAAGAAGTCGGTCGCGGT
>DASSGA010000137.1:0-11411 GCA_035693805.1 bacterium | reverse complement strand
GTGAACCGCGCGGCCACCGGGATGCCGACGATGGTCAGCCCGGCCAGCGGAACCTGGAGGGGATGTCCCTGGCGGTCGGTGGCCTCGATCGCCCCGCGCCGCCGGTCATCCTCGGAGTAGAAAGCGCCGATGTCCCGGTCGAACAGGCGGATCGCTTCTCGCGCGATGGGCTCCGCCCGGTCGGAGCGGACGGCGAGGACAAAGTCATCGCCGCCGACGTGGCCGACGAAATCGCCTTCACCGATGGCCGAGACGGCGCTCTGCAGGACGCCCGCCGTGTAGCGGAGGACCTCGTCCCCGCGGTCGAACCCATAGCGGTCGTTGAACGACTTGAAGTTGTCCAGATCCGCGTAGAGCACGACGAATCCCGTGCCTACATCGAGGCGCCGCCGCAGCTCACGCTCGATCGCCCGGTTCCCGGGCAATCCCGTGAGCGGATTCTGATCTTTCCACAGGGCGCTGAGCTCACGCAGGGAGTCCCGCGTGCGCACCAAGGCCCGGCCGAGCTGTCCGATCTCGTCCGTTCCCCGCACGGGGATCTCCACGCCGAATTCGCCGCGGGCGAGCTCCTGGGTAAGCCGCGCGTACTGGGTCACGGGACGGACCACGACGAGGGTGAGCGACCAGATGAGCAGGAGCGTGGTGACGGCCGCGGCGAGCGCGGCGGGCAACGCCCCCTGGCGCAAGAACGTGGTCAGGTCGGCGCGGACACTGCGCATGTCGAGGCGCAGTTCCAGGGCGCCGACCAGCTTGCCCTCCAGGCGGATGGGGACGGCCACCCCGAGCGCGAGGGGCTTGCTCCGCTTTACCTCCGGGGTCAGAATGCCGTAGCGAGCCGCCTCGACGATGTTCGGATCGCGATAAGAACGCCCGATCTGCTGCCGCTGGGATGCGGCCACGATCGTGAACGAACGGTCGACCACCCGGACCCCGGACACGCCGGCCGCGCGTCCATACTCCTCGACGAGGCCCTGCACGTGCGGACTGCCGAGGGCCTGCTGCGACCGCCCGATCAGGTCCGCCAGCGTTTGGGCGAGGAGGATGCCGTCCCGGGTGCGCTCGGCCATGAAGGTGCGCTGTTGGTCGATCGCCCGCCCCAGCGCGGCGAGCGCGAGCAGCCCGAAGATCGTGCCGACCAGGATGAGGGCAACCTTCGTGCGCAGTGTCACAGCCATTCTCCGCCATGCTCATGCCCGGGAAAGGCGTTCCGCGGACCGAGCGGGAATGCTGAAGTGACTGCATGACGCGCTCCCTGTCCCTCGTCCACCTGACCCGCGATCCCGTGGTCGCCACGGGATCTCCGCCTCTCCTGCTCCTGCTGCATGGCGTGGGCAGCCACGAAGCGGACCTGATGGGCCTCGCGCCGTATCTCGACGGGCGCTTCTTCATCGTCAGCGCGCGCGCGCCGCTCGTGCTCGGGCCCGGGATGCATGGCTGGTTCGAGGTCCAGCTCGATCCGCACAACCCGGTGATCAACCCGGAGCAGGCCGAATCCAGCCGGCAGACCCTCATCCGGTTCATCGGCGAGCTCGTGGAGGCGTACGGAACGGATGCCCGCCAGGTGTACCTCATGGGGTTCAGTCAGGGAGCGATCATGAGCCTCAGCGTGCTGCTCACCCGGCCGGATCTACTGGCGGGCGTGGTGGCGATGAGCGGGCGCATCCTGCCGGAGGTGCTGCCGAAGATGGCGCTGCCGGAGGCCCTGCGCGGGATCCCGGTGATGGTCGTGCACGGCGTGGCCGACCCGATCCTGCCCGTTCACCACGGGCGCGCGATCCGGGATCGGCTCTCCGCGCTGCCCGTGGACCTCACCTATCGCGAGTACATGATGGGACACCAGGTGACCGAGGAAAGCCTCGCCGACATCGCGGGCTGGCTGCGGACGCGTCTCGACCCCGCAGACCATGAACCAGGGGCGGGATGACTCCTGTCTCCACCTGGGATCCCCGAAGAAATTTCCCCGCCCCGGTCTGAACCAGGGGGTGGTACGGGAATTGCTCTATGGGTTGATGGAAGGTTGAGAGAAGATGAGGTCCACCACCGGATGCCTGTGATCGACCGCGAAACGAAAGCCCTGCGGGCATTTCAGGCGTTGAGAGAGGACCCCAACGCCCTGGAGCGTCTTGCCGCGAAGGGCGTCCGCAACTTCCTGCTGGCCGGCGGCGACGGCCTCGTCATCGATGCCGTGACCGCCTCGAAGACGCTCGACGTGGACGAGATCGCCGCCTCCGCAGCGTCGTCGCTGAACGTGGCCAGAGCGAAGGCCGCCGGGCTGCGGCTCGGGGCGGTGAAGGGCATCGTCGTCGAGTTCGAGTCCGGTGAAGCCGTGGTCCTCGACCCCGTGGCCGACGACGCCATGGCGGTGTATCTCTCGGATTCACCGAGCGGCATGGAGCAGCTGGGGCGCGAACTGCCTCACCTGGCCCGGGTCCTGGATCCCGGCCGCGAGTATCTGACCCCCGAGGTCGAAGCACCCGCGGCACCCGTGGCACAGCGCGCCGTTCAGCCCTCCGCCGCGCCTCAACCGGCGCCTGCGCCCGAGGGCGCATCGCCAGAGCTGGCGAGGCGCCTTATCCTCCGGAAAGCCGAGCTTGAAACGGCGGGATTCACCGCCTCGGCGACGGTGGAGCTGTCCTTCGGCAGCCGGCACGCCGTGGGGAAGGCCGTGGGCCGCAACATCCCGGATCAGTACCTGGCCCTGGCCGCTGAAGCCACCATCCGCGCCGTAATCGAGTTCATGCCCACGGGGTACGGCATCGTTCTCGAGAACATCCAGCCGGTCTCATCCGCCACCGAGGTCGCGGTGTGGGCCAACGTCATCTTCATCACGCCCACGGAGGAACAGCTGCTCCCGGGGATCGCCCGTCTGGACGGTCAGCCGGCGCTGGCCGCGGCGAAAACGATCCTCAGCGCGGTCAACCGGCGACTGGAGATGGTCCTGGCCGACATCGATCGCTGACGCGATCGCAACCGGATGTACCGAGGGAGGACGGGATACCCCGCCCTCCCTCGTGCTGTCTATGGGCCGGTCATCCAGGTCCGCCGCGCCAGTCGGATTAGACGGGTGGGGAAAGGGCTCCTGCCTGGCGAACCCAGCAGGCATGCCCACTTCCGTGAGCGTGTTCGGCCTCGGCCTGATGGGTCGCCCCATCGCGCGCACCCTTGCCGGCAAAGGCTTCCGCGTCACGGGCTGGAACCGCAGCGCACTCGATCCCGCGCTGACGCAGGGGATCCCCCTGAGCCAGGCGCTCGAGGACGCCGCGGCGTCCGAGGTCTGCCTCCTCATGCTGTCCGACTCGGACGCCGTGGACGCGGTGCTCGCCTCGCTCGGCCGGTACCTGAAGACCGGTCAGGTCCTGGTCGACATGGGCACCTCGGATCCATCCCGCTCGAAGACCCACGCGGCGCGGCTCGCGGGCAAGGGGATCGGATGGGTGGACGCGCCGGTCTCCGGTGGGCCCGAGGGGGCGGTATCGGGGACGCTCGCCATCATGGCCGGCGGCACGAAGGACCACGTTGCGCGGGTGCGCCCCATCCTCGAGGCGCTCGGCACTGTGGTGCACGTCGGCAGTGCCGGGGCGGGGCACGTCGTCAAAGTGCTCAATCAGGTCATCGTCGGTCTCACGATCGAAGCGGTCGCGGAGGCCCTCTCGCTTGCAGAACGGAGCGGGATCGATCCGCGCCTGGTGCAGGCGGCCCTGCGCGGGGGATTCGCCGACTCCAAAGTGTTGCAGATCCACGGCACGCGCATGATCGAGCGAGCCTACACCCCTGGCGGCAAGGTCCGTACTCAGCTCAAGGACCTTCGCCTTGCCCTCCGCCTCGCCGAGGCGGCCCAGGTGGCACTCCCCCATACCGAGAGTGCCGCCGCCCGCTACCAGGCGCTGGTGGACCAGGGCGACGGCGACCTCGACCATTCCGCTCTCCACAAGCTCCTCGCCCGCTGAAGACCCCTCAGACGATCAGCGGGATCGCGACGAGGATCGCCGCGGCGCCCAAGGCCTGTTGGCGCGCCAGGCGTTCTTTGAGCGCGACGCGGGCCAGCGTCACCGTCATCGCCGGATAGAGCGACGCGAGCACGCTGGCCACGTCGAGCCGCCCCGCCGCCGCGGCGAGCACGAACAGGACGTTCCCTCCCACATCGAACACACCTGACAGCAGCGCCAGACCCGCAGCACGGCCTTCCGGAGGCCGCAGCTCGCCGGCGACCGCGGCAAGGATGGCGACAACGGTGAAGGACGCCACGCGTCCGGCGACGAGCGGCCAGAAGATCCCCGACACCACGGCTTGGTCGATGAGAACGTAGTAGAGGCCGAACCCGCTGCCGGCGAGCAGCGCCAGCGCGAACCCTTCCCGGCCGCGGACGTCCCGCGTGCGCGAGACCAGCCAGATGCCGCCGAGCGCGAGCGCGAATCCGGCCATCGTCAGCGCGGACGGCGCGCCCTCGACCACGATGCCCGCGATCACCGGAAGCGCACCGCTGACCACCGCGGCGACCGGCGCCCCGATGCCCATCGGCGCGATCGCCAGTGACCGCCACAGCGCGAGCAGTGCCGCGCCGCCCGCCAGCCCGGCCCCGATCGCCCAGAGGAATCCCGTCCGCCAGACGAGTGCCTCGCGCATCGCCACGGCCAGAGCAGAGAGCAGAATGAGACCGAGGAGTTGTGAGGCGACGGTCACGCGGTGAACGCTGCCGCGGCGGGACGCGAGCCCGCCGACGTAATCGCCGGAACCCCAGGAGACGGCCGAACCGAGCGCAAGCAGGGGGACGCGCGAGGCCACGAGCCTGGAATGTTCGCGCCGCCGGAGGAAACCCCTCCGGCGGCACACCAGCCTGAGGCGTCAGACGATCATGCCGCGTTCGCGCTTGGGCACCCGGATCCCGAGACCCTGCGGGAGCCGCCACGCGGTGAGCACAGCCAGGATCACCCAGATGGCATCGTACCCGCTCAGGACCGTCGTGATCGCCTCAAAGAAGAAGCCGAGGATGCGCGTGGACACGAGCGTGACGGAAGCGGCCTGCTCCGCGCCGTACTGCTGGAGGACGGCCTGCCTCAAGAAGTGGACGAAGATGAAGTACTTTGCAACCAGGATGCCCCCGATGCTCGCCAGCACAGCGACCATCTGGAGGGCACGGCCCCGGCGGCCGCCGGCGAAGATCACCACCGTGGCACCAACGAGCAGGCCCAGCCCCCAGGCCATGAATCCGATCTCGTAGTCGGTGAAGCGCACGATGAGGGCCCAGAGGAACCCGGCGACAACGGCCGCGATCCCGCCTCCGAGGATGCCCGAGATCATGGACGTCGAGGTCACCTGCTGCGCCTCAGCCGCCTTCATCACCTCCGCGTGGACGGTCTCCACGACCTGGCGGCTGTCGATGGGATCGACACCCATCTCCGCCAGCTTGGCGGCGATCGCCGGCTTGTCCGCGCCCGACCGCATCTGATGCAGCACGAACTGGAAGATCTTCTGTGCGACATCCTTCTCAGAGACCTGCTGCGGTGCTCCCGCCCGCTCGGTGGCCATGCCGCTCCCCCCTCGGTCGCAGTCACCACACTGCTACCGGTGGTTGTGCCCCGAGAGAACGGAAACAGACGCCTGCGTGTGACGTGCTGCCATCCTTCTGTCCAGATACAGATGAGGTATACTAGTTCGCGCAAGCAGAGCGAATCTTCGGGCCCGTAGCTCAACGGACAGAGCTCACGGCTTCTAACCGTGTGGGTGGGGGTTCGACTCCCTCCGGGCCCGCCAGACCTCCTCCCCTGCATTTCCGCCTGGTCAGATGCGCCGACCTCGCGGGTACGTAGTCAGTACATGATAGAGACCGCCGGCCACCCCGGCTCTGCCCCCTCCTTCCTCCGCACCTGGGGCCGCGACCCCGGCGGTATCCTCACGGCCGTCCTGGCAGTTTATGCCGGTCTGTTCCTCCTCTGGCTCGTCGCCCCCATCGGCGGCGCTTCCACGCGGACCCTCATCGGCGATCTCGCCTTCATCCCGTCCGGCTTCGCCGTCGCCGTCCTCGCCTGGCGTACGTCGCTGCATCGGGGCCTGAACGACGGCACGCGCCGAGCGTGGCGCCTCCTCGCGGCCGCGGTGACCGTGTGGTGGCTCGGCGACGTGATCTGGGTGGTTTACGAGGTCGTGCTGGGCGAACCCCCGTTCCCGTCACCGGCCGACGCGGCCTACCTGCTCTTCTATCCGCTGCTGATGGCGGGGCTGCTCAGCCTCCCTCACGCACCACAGAGCCGCATCGAGCGGACGAAGTTCGTGATGGACGCGGGCACAGTGCTTCTGGGGGGATGGATGGTCGTGTGGTATTTCGTCCTCGGCCCGACGGCCGTGGCCAAGGACACGCCCCTGCTCCAGACCATCCTCTCCGCGGCGTATCCGCTCGGCGACCTCGTGCTCATCTTCGGCATCGCGGCCGTGCTGCTGCGCCTTCCCGGCGAAGACAAGCGGGTTCCCTTCGCCCTCCTCGCCGGCGGCGTCGTGGCCTTCCTCGTGGCCGATCTGGCCTTCGGCCACCTCTCGCTGTCGGACGCGTATTCCAGCGGGGACTGGCCGGATGGATTCTGGATGGTGGCGGCGCTGCTCTTCGGCGCCGGGGCGCAGACCCAGTATTCGCGGGCCTCCCGGGAAGGCCCACCGGAGCACTCGCCCATCCAGGAGATCCAGAGCGTCAGTCCCCTCCCCTACGCGGCGGTCGGGCTCGGCTACATCCTTCTCGTCGTCGCCGGGCGCGGTGAGCCGGCCTACCCTCTGGGCGGCCTGCTCTTCGGCGCCATCGCGGTCACGGCCATCGTCCTCGCCCGCCAGCTCACCCTGATGAACGAGAACATCAAGCTCCTGGGGGATCTGCGGGCGCTTGCCCGGACCGATCCGCTCACGGGGGTCCACACCCGCCGGCACTTCTTCGAGCTCGCCGGGCGCGAGTTCTCGCGGACGGAGCGGTACGACCGCCCGCTTTCGGCGATCATGATCGACGTCGACCACTTCAAGCGGGTCAACGACCGCTTCGGGCACGCCGCGGGGGACGAGGTCCTGCGCGTGGTGGCCGCGCGGATGCTCGACGACCTGCGGGACATCGACCTCATCGGCCGCTACGGGGGGGACGAGTTCATCGCGCTCCTCCCCGAGAACACGCCGGAGGCGGCCGCGGCGACGGCCGAACGACTGCTGGCCCGCGTCGCGGCGGCGAGCGCCCGCACCGCGGCACAGCCTGTTTCGGTCACGATCTCCGCAGGCGTCGCCGGTGCGGGGGACTGCCCGGACCTTGCTACGCTCGTGCGCCGGGCGGACGAGGCCCTCTACCGGGCCAAGGCCGCGGGCCGCAACTGCGTGCGCCGCTTCAGCCCCGAACGCTGACTCCGCTGGGAGGAGCGAGGGGCTTAGGTGATGCGCTGATTGATGAGCAGGGAGCTGACGAGCGCGGTGGCGAGGAGCACCGCGGCGAGCCCGGCGCCGAGGGCGCTCACTTCGGTGGGCCGGGACTCCCAGCCGATCATGCGGCTGAGGCGGCGATACACCTGGCGTAGCTCCATCGCAGAGCGCGCGTGGTAGTAAGCACCGCTGCTGATCTCGGCCATCTCACGCAGCGTGTCTTCGTCGAGCCGCACCCAGATGCTGCGCCCGCCGAGGTTCAGGAAGGTTCCTTCCGGCGTGCCGATGCCCACGGTGTACACCTTCACCTGCTGGTCACGCGCGATGCGGGCGGCATCCTGCGGCACCACGCCGCGGTTGCTCTGGCCGTCCGAGAGAAGAACGACGGTGCCGGGGATCACGGGCGCTTTCGGCGGAGGCGCAGGCAACATCAGGTCGCGCGGCCGCTCGCGACCGGGGAGCGCGAACACCGCCTCCACGAGGCCGTCGCCGATCGCCGTGGCGTACTCGGTCGTGAGCAGCGAGATCGCCTCGAGGACGCGGGTGCGATCGGCCGTGGGGGCGACGACGAGCTGCGCGTAGCTGCTGAAGGTCACCAGACCGACCTTCAACCCCCGCGGGAGCGACTCGACGAAGTCCTTCGCGCCCAGCTTGGCCGCCTCCATCCGGTTCGGGGGCATGTCATCGGCGAGCATGCTGCGGCTCACGTCGACCGAGAGGATAACCGTGTTCTGATTGCTCGGCACGGGCATCGGCGCCACGGGACGCGCGAGGGTGAGGATCACAACGAGCAGGCCCGCCCCGACGAAGGCCGCGGGGAGATGCCGGCGCCAGATCTGCGCCTGCTGGGCGGCCCGGGCCAACAGCGCCACCTGCGTGAAGCGCACGGCCTGGCGCGGGGGCCGCCGCAGGATCCAGACATACAGCATCCCCAGCAGCGGCAGCAGCAGCAGCCCGATCAACATCGAGGGCCACTGGAATGTCATCGCCTAGGGCACCCTCCGGAACCACATCATCGAGAACAGCGCACCCACTATCATGAAGATACCCGCGGCGCCGGCCAGGAATGACGTCACCTCGGTGCGCCGGCGCTCCCACCCGATCGACCGGCCGAGCTGGCGGTACACTTTGCGCAGCTCCTCGCCGTTCGCGATCTCGAAGTACTGCCCGCCGGTGGCCTGCGCCATCTGCTGGAGGAGGGTGGGGTCGAACGGCACGAGCACGAGCTGGTTGTCCACCGTCATCACGCTACCGTTCGTGGTCCCCACGCCCACCCCATAGACCTTGACCTTCCCCTCGACGGCGAGCGAGATGGCGAGGGTCGGGTTCACACCGAGGTTGCTCACCCCGTCGGAAAAGATCACGATGGCCGCGGGCGGCAGGTCCACCGGCTTCTGGTCCGGGGCAGGCGGGGCCGGCGGCGGAGCGAACGGCAGGACCGGCTGCTGCGGGTCCCGCTGGATGTTGAGCCGCTCCCCGAGCCGCTCCCTGCGCCCGGGCAGGACGCGCAGCGACTCTACGATGGCCGAGCCGACGCCGGTGGACTGGAGCACCTTCAACCCGGCGATCGACTCGCGCAGGATCTCGCGCTCGGTCGTGGGCGGGACGAGCACCTGCGCGTAGTCGCTGAACACGACCAGCCCGACCTTCGCCGAGCCGGGCATCGCGCGCAGCAACTCCAGGGCGGCGGTCTGCGTGGCCTTCAGGCGGTTGGGCTGGACGTCTTCACCGATCATGCTCTTGCTGACGTCGATGGCGATGATGAGGGCCGCCCGGTTCACCGGCAGCGGGATCGCCGCGATGGGCCTGGCCATGGCGAAGGTCAGGAAGGTCACCGCCCCGAGGTAGAACCCGATCGGGACATGCCGCCTCACCGCGGGCGGCCGCGACCAGAGCACGCCGAGCAGGTGGGCGTCGGCGAGCGCAGTCTCGCGCTTCACGCCCCGCCGCAGCAGGCGCACATAGCCCCACAGCAGCAGCGGAGGGCCCGCCAGGGCCCAGAGCATCACCGGCCAGCCAAATTCCAACGTCCCTTCCTCCGTCGGTACTGGATGAATCGCACGAGCGGCTCCACGAGGGGTTCCGCGGTCGAGAGCTCGAGGACGTCGGTGCGGGCGAGCCGGAACGCCCCCTCCACCCGCGCGCGCTGTTGGGCGACGAGGTCACGGTACGCCCTCCGCAGCGCGGGGTCGGATGTGTCCACCCAGAGCTGCTCCCCGGTCTCGGGATCGCGGACGAACAGACCGCCGACGTCCGGGAGCTCGCGCTCCGCGGGATCCTGGACCCACACCGCGATGACGTCATGCCGCCGGGCCAGCTCCCGGAACGGATGCTCCCACCCCTGCGCTCCGAGGAAATCCGAGACCAGGAAGACCAGGCTGCGCCGCCGCAGCATCCGGGCCATGTGGCGCAGGCTCCCCGCGAGATCGAGCGCGCCGGGCCCGCTCCGGGCCTCGTTCCCGGGGGCCCGTTCGAGGGTGTGGATGATACGCAGCGCGTGGGTGCGCCCGCCGCGCGGCGGGACGAAGGTGTCGCGCCCGGGGAATCCCAGCAGCCCGACCTTGTCGCCGTGCCGCGTGACGATGTAGCCCGCCACGCCGGCGAACTCGATCGCCGTGTCCCGCTTGAGCTGCCGCCGGGTGCCGAACCGCATGGACGGTGAGAGATCGACGAGCAGCCAGGCGGTGAGCTCGCGCTCCTCCAGGTACTGGCGCACGAACAGCCGGTTCATGCGCGCGGTAACGTTCCAGTCGATCCGGCGGACCTCATCGCCGGGCTGATACTCGCGGACCTCAGCCAGGTCGAGGCTGGGGCCGTAGAAGACGCCGGTGTAATCGCCGAAGAAGTAGCCGTCCAGTCGCCGGATGACCTTGAACTCGAGGCGGCGGAGGATCCTCTCGGGGGTCTGCAGATGACTCACGCGGTCAGGTCCTCGGAGCCGTCGGCGCCGCCTTCATCGTCTCGTAGGGATCCCCGATGTGCACGCGCGGTGCCGGCACCGTGACGAGGATCCGGTTGAGGAGCTGGTCGGTCGTGATGTCCTGCGCGAGGGCCTCGTAGGACAGCACGAAGCGATGCCGCATCACCTCAGGGGCGAGGTCGCGCACGTCTTCCGGCAGCACGTACTCCCGGCCGCGGATCAGGGCCAGGGCTTTGCCGCCCAGGACGAGGTTGAGCGAGGCGCGCGGGCTGCTGCCGTAGGCGATGAACGGCGCGAGGTCGGGCATGCCGTAGTCCTTGGGGCGCCGCGTCGCGTTGGCCAGGGTCACGGCGTACTCCATGATCTTCGGGTGCACGTAGATCTGGTCGGCCGTGCGCTGGAGGTCCAGCAGTTCGTCCACGTGCAGCACGGGGGCCGCGTCGGGGTGCTCGACCGTCATGCGCTCCACAACGGTGATCTCCTCGTGCACACTCGGATACGTGATGACGACCTTGAACATGAAGCGGTCGACCTGCGCCTCGGGCAGCGGGTACGTACCCTCGCTCTCGATGGGGTTCTGGGTGGCCAGGACGAGGAAGGGATTCGGCAGTAAGAAGGTCTGCTTGCCGATCGTCACCTGCCGTTCCTGCATCGATTCCAGCAAGGCCGATTGGACCTTGGCCGGGGCGCGGTTGATCTCGTCCGCCAGCACGAGGTTGGCGAAGACGGGACCGACCTCAGTCTCGAACGTCCCGGTGTGCTGGTTGTAGATGCGCGTGCCGACGAGATCCGCTGGGACGAGATCGGGCGTGAACTGGATGCGTTTGAAGCTGCAGTCGATGGCGCGGGCCGTGGTCTTGATGGCCAGGGTCTTGGCCAGCCCCGGCACGCCCTCGATCAGGATGTGCCCCCGGGCGAGCAGGGCGGCCAGGATCCGTTCCAGCATCAGGTCCTGGCCGACGATCACCCGCTTGATCTCGACCAGGACCTTGCGCATCGTGGCCGAGGCCTGCTGGAAGGTCTCAACGGGAAGCGTCACGGAGCACCTCGTGTGGTCACGCAGATTGGTTGCATACTACACCCGCCGTGCGCGCAGGGTCAACGGCTCAGA
>DASSGA010000136.1:0-4824 GCA_035693805.1 bacterium | reverse complement strand
TGGCCTTCCCCTCCAGGGCGCGCGCGGCGCCGGCGAAGAAGCGCAGGTTGTCGGAAATGAACGGCAGGTCGGCCCGGGAGACGGTGATCGGCTTGCCGACGTTGCGCGACTCGATCTGCGCCAGTTCCCCGGCGTGCGCGTCGATGCGGTCGGCCAGGCGCAGCAGCATGCTCATGCGCTCGCCCGGAGTGCTGTCCGACCAGGCCACGAACGCGTGCGCGGCCGAGGCGACGGCCCGGTCCACGTCCTCCGGGGATCCCCGCGGGACTTCCGCGATGACCTCTCCGGTCGCGGGGTTCAGGATCTGCTCCCGTTCCCCGCTGGATGCCTCGACCCACTCCCCGCCGATGAACATGCGGTGCCGCTCCATCAACGCCTCGCCTCCAAGGCACGATTTCGGGTGTTGCGTCCTGTTCCGCCCCCCGCGGAAGGACTCCTCCCCCGCGGCGAGAACCGTTACGGGAAGTTCCGCTCGGGGCAGGTCAACTCCAGGGGGAGGCACCCTATGCGAAGGACGATAGGGGCGGTCGCTGGTGTCATCACGCTCGTCCTGCTGGTTCCCGCGGCCGGCACGGTGCTCGGCCAGGGGCAGTTGATGCAGTCGGTCGGGGCCGGCGAGGGGTCGCTGTCGATCATCGCCTGGGCCGGATACATCGAGCGCGGCGAGACGGACAAGGCCTACGACTGGGTCACGGGCTTCGAGAAGGAAACCGGCTGCAAGGTGCGCGTCAAGACCGCCGCCACCTCCGACGAGATGGTGGCGCTGATGAACGAGGGCGGGTTCGACCTCGTCACGGCCTCCGGCGACGCCAGCAACCGGCTCATCTCCGGGGGACGCGTGCAGGAGGTCAACCTGTCGCTGGTCCCGAGTTACAGCACCGTCGATGAGCGGCTGCGGAACGCGCCGTGGCACACCGTGGGCGGCAAGCACTACGGCGTGCCATACCAGTGGGGCCCGAACGTGCTGATGTACAGCACGAAGGTGTTCAAGACGCCGCCCAAGAGCTGGGATGTCGTCTTCCGCGAGCAGCGGCTCCCCGACGGGAAGTCCAACAAGGGCCGCGTGCAGGCGTACGACGGACCGATCTACGTGGCCGACGCCGCACTGTATCTCGCGTACCACAAGCCCGCGCTGGGCATCAAGGACGTCTACGCCCTGGACCGCAAGCAGTTCAACGCGGCGCTCGACCTGCTGCGCCAGCAGCGCAAGATCGTGCACCGCTACTGGCACGACGCCTTCATCCAGATCGACGACTTCACGAACGAGGGCGTGGTCGCGTCGAGCTCCTGGCCCTTCCAGGTGAACCTCCTGAAGGCCAAGAAGTTGCCGTTCGCGAGCACGGTCCCGGTGGAGGGTGCGACGGGATGGGCGGATACCACGATGCTGCACGCCAACGCGCCGCACCCGAACTGCGCCTACAAGTGGCTGGAGCACTCCATCTCGCCCAAGCTCCAGGGGGATCTGGCCGCCTGGTTCGGGTCGGTGCCCGCCGTCCCCGCCGCCTGCCGGGGCAACGCGCTGCTCGGAGCCGACGGCTGCGACGTGAACGGCTTCAAGAACTTCAGCCGGATCCGCTACTGGAAGACGCCGGTGGCGAACTGCGGCGGGGGGCGCGAGTGCGTCCCCTACCACGAGTGGGTGACGAACTACATCGCGGTGATCGGAGGGCGCTAGCGCGCCGTCCCGCATCGCGCCATCCCATGCCTCAGTGTGTCGCTGAAGGCCCGGTCATCGCCTGCCGGGCCTTCGGCCATTCCCGCCCATGACCGTGTCGATTCCCGCGGTCCGCTTCGACCGGGTCAGCCGCCACTTCGGGGACGTGCGGGCCGTGAATGACGTCACCCTGGACATCCTGGACGGCGAGTTCTTCACGCTGCTCGGCCCGTCCGGATCCGGAAAGACGACCTGCCTGCGCCTCGTCGCCGGGTTCGACCACCCGACGGCCGGCCGCATCGAACTGCACGGCGTCGACGTCTCGAGCCTGCCCCCGTACGAGCGCGACGTGAACACCGTGTTCCAGGATTACGCACTCTTCCCGCACATGACCGTGGCCCAGAACGTGGCCTACGGGCTGATGATCAAGAAAGTCCCGCCGCGCGAGCGTGAGGCCCGCGTGGCCGAGATGCTGGGGATGGTGCAGCTGGCCGGGCTGGGACGCCGCAGGCCGGCACAGCTCTCCGGGGGCCAGCGCCAGCGGGTCGCCCTGGCCCGCGCGCTGGTCAATCGTCCCCGCGTCCTGCTGCTCGACGAACCGCTCGGCGCGCTCGACCTGAAGCTGCGCCAGCAGATGCAGCTCGAGCTGAAAGCCATCCAGCAGCAGGTGGGGATCACCTTCGTCTACGTCACCCACGACCAGGATGAAGCCCTCACGATGAGTGACCGGCTGGGGGTCTTCAACAGCGGCCGGCTGGAGCAGGTGGGCAGCCCGGCCGAGGTCTACGAACATCCGGCCACCGACTTCGTGGCCGGGTTCGTCGGCGTCAGCAACCTGGTGAGCGGGGAGGCAGCCCAGACCGTCACGGGATCACCCCAGACGTTCACGATCCGCCCGGAGAAGATCCTCATCAGGGACCCCGGGGCGGCGGTCTCGAACGGCATGTGCGCGGCCGACGGCCGGATCCGGGACGTCGTCTACCTCGGCGCCCACACCCGCTACCGCGTCGAACTGGCTGCCGGCGGGGAACTGACCGTCATCCAGCAGAACGTGGAGACCAGTTCGCTGGATGTCCAGGCCGCTCGCGGCCGGCCGGTGCGCCTCGTGTGGCATCGCGCGCACAACCGGCCCGTGGTCATGCGGCGGTGAGCACCATGGCGCCGCTTACGCGGCGCGTTTCCACCTACCTCTACCGCCGGCCGCGTCTCGCGCTGGGGCTGCTGCTGGCGCCGCCGCTCCTCTGGCTCGGCGTCGTCTACCTCGGCTCGCTCCTCTCGCTCCTCGTGCAGAGTTTCTTCTCGCTGGACGGCTTCACCGGACAGGTCATTCGCCGGTTCACGCTGGCCACGTACCGGGATCTCTTGACGCGCGCCAACATGGACATCGTCCTGCGGACGGCCGGCATGGCCGCGAGCGTCACGGTCGCCGCCGCGGCCGCCGCCTTCCCGCTCGCGTTCTACATGGCCCGCTACGCCTCGCCACAGAGAAAGGCCCTGCTCTACCTGGCCGTCCTGCTGCCCCTCTGGTCGAGCTACCTCGTGCGCGTGTACTCGTGGAAGCTCATCCTGGCGAAAGAGGGCATCCTGAACTGGACGGTGACGCTGCTGCGGCTCGAGGGTGTGCTGAACGGCCTGCTGGCGCTGCCGGGCATCGGAGGGCCATCGCTCTCCGTGTCGCTGCTGGGGATGTTCATCGTGTACCTGTATGTCTGGCTGCCGTACATGATCCTGCCGATCGAAGCGGCCCTCGAGCGCGTCCCCCAGTCGCTGATCGAGGCGAGCAGCGACCTGGGCGCGCGACCCCGGGAGACGTTCCGGCGGGTCATCTTGCCCCTTGCTCTGCCCGGCGTGGTAGCCGGATCCATCTTCACGTTCTCCCTCACCCTGGGGGACTTCATCGTGCCGTATGCGCTCGGGAACTCCGCGTACTTCATCGGGCAGGCGGTACTCGCGCATCAGGGTACCGCCGGCAACATCCCCCTCGCCGCCGCGTTCACGGTGGTGCCGACCGTGATCATGGCCGTCTACCTGACGGCGGCGAAGCGCGCGGGAGCCTTCGATGCGCTCTAGCCCACCTGCCACCCGGGCGTCTCTGCCGGTGCGCCTGGCCACGGGGGCGGTGCTCCTCTTCCTCCACCTCCCGATGCTGGTCATCGCCCTGTTCGCCTTCACGACGGACGACACGCTCTTCCGCTTCCCGCCCCCCGGCCTCACCACCCAGTGGTTCGACATCGCCTGGCAGCGGCCGGACGTGCGGGACGCCCTGTCACTGTCGCTGCGCGTGGCGACCCTTACCACGGCGGTCGCCCTGGTCCTCGGCACGATGGCCGCCACCGCCGTCCACCGCAGCCGGTTCTTCGGACGGGAAACCGTCTCGTTCCTCGTCATCCTGCCGATCGCCCTGCCGGGGATCATCACCGGGATCGCGCTGCGCTCGGCGATCAGCCTGCTCGGCATCCCGTTGAGCCTCTGGACGATCGTGATCGGCCACGCCACATTCTGCGTGGTGGTCGTCTACAACAACGTCCTCGCCCGCCTGCGCCGCAGCAGCCCGTCCCTCATCGAAGCATCGATGGATCTCGGCGCGTCCTCGTTTGAGACGTTCCGTTACATCGTGCTGCCGACCATCGCCACGGCCCTGCTGGCCGGCGGGATGCTGGCCTTCGCGCTGTCGTTCGACGAGATCATCGTCACGACGTTCACCGCGGGACAGCAGGAGACGCTGCCGATCTGGGTCTTCAACCAGCTGACGAAACCCCGGCAGCGCCCCGTGACGAACATCGTCGCCCTCTTCGTGATCGTCGTGACGTTCATCCCGATCCTGCTGGCCCACCGCCTCACCGCGGATCGGCCCGAGGGCGGGCGAACCCTGTGACCTTCTTCGACGCGGCTGCGTACGAGCGATTCATGGGCCGCTGGAGCCGGCGTCTCGCCCCGTTGCTGATCGATTTCGCCGGGGTGGCGGATGGCGACCGGGTGCTCGACGTTGGATCGGGGACCGGGAATCTCGCGCTGGAGCTGAGCGCCAGACGTCGCGTGGATGTCGTGGGGATCGATCCATCGACCGCCTTCGTCGAGCACGCACGGACCCGCGCCGCCGGAGGACGCATCCGGTTCGACATCGGAGAGGCTCAGGCGCTCCCGTACGAGGATGCGTCGTTTGACGCATG
>DASSGA010000135.1:0-5427 GCA_035693805.1 bacterium | reverse complement strand
CCGCTCATCCTGATGAGTCTGATCGGTCTGGCCTTCGGACGCGGGGAGAACCTCACGTTCCGGGTCGGGTTCATCGGGGCGGGCGGGCCGGTGGCCGAGGGGATCCGGCGGGGGCTGGCGGAGGTGCCGGTCTTTCAGGTGATTGACGAGACCGACGCGGACGCGGCCCTGGCCGAACTCCGCCGGGGGCGGCGCACGCTGGTCGTTGTGGTGTCCTCCGCCGGCGAGAGCGGGCCGGTCCGCGTCTACTTCGATCAGGCCCGGGTACAGGAATCGCGGACGGCGCTCGTCATCCTCGAGAAGTTCATCGCCGAGGCCAACCTGCGGCTCGCCGGCGCGCCGCCCGTGCTGCGGGTCCAGGCCACCGGCGTCGCCGCCGCGCGGCGGATGCGGTTCTTCGACTTCCTGCTGCCGGGCATCCTCGCCATGACCGTGATGAACTCCGGGCTGCAGGGCGTGACCTGGGTGGTGACCGAGTACCGGCAGCGTCTCGTCCTCAAACGCGTGCTTGCCACCCCGGTGCATCCCTTCGTGTTCATCGGGGGTCTCGTCGCGCGGTATGCGGTCACGAACATCGTCCAGCTTGCCGTGATCATCGTGATCGCGGTCTGGGTGTTCAACGCCGTGATCGCCGGCAGCCTGCTCACGCTCGCGGTCCTGGCGACGATCGGCACCCTCGTCTTCGTCGGCATGGGGCTGGCCATCTCCACCGTCTCGCGGTCCCCGGAGTCGGCGAACCTGCTCGGCAGCGTCCTCAACTTCCCGATGATGTTCCTGGCCGGCACGTTCTGGCCGCGCGAATTCATGCCGAAGTTCATGCAGCCCGTCATCTCCGCTCTTCCGCTCACCCCGCTGGTCGAGACGATGCGCGCCGTCGCGGCGCGCGGCGAGCCGGTGACCCCCTATCTGTCTGCCCTCGCGTACCTCGGGGCATGGGGGGTGCTGTCCTTCTTGGTGGCCGGCTGGCGATTCAGGTGGGAGTGAACCGCTAAACCCCTCGACCGGCCGTATCGTCGAAGCCAAGCAGGACGGGCCACAGCTGGATCAGCGCCGAGGTGGAGGCATGGTAGTGGCGTCGTTGCGGAGATACCAACCGTCGGCCTCGAACCCATGGGACCGGGTCAAGGCCGCCCATCTGCTGAACCGCGCCGGGTTCGGCGGCACCCCGGAGGAGGTCACCCGGGTGGCCGCGATGCGCCCTGAGGCCGCGGTCGAGGAACTCCTCGCCTACGAGCACGTGCCGGAGACCTTCCCGGCCGTGGATTACGGCCAGATCCGGCAGATGTTCCTCGAGCTCCTGCGGTTGCGCCAGTCCCGGGCAGACGAGGCCACCCTCCGCCGGGCCGCCCAGCAGCTCAACCGCGCGAACCTTCTGAAGTTCCAGGACGTGCGCACGAACTGGCTGCGCCGCATGATCGAGACCCGCCGGCCGCTTCAGGAGAAGATGGTCCTCTTCTGGCACGGCCATCTGGTCTCGGGGTTCCCCGAGACGCGCGTCGCGGAGCATATGGGGATGCAGCTCGACCTCTTCCGCCGCCTCGCCACGGGGAACTTCAAGGAGCTCGTCCTCGCCATCTCGCGCGATCCGGCGATGCTGAGCTACCTGGACAACAACAGCAACCGTAAGGGGAGGCCCAACGAGAACTACGCCCGCGAGCTCCTCGAGCTGTTCACGATGGGCATCGGCAACTATACGGAGCAGGACGTCAAGGAGGCGGCCCGCGCCTTCACCGGCTGGACGTTCGCGGGGAACGAATTCGCCTTCCGGCGTAACGAGCACGACGAAGGACTGAAGACCTTCCTCGGCCGCACGGGCAATTGGGATGGAGCCGACATCGTCGATATCGTCTTCCAGCAGCGCGCAACCGCGCGCTTCCTCCCGCGCCGGCTGTGGGAGTTCTTCGGCTACCTGTCACCCGAGGAGAGCTTAGTCGAGGATCTGGCCCGGGCGTTTCGGCGCGTCCAGTGGGAGATCAAGCCGATCCTGCGTATGATCTTCCTCTCCGAGGGTTTCTATTCCGAACGGGCCATCCGCACCCAGATCAAGAGCCCGACCCAGCTGGTCGTGGGCGCGATCCGCCTGACCGGGGCCGAGGTACCCGATGAGGTGCTGATCAGGACGATGGATCTGATGGGCCAGATCTTGCTCTACCCGCCCAATGTTGGGGGATGGCCGAAGGGTCAGGGTTGGATCAACACCGCCACGGTCCTCGTCCGCTACAACTTCAGCGGGCTGCTGCTGAACGGGACGATGCCCGGCGTGCGGCGGCTGCGTGGCAGTCCGGCCCGCGTGGATGGGCTGGTCGATGCGGGCAAGACTCGGACCGCCGGTGAGGCCATCGACCAGCTCGTCGACCGGTTCATCCAGGCGCCGCTCGACGGGCGGCGGCGGTGGGGGCTGCTGCGCGCCTTCGGCACGAACCGTGAAGAGGCGGCGTGGACGTTGGAGGGTGAGCGGTCACGCCAGCAGCTGCGCAGCGCGGTGCACCTCATCATGAGCATGCCTGAGTTCCAGCTGAGCTGAGGCAGGGGAGCGCGGATGAGCCAGGGGATGACCCGTAGGGAGTTCATCAAGAAAGGGATGACGATGGTCGCGGTCGGGTGGACCGCGCCCTCGTTCATCACCCGCACCGCGCTCGCGATCAACAATCCCTGGGATGTCGCCCAGGTCACCAGCCGCCCCGGGGTGCCCGACGACCGCATCCTCGTCGTCGTCCAGATGGGCGGCGGTAACGACGGGCTCAACACGGTCATCCCCTTCAGCAACGACGTGTATTACCGGGCACGCCCCAATCTCGCCGTGCCTCAAAAAGAGGTCATCCGCCTCACGGATGAACTTGGGCTGCACCCGGGCCTGACCACGCTCAAGGGCCTCTACGACCAGGGCGCGATGGCCATCGTGCAGGGCGTGGGCTACCCGAATCCCAGCCGCTCGCACTTCAAGTCGATGGAGATCTGGCACACCGCCGACCCCGAAGGGCGCGTCGTGCGGTACGGCTGGATCGGCCGCTACTTCGACAGCAAATGCCCGGTCTGCGAGCAGCCTACCGTGGGCGTCAACGTCGGGCCGTCGATGCCTCTGGCGATGCAGGCCGAGACCGGCATGGGCGTGAGCCTGGAGAACCCCGAGACGTTCCAGTGGATGGCGGCCTTCGACGGCATCGGGGCGAAGGAAGAGCAGGAGCTCTTCGGGCTGCTCAATGCCCCGGCGCCGAACGAACCCGGCACGATCGACTTCCTGCGCCACACCGCGATGAACGCCTATGTCTCGTCCGATCAGGTGCGAGGGGCGGTGCGCGCGTACAAGGGCGGCATCGAGTACCCCAACACGGGGTTCGCCGGAAGCCTGCGGCTCATCGCGCAGATGATCGCGGGCAAGCTCTCGACCAAGGTGTACTACGCGCACATGACCGGCTTCGACACCCATGCCGCGCAGCGCGGCATGCACGAAAACCTGCTGGAGCAGCTCGCCGGGGGTGTCACCGCATTCTACCGGGACCTCGAGGCCCAGGGGAACGCCGGCCGCGTGCTCATCCTCGTCTTCTCCGAGTTCGGCCGCCGCGTTCTGGAGAATGGTAGTGGCGGGACCGACCACGGCACCGCGGCGCCGATGTTCGTCTTCGGCAAAGGACTGCGGGGCGGTCTCTACGGCCAGCAGCCGAGCCTCACCGATCTGACCGACGGGGATCTCAAACACGCCATCGACTTCCGCTCGGTGTATGCGACGGTGCTCGACCGGTGGCTCGGCGCCGATCCACAGAAGATCCTCGGCCACAACTTCGAGCGGGTAGGATTCATCTAGGAACGCAAGAAGGGAGATTCGAGGTGAGCGATGGCATCGGAGTTCGTGGAGGCCGCCTCCGAAGCGGCACTGAAGGTCGGGGAGCTGCTGATGGCGATGCTCCCCGAAGCCCGGACCAGCAAGGAGATCCGCACCAAGCGCAACCCGACCGACCTCGTCACCCGCGCCGACCGGATGTCGGAGGACCTCATCGTCGGTCTGCTGCGCGAGCGCTTCCCCGACCACGGGATCTTCGCCGAGGAAGGCACCCAGCATCCCGGGACGGACTACCGGTGGATCATCGATCCCGTGGACGGCACCACGAACTTCGCGCACGGCGTGCCACTGTTCTGCGTCTCCATCGGCCTCGAGCACCGGGGCAGGATGCTCTCCGGGGTCGTGTACCATCCGCCGATGGACGAACTCTTCTGGGCCGACCGCGGGCACGGGGTCTTCCTCCGGCGCGGGAGCACCGAGCAGCGGATCCAGGTTTCTGAGGTGGACCGCGTCGCCCAGTCCGTCGTCGCGACCGGGCTTCCCTACGACATCCGCGAAAGCGGGGCCAACATCGCCAACATCGGCAAGCTTTGCCGCGCGGCGATCGAGGTGCGCATCCTGGGCGCGGCGGCCCTTCACTTGGGCTACGTCGCCGCCGGGCGGCTCGAAGCGTTCTGGGAGCCCGCGCTCAACGCCTGGGACCTCGCCGCGGGCGCTTTGCTAGTAGAAGAAGCCGGAGGCCGAATCACCCACGTGAGCGGCACCCCGTTCGACGTGGACTGCCGCGACGTGCTGGCCACGAACGGGCGTGTCCACGCCGAGATGGTCGCGCTGCTCGCGCCCGTCCGTCTGAGCGGCTGACTCTTGGCTGTCGTTGACAGACACCCAGTTCCTCGCTACGATCCTGACAGACCGACGCGTCGGTCGAATCCCGCAACCTCTCATGGCACACCAAGCAGGTCAGCCAACCCGGGACCGCATCCTCGCCGCGGCCATTGACGTTTTCGCCCGCAAGGGCTACCACGCAGCCGGGGTCGAGGATATCGTGCAGGCCTCGGGCACCTCGAAGGGGGCTTTCTACCACTACTTTCCGAGCAAGCAGAGCATCTTCCTGATCCTCATGGATGACCTTGCCGCCCTCGTCGAACAGGGCGTCGAGACAGCCATTGCGTCCGAACACGGGGCGATGGCCAAAGTGGAAGGCGCCCTCCGGATCGTGATCGAGACCGCCGCGGAGCAGCGCGACCTCGCCAAGATCCTCCTCGTCGAGGCCGTCGGCCTCGGGCCCGAATTCGAGCAGAAGCGCCTGGAGATCCACAGTCGGTTCGCCCGTGTCATCCAACGCCACCTCGACCGCGCCGCCCACGAGGGTGACATTCCCTCGCAAGATACGGTGCTGGTCTCCCAGGCCTGGATGGGCGCACTCAACGAGGTGATCGCGCAGTGGCTCGTTTCCGGTGGACGACCGCTCCGGGAGCGGCTGCCCGAACTGCGCGCGCTCCTGCTCCGCAGCATCGGGGCGAAGACGGGCGGGGGACGGTAGCCCATGACGCAGACCCAGCTCAGCCTCGATACGGTGCTGGCCGCAGCGCGGAAGCATCTCGCAGCGCGATCCGTCTGTACCTTCGCGACCTCGCACGGCGACGTGC
>DASSGA010000134.1:0-3444 GCA_035693805.1 bacterium | reverse complement strand
ATCGGCGTGGCCCCGCCTTCCACCATGTTGGCCATCGCCGGAGGGGGGAGCGCCCGCGCAAACCGCTCGAGCTCGGCGCGGCTCTCCGGCGCCTCGACGAACAGCACGTCCGCCCCGGCCTCCTTATACCGTCGGGCGCGGTTCAGGGCGGCCTCATATCCCTCCGCCGCCCGCGCGTCGGTGCGGCCGATGATGAGGATCCCGTCGCGTCGCACGTCGACCGCCGCCTTGATCTTCCCGACCATCTCCTCCGCCGGGATGAGCGTCTTTCCCGTGAGATGACCGCAGCGCTTCGGGAACGTCTGGTCCTCGATCTGGATCGCCGCGGCGCCGGCCCGTTCGAACTCGCGCACCGTTCGCCCGATGTTCAGCGCGTTGCCGTAGCCGGTGTCGCCGTCGGCGATCACGGGCAGGGTCGTCGCCTCGGCGATCGCGCCGATGCGCCACACGGTCTCGCTGAGGCTGACCAGCCCGAGATCCGGCGTCCCCAGGTGCGTGTACGAGAACCCGGCGCCGGTGAAGTACACCGCCTCGAATCCCGCACGCTCGGCGATGCGGGCCGCGAGCGCGTCGTGCACGCCGGGGGCGACGAGAATCTCCTTCCGCGACAATCGCTCCCGCAGTTCAGTCGATCCGCTCATCGCCGCTCCTCCAGTCTGCGCAGGGTGAACGGCACGATGCCGCCCGCCTCGAGGATCTCGCGCGAGGTGCCGGTCAGGCTCTGCAGGCGGACGGTCCTGCTCGTGCGCAGATTCGTCACGGTCCCGTTGCCGATGTCGAGCCGCAGGGGGTCCCCCTGGATGATGGCCGAGGTGTCGGGGATGATCGCGGCGGGGAAACCGTTGTTGATCGCGTTGCGAAAGAAGATCCGCCCGAACGAGCGCGCGATGACGGCCGCGATCCCGGCCTGCTTCAGCGCCATCACCGCCGCCTCGCGGCTGCTGCCGCAGCCGAAGTTGAACCCGGCGACGACGAAATCCCCCGACCGCACGCGCCCGGGAAACGCCGGATCGAGCCCCGCCATGGCGTAGGCGCCGACCTCCTCCATCGGGCGATCGAGGTACGCGCCGGGCAGGATCTGGTCGGTGCTCACGTGGTCTCCGAAGACCCAGGCGTGACCTTCATACACTTGCTTCACAGGAACTCCCTCGGGTCGGTGATCCGGCCGGTCACGGCCGAGGCGGCCGCCGTGAGCGGCGAGGCCAGGTACACCTCCGCGCTCGGATCTCCCATGCGTCCCGGGAAGTTGCGCGTCACGGTGCTGAGGCAGCGCTCCCGCGGACCAAGCAGCCCGGAGTGGAGTCCGGCGCAGGCGCCGCAGCCGGCCGCCTGGAGGATGGCGCCTGCCTCGAGCAGCGTCTGGAGCGTCCCGTCCCGCAGCGACTCCTCGACCACCCGCTTCGTCGCCGGCGTGACCTGCAGGGGCACGCGCGTCCGCCGACCCTTCAGCACCCGCGCCGCGGCGCGGAGATCGGCGGCCTTTCCGCCCACGCAGGAGCCGATGTACACGCGGTCGAGCTCGACCCGGGCCACGTCGGAGACGGGCACGACGTTGTCCACGTTCGGCGGCATGGCGACCAGCGGAGCGGTCGCTCCCATCGTGAAGTGATGCCTGGTCTCGTAGCCTGCCCCCACGTCGGCGGACAGCGGCAATCCGGCCGCATGGGTCCGGGGACCCAGCTGCTCGAGGACGGTTCCACTCGGCACCACGAGCCCGTTCTTCGCGCCCATCTCGATCGCCTGATTCGCCAGCACCGCGCGCTCATCCAGACCCAGCGCCTCGACGCATGGACCGTCGAACTCAACCGCCTTGTAGATCGCAAAGTCCGCGCGCAGCCGCCGCAGGACCTCCATCGCCATGTCGCGCGCCGTGAGGTACGAGGGCAGCGCATCCTCGAAGCGGATGAGGACGGTCGGTGGGACCCGGAGCCAGATCTGACCCGTGACGAGCACGGTCGCGAGCTCGGTGGCGCCCACCCCGACCGCGAGCGCGCCCGCGGCGCCCGCGGTCACCGTGTGCGAGTCGGCGCCCACGATCAGCATCCCGGGGATCGCCAGTCCTTCCTCGAGGAGCAGATTGTGCATCACGCCCACGCTGTCGAAGAAGTGCGGCAGCGCGCGCTCCCGGGCCCAGTCCCGGGTCAACTTCACGATCTCGGCATGACGCTGATTCGCGGCGGGCGCGAAGTGATCGATGGCGAGGACGATCTTCTGCGGATCCCACAGCCGGCCGCCCAGCCGGTCGAGCGTCCCGGCGATCCGGCGCGGTCCCGAGGAGTCGTGCATGGCGGCCAGATCCACGGCCGCCCAGACCTCATCGTCCGGGCGCACCTGGTCTCGTCCCGCCGCGCGGGCGATGATCTTCTCCGTGAGCGTCATGGGCACGGTGGACACCATCAGCGGGCCCCTGCGCGCCGCGTCCGCGCTTGCTCATGGCCGAGCGCAGCGGAGATCTTGCTGGCCCCCTCCAGAACGAGCGCGGTAAATCGCCGCACTCGGCCGGGGGTAAAGCGATAGGTTGGACCGGAGATGGTCAGCCCGGCGACGACACGGCCGGTCCCGTCCCGCACAGGCGCGCTCACCGCGGAGGCCCCTTCGACACGCTCGTCGCTCGTCACCGCGTATCCTCGCCGCCGGATCTCGGCGAGGCTGCGCCGCAGGCGCGCGGGGTCGACGATGGTCCGTCCCGTGAGCCGGGCGACCCCCGCGCCGATCACGGCTTGAATCTCGTCCTCTGACAGGTGGGCCAGCAGCACCTTGCCCGAGGCACCGGCGTGGAGCGGCATCGGCCGCCCGAGCTCGACCGCGTGGCGGATGTCGTGGGTGCTCTCGGCCTTCTCGATGCAGACGCGGTGGAGATCGATCACGACGTTGAGGTTCACGGTCTCCCCGGTCAGGCGGGCCAGCTCATGGATCACGGGCAGCGCGACCTGGCCGGCGTCGGTCTGAGAGAGGAAGAGGTTGCCGAGCCGGAACGGCGTGAGCCCGACGCGGTACTGCGCGGTGACCGGATCGCGCGCCAGGAAGCCGCGGCCCACGAGGACGGTCACGAGCCGGTGCACCGTCGCCTTCGGCAGGCGGACGGCACGGCTCAGCTCGGAGATGCCGAGCTCGCGCCCCTCGCGCAGGAACGCGAGCAGGATGTCCAGGGTCCGCTCCGCGGCGCGCGCCGAGCCCCCGGCGGGGAGGTGGGTCGTGCGCTTCCGTTCCATGATGTGGAATGGGGTTCCACTATGGAACGTTCGCCCCGCCGGGGACGCGCTCCTGCGCACTCGCTACTTCTTCGGGCAGAGATCCGCCGCGGTCAACACCACCGGCGCCGTACCCGCGTAATCCCGATCGGTGACGAGGACCTTCTTGAAACCGCCCTCGTACATGGCCACACCGGCCCGCATGTCGGCCTGGCCGCAGGCGGTGAAACCGTACGTCCCGTAGGGCAGCTCG
>DASSGA010000133.1:0-4635 GCA_035693805.1 bacterium | reverse complement strand
GGGCCGATGGGCTTCGGCTCGATGATCGCCTACATCTTCCTGGGCGGTCCCGCGGTCGGCCAGGCCACGATCACGCGCTTCTATGCCCTGCACTTTGGGATCTCGCTTGTCCTGCTCATCCTCATCGAGGTCTTCTTCCAGCGGACCCGGCGCAAGCGCATCAACATGTCGCTCGTGCCGATGGTTCTGTTCATGGTCATGCTCGTGGTGATCAGCCAGGTCCTCCCCGCGGAGTCCGGCCGGCGCGCCGATCCCACGCGCACGCCGCTGCCCATCCTCTCGGACTGGTACTTCCTCGCCCTGTACCAGTACGTGAAATACACGCCGCCGCTGTGGGCCGGGCTCGGTCCCGGGCTGCTCATCACCTACGGCATGCTCGTGCCGTTCCTGGACCGGAGCCGGGGCCGGCGCCCGCTCGAGCGCCCCTTCTTCTTCGTCGTGGGCGTCATGGCGCTGGTGTACTTCCTGGTCTTCACGACGCTCATCCTCTTCAACATCGCGGTGATCGAGCGCGAGCCCTTCATCATGATGAACCTGACGCTCGTAGTGCTCGTCCTGGGCGTGCTCTGGGAGGTCCGCTACCGGCGGCGCCAGCGCGCTCGCGCCCCGCAGACCCCCGCCGCACCGGCCCCGGCCGCGTCGCCGCCCCCAAGGGCCGCTGCCCATGGGTGAGCCGTGAGGCTCCTATCTGTCGCCGGCGCGTTCATCCTCGCGATGTGGGCGATCGGGGCGGGGTGGACCGCGGCCCGCGCGGTCTGGGAGGCGCCCTCGGCCGCACGAGCGGCGGGCGCCGCGCTGTACGCGGCGGTGTTCCTGGGGGCCTTCGTGTACCTCGGATTCTGGGTGTACGCCGCCGACCGGGCGGCGGGCAAGGTGCGGCGGACGATCGGCGTGTACGAGCGTATCCTGGCTCGAAAGGACTCGCGTGCGTAACCTCTACCTCGCCGGCGTCGTGCTGCTGTCGGGCCTGGCCCTGCTGTTCGCGCTGGGGATCCTCTACGGAGAGGCGACCGACCGCTGGTTCTTCGGCGGCGCGATGATCGGCGCGCTGCTGCTGGCGTACTCCTTCATCATGCTGCTCCTGCGGAAGATGGGCATCATCGGACCCAGGAAGGCGGAGCGATGAGTCTGGCCGCGAACGCCCCCCGACCCGCCCGCTCGGCCCGCGGCCGCTACGGCCGGTTCATGACGGCGCTGCTCCGGGGCACGCTGCGCCTGGACGTGCTCATCAATAAGGTCTATCCGGCCGACTACAACCCGCTGTACTACACCGGCGGGCTGGCCAACCTGTTCCTGTTCATCCTCGTCCTCTCGGGCATCTTCCTCTTCTTCTACTATGAGGCGAGCCTCGGGGGCGCGTTCGCCTCCGTCCGCTACATCACCGAAGGGGTGCCCTACGGCGGGATCGTCCGCGGCATCCACCGCTACGCCGCGGACGGCTTCATCGTTGCGGTCCTGCTGCACCTGTTCCGCAACTGGTTCACCGACCGCTACCTGTTCAGCCGCGACAACCCCTGGATCTCCGGGATGTTCCTGCTCGTTTTCGGGGGCTTCGTGGGCTTCACGGGGTACCAGCTCGTCTGGGACGAGCGCGCCGAGGTCCTAACAGGCCTGTTCCTGGGGATGCTGCGCGGCATTCCCCTGGTGGGGGCGGGCCTGGCGCGGGTCTTCCTCGGCGGCGAGGGGATCGGCGACAGCACCCTGGTGCGCGTCCTCTACCTGCACGTCGCGCCGGCCTCCGCGCTGTACGTGATGCTCTGGTGGCATTACCTGCGCGTCCGGCACCCGAAGATCTGGCCGCCGGCAGCCTGGGCGCTGTTCTGCCTCGGGCTGGTGTTCCTGCTCGCCGGGATGATCCCGGCGACGAGCGGCCCGGCCGCCACGCCGGGCGCGGACGCCACGTCGTTCCCGATGGACGTGTTCTTCCTGCTGCCGTTCTGGCTGCTGAACTGGCTCCCGGCGGTCCTGGTCGTGGCGCTGCTAACCATCCTCGCCGTGGTCGGGTTCGCCATCCCCTACGCGGGGAGCCGCGAGCGCCCCGAGGCGATGGAGGTGCGGCACGCCGGCGTGGCCCAGGTCATCGACGGCAACTGTACCGGGTGCGAGCTCTGCTACTACGACTGTCCCTACAACGCCATCGTCATGGTACCGTCCCCGGCGCCGGGGTTGTCCCGGGCGGCCGCGAACCGCACCCTGCTGGCCATCGTGCTCGAGTCCCGCTGCGTGGAGTGTGGCATCTGCATCGGGGCGTGTCCCTTCGAGGCGCTCGAGCTGCCGCGCTTCCTCGAGCGCGACGTGAAGCAGCTGGTCACGGAGGCCGTCCGGGCATGAGCGAGGGGCCGAAGGTGATCGGCTTCATCTGCGATTGGAGCGTTGACCTGACCCCGCTGTTGGAGGGGGGACGTCTGCGCGAGCTGCCCAACGTCCGCATCATCCGCGTGCCGTGCTCCGGCTTCATCCGGCCCGGCTGGCTGGAGGACGCGCTGGCGCGGGGGGCGGACGGCGTCTTTGTCACAGGCTGCCCGTACGGAGACTGCCTGAACCGGGAAGGGAACTACCTCATGCGCGACCGCATCGATCAGCTGCAGCGCCGCTTGGCGCGCCGCCGCGTGGACGCCGCGCGATTGGGTATGCTGGCGCACGGGCTGCACGACCGCGAGGCGTTCCTGGCCGAGGTACGGACCTTCGTGGAGCGCCTGCGCGCGCTGCAGGCGCCCGCTCCCCCGCGTCCGGTTGCGGAGCCGGCGGTGGTCCGGACCGAGGGTGAGCCCTCGTGAAGCGCCGCCAGGTCAAGGTCATCGTCGCCTACGTCCTCTACTACATCTTCTGGTTCCTGCTGCTGACCTTCGTGGCGTCGTTCGGTTTGATCGCGGAGACCTAGGGGGAAACTGGTATGCCGACACCGGCAAGGAGGTACGCAATGCGTTATCGTGTCGTACTGGCAGGGCTGCTCCTGCTCGCCGCGGGGCTCGCCGCCTCGTGCGGCGGCGGGGGAGAGCAGGGCGGCGGTGGAGGCCAGCAGGGTGGGGGGACCGGTGGGGCTGTGACTGTGACGGAGCACGAGTGGGCGATCCAGCTCCCGAGCGAGATCCCATCCGGGGCGGTGACCTTCAGCGTCAAGAACGACGGCGCCGTGGAGCACAACTTCGTGATCCAGGAGACCGAGCAGCGTGTGGACGGCATCCAGCCGGGGCAGACCAAGACGCTGCAGGCCACCCTCCAGCCCGGGACGTACAATATCCTGTGTGACATCCCGGGGCACAGCGAGGCCGGGATGAAGACCACGGTGACGGTGAAGTAATCGCGTCGCGCCCATGGACCTGGCGCGGATCTACGCCCCCATCCAGGACGATCTTGACCGGCTCCAGGAGCTGCTGGAGCGCGAGCTCATCACGCCTGACCCCTTCATCGGCGAGCTCGTCCGCCACGTCCTGCAGACGCCGGGGAAAATGATCCGCCCCGCGCTCGTCTGTCTGTCCGCCCAGGCCGCCGGCGGAGCGGGCGAGGCGCGTCTGTGGGTCGCGGGGGCCGTCGAGCTCATCCACGTCGCCTCCCTGATCCACGACGACATCATCGACGAGGCCGACACCCGCCGCAGCGCGCCGACCGTGAACGTGCGGTGGGGGAACCAGATCGCGGTCCTGCTCGGAGACTATCTCTTCGCCAAGGCGTTCGATCTGCTCAGCCGGGTGCGCCACACCGAGGTCGCCCTCGCTATGGCGCGCGCGTCTGTCGAGATGAGCCAGGCGGAGATCATGCAGATCAAGTACGGGTCCGAGCCCCACGAGGACGAGGGCGTGTACTTCCGCATCATCGGCGGGAAGACCGCCCACCTCTTCTCTGCCGCCTGCCGCTCCGGCGGGCTCGCCGCCGGGGCCCCCGAAGCCGCGGAGGCGCTCGGTGTCTTCGGTCTCGAGTGGGGCATGGCCTTCCAGATTACCGACGACGCCCTCGATCTGACGAGCCGGGAGGAGACGCTCGGCAAACCGATCCGCAGCGACATCCGGGGCGGCAAGGTTACCCTGCCGCTCATCCACACCCTGCGGAGCGCGGCGCCCGACGACCGGACCCGGCTGCTCGAGGTGCTGGGGCAGGGGATGGTCATGGACGGCCAGATGGAGGAAGTGGAGCGCCTCCTCGGGCGGTATCGAGGTGTGGACTATGCCCTGGCCACCGCCGCGGAATACTCCCGGCGGGCGGAAGCGGCCCTGGCGCTCCTGCCGCAGAGCCCGGCCAGGGAGAGTCTGAGGGCGCTGACCGAGTTCGTGGTGGTGCGTTCCAGGTAAGGCGCCGATGCCGGCTCCCATCGCGGTCACGGGAGCGACCGGGTTCGTCGGATCTCAGCTCATCCGCCGGCTGCGTGATGAAGGGCTGCCGGTGCGGGCCCTCGTCCGGTCCACGCGGCATGCCGGCGAATTACGCGCGCTCGGGTGTGAGGTCGCCGTGGGGGACGTGCGCGACCGCGCCTCGCTGGCCGCCGCGTTCGCAGGGTGTTCCGCGGTAGTGCACCTCGTCGCCATCCTCCGCGAGCGGCGCGGGCAGACCTTCGACGCGATCAACCGGCAGGGCGCGGCAAATGCCGTCGGTGCGGCGGCCGATGCCGGCGTCGCGCGGTTCGTGCACCTGAGCGCCCTC
>DASSGA010000132.1:0-22837 GCA_035693805.1 bacterium | reverse complement strand
GGGGATGAGGGCACCATGCGGCAGACCGTGCGCCTCGCGCTTGCCCGCGGGGTCGGGATCGGCGCGCATCCATCGTACCCGGACCGCGAGGGCTTCGGCCGCCGCGCCCTCGACCTTCCTCATGAGGTGCTCGTCGTCTCGCTTGCCGGGCAGATCGACCGGCTGGCCCGGGTCACGCGCGAGGAAGGCACTGCGCTGGCCCACGTGAAAGCCCACGGTGCGCTGTACAACGTCGCGGTCGACGATCACGAGGTTGCGCGCGCGATCGGTGAAGCGGTGAGGGCCGTCGACCGCGGACTTCTCGTGGTCGCGCTGGCCGGATCGCGGATGGCCGGCGTGCTCCGGGGCATGGGGATCCGCACGGTGGAGGAAGCGTTCATCGACCGGGCGTACACGCCGGAAGGACGGCTCGTCTCACGGGATCACCCCGGGGCGCTCATCACCGATCCACAGCACGCCGCGGCGCGGGCCGTGCGCCTGGTGCGGGAGGGCGTCGTGGCATCGATCGACGGTGCCGACCTCCCCGTGCGGGCGGAGACGTTGTGCATCCACGCCGACACCCCCGGGAGCCCCGGCATCGCCGCCGCGGTGCGCGCGGCGCTCGAGGCGTCCGGCGTCCGGCTGGCCCGGATGGGCACATGAGCGACTATCTGCCGAGAGCCATCGCCTTCATCCGCGAGAACGGTGACGAGCTGGAGCGCGGGCGGCTGGCCGGGCTGCTCGGCCGGGAGCGTCCCGATCAGAAGGCGGCGCGCGTGCTGGTGACGCGACAGAACGAGGATGGGGGGTTTCCCTACCAGATGATCCCGGGCCGCCCGTCGGCCGTGACGTCGACCGCGACCGCCCTGCTGTGGCTGCACGATCTTCGTCTTTCCGGCTCGTCGCAGGCGGAGCGCGCCGCGGCGTTCTTGCTCACCGTGCAGCGACCGGACGGAACCTGGGAGGAGAGTCCCGCCCTCGTGAAGTACGACCCGCCTCCGCTCACCCGCCCCGGGCACGGCGCCGGCCGGGCGTACTGCACCGCGCTGGCCGCGTGCTGGTTGGCGCGCCTGCTCGGTCCGCGTCACGACAGCGTGCTGCGCGCCTTCGCGACGCTTCGGGCATCGCGGGAGACCGGGTGGCCGGAGGACGAGCCGGTGCAGATCGCCGCGCTCGTCACGGCGCTCTGCGCCGTGGTCGAGGGCCCCAGTGCCGCCATCACGACTGGGGGGATGGAAGCCCTCGGGCGGCTCGCGCCGGAGGCGTGGAGTACTGATCGCCTCGTAGATCTGCTCGGGGCCCTCCATGCCGCGGGCTATCCCGCGGACGAGCCGCTCGCCGCCTGGGGGCTGCGCCGCGTGCTCGGCCTGCAGCGGGAGGACGGGGGCTGGAGCAGCGAGCACGGCGGGGATCGGGAGGTCGACCTCTCACTGCGGGCGCTCGGCGCCCTGCTCGCCTTTGGCGTGCCGTCACCATGAGCCCCAGGCTGCGCACGTACATCATGCGGTACCGCCGGGCGTACGCCACCGGCTTCCTGCTCAGTATCGCCGCCGCGCTGCTGCTGATGGTGAACCCCATCCTCGTGCGCCTGGCCATCGACGGCATCGCCCGCGAGATCTCGATGCGCCAGCTCGGCATCTACGCGCTGGGCCTGATTGGGATCCACACCAGTGTGGTCATCCTGCGCTACTTCTGGCGGATGAGCATCTTCGGCGCCTCGCGGCGGATCGAGTACGAGATGCGGAACGACTACTTCGCGCATCTCCAGCGGATGCACCTCGGGTTCTTCCACCACACGCGCACCGGCGACCTCATGGCCCGCGCCGTGAATGACCTGAACACGGTCCAGCGGTTCCTCGGGCCGGGGCTGATGCATGGGTTCAGCACGATCATCACCTTCGCCATCGCCGTCGGCTTCATGCTGACGGTGGACCTGCGATTGACCCTGGCCATGATGTTCATGCTGCCGTTGGTCAGCCTGACGTTCATCGCGCTGGCCCCGCGCATCCACGCGCATTTCGAGACCGTGCAGGACCAGTTCAGCACCATCTCCGCGAAGGCGCAGGAGAACTTCTCGGGCATCCGCGTCGTGAAGGCATTCGCGCAGGAGCCGTTCGAGATCGAGGCCTTCGCGGTCCTGAACCGCGAGTACATCCGGCGCAACATGGGCGTGATCAAGACCTCGGGGGCGCTGTGGCCGCTGATCGACTTCTTCCTGGGGCTGGCCGCCGTCGTGCTGCTGTGGCAGGGCGGCGACGCCGTGATCCGCGGGCGGATCACGATCGGGCAGTTCGTGCAGTTCACGGCGTATCTCGGCCTGCTGGCCTGGCCGATGGTCGCGCTGGGCTGGGTGGTCAACCTCATGCAGCGCGGGCTGGCCTCGATGAAACGCCTCGACGAGATCTTCTCCCAGCACCCGGCGATCGCCGACCACCCCGCCCCGCGGCCGATGCCGGCGATGCGGGGCGAACTCGAGTTCCGCGGCGTGACCTTCGCCTACAACGGCACGCCGGTGCTGCGCGACATCTCCCTGTCCATCCCCGCGGGCCACACCGTGGCCATCGTGGGTCCCACCGGCAGTGGGAAGAGCACGCTGGTCAACCTCATCCCGCGCCTGTTCGACGTGACCGGGGGCGAGGTGCTGATCGACGGGACAGACGTCCGGCGCATCCCGCTCGACGACCTGCGCCGGCAGATCGGTTTTGTGCCTCAGGACACCTTCCTGTTCTCGGACACGCTGCGGGAGAACATCGGCTACGGCGTGGAGGCTGCGGAGGACGCCCTCGTGCAGCGCGCGGCGGAAGTCTCCGCGCTGGTCCGCGACGTGGCCGGCTTCCCGAAAGGCTACGACACGGTCGTCGGCGAGCGCGGGGTGACGCTCTCGGGAGGGCAGAAGCAGCGCGCCGCGATCGCCCGGGCAGTGGCCCGCGATCCCCGTATCCTGATCCTCGACGATGCGCTCAGTTCGGTGGACACGAGCACGGAGGAGGAGATCCTGTCCCGGCTGCGCGGGGTGATGGCCACGCGCACCGCCATCCTCATCTCCCACCGCATCTCCACGGTCCGCCACGCCGACCTTATCGTCGTGCTGGACGACGGCCGGATCGTCGAGCGGGGGACCCACGACGAGCTCCTGACCCAGGGCGGGCTGTATGCCGACCTGTACCAGAAGCAGCTGCTGGAGCAGGAGCTGGAAGAGACCGAGGTCGACCTCGAGCGGGCATGAGCACCCATTTCCAGGAAGACGAGATCTTGGGCCGGGCCTACGACGCGCGGCTGATGCGCCGCCTGCTGACCTATCTGCGTCCGTACCGCCGGCCGGTCGTGCTGTCCGTCGTTTTGCTGCTGCTCACCGCGGGGATGGACCTGCTCGGGCCCTACTTCGTCAAAGTGGCGATCGACCGGCATATCAGCCGGGGCGACCTGGCCGGCGTGGGTCGCGTGGCCGTCTTCTACCTCGCCACGCTGCTGGGGGCGTTCGCCTTCCGGTACGCGCAGAACTTCATCATGCAGGTCGTCGGGCAACGCGTCATGTACGACCTGCGCCTGGCGCTGTTCAGCCACCTGCAGCATCTGGCGGTCACCTTCTTTACGCGCAATCCCGTCGGCAGGCTGATGACCCGGATCACGAACGACGTGGACACGCTCTACGAGATGGTCACCTCGGGCGTCGTGACGATCATCGGGGATCTCGTCATGCTCTCCGGTATCGTCGTGGCGATGCTGCTGCTCGAGTGGCGGCTGGCCCTGGTGGCCTTCGCCGTGCTGCCGGTGCTCGTCTTCACCACCTTCTGGTTCCAGACGAAGATGCGGGACAGCTACCGCGCGGTCCGCATCCGCATCGCCCGGATCAACGCCTACCTGAACGAGAACATCATGGGGATGCCGGTGGCCCAACTGTTCAACCGGGCGCCGAAGAACTTCCGGCGGTTCGACGACCTCAACCGCGATCACCTCGACAGCAATCTGCAGGCCGTGCACTACATGTCGCTGTTCTTCCCGCTGGCGGGGTTCTTCGGGGCGGTCGCCACCGCGCTGCTCATCTGGTACGGCGGCGGCGAGGTGGTGCGGGGCGCGGTGACGCTCGGCGCACTGGTGGCGCTGATTCAGTACACGGAGCGGTTCTTCCGGCCGATCCAGGACCTGGCGGAGAAGTACAATATCCTCCAGGCCGCGATGGCGTCCTCGGAGCGCATCTTCCGCGTGCTCGACGAGCCCGTCGTGGTGCGGGACGCCGCCGACGCGGTCCCCCTCGAGCGGGTGCGCGGCGAGGTCGAGTTCCGGGATGTCTGGTTCGCGTATGATGATGCCGCCGGCAACGGCGACGGGAGCCAGGACTGGGTGCTCAAGGGGGTGTCCTTCCGTATCCGAGCGGGGGAAAGCGTGGCGTTCGTCGGGCACACCGGCGCCGGCAAGACGTCGATCATCAACCTCATCGCGCGCTTCCACGATCCCCAGCGCGGGCAGGTGCTGGTCGATGGCCGAGACGTGCGCGCCTACCGCCAGCGCGACCTCCGGCGCCACGTCGGGCTGGTGCTGCAGGATGTCTTCCTGTTCTCCGGCACGATCGCATCCAACATCCGCCTCGGCAACACCGAGATCAGCGACGAGCAGCTGCACCGCGCCGCCGAGTTCGTGAACGCGCAGCGGTTCATCGACCGCCTCCCGCAGGGCTACGCCACCGAGGTCGTGGAGCGCGGCGCGACGTTGTCCGCCGGGCAGCGCCAGCTCATCGCCTTCGCCCGGGCCCTTGCGCACAACCCGGAGATCCTCCTGGTGCTCGACGAGGCCACGAGCAGTGTCGATACCGAAACCGAGATCCTCATCCAGGACGCGCTGCGGAAGGTGCTGACAGGACGCACCTCCATCATCATCGCCCACCGCCTGTCCACGATCCAGAACGTGGACCGCATCCTCGTCATGCACAAGGGCCGGATCGTCGAAGAGGGCACGCACCGCGAGCTGCTCGCCCGGGGCGGCATCTACACGAAGCTGTACCAGTTGCAGTACCGGGATCAGGAAGTGCGGGCCCCGTGAGCATGGACGAGCAGCAAGTGCGGGCGCACGTGCTGGCGGCGCTCGGGGAGGCGATGGACAGCCGGCGGGAGCTCGTGGCCTACAGCCGGATGGAGGCGATCGAGATGGACCGCCGGGCGCGCGAGGTCGAGCGCGACGCGCTCGACCGGGTGCGGGGACTGTTGCCCGGGGTACCCGGGGATCCGCAGTTGCAACAGGTGAAGACGCGCCTGCAGCGGATGGACGACCGGCTGGAGGAGCTGCGCGCGCGCACCGACATCCAGGACCGCTCGCGGGCGCTCGAGCAGGACGACATCACCTGGCGCACCTTCGAGGATATCGCCTGGCTGCTGGGGATCGGGTAGAGGTTCCTTCCGCCGGGGTTACTTCCGCCGCTTGCCGCCGCCCCGCTTGGCTTCGGTGTTGCGCTTGAGGTCGAGGAGGCGCTCCTCGCTTTCCTTCATGAACGCCTTCAGCTTGTCTTCGAAGGAGGTCTTGGCGCGCGAGCGGAGGGCGCGTTCCTCGGGCGAGAGGGCTTGCTTGACCGAGAGATCGAGCTTACCGCGCTCGTTCAGCCCGAGGACCTTGACCTTGACCTTTTCCTGCTCCTTCAGGTAATCGTGGACGTCCTTGACATAGACGTCGGCGATCTCCCGGATGTGGACCAGTCCGCTGCGACCGTCGGGCAGCTCCACGAATGCGCCATATGGGGTAATCTTGACGACCGTGCCTTCAACGATCGTACCGGCCTCAACTGCCATAGATGCTCGGGCGTGCCTCCTTCACAGGGGGATATGCGACCCGAATTATAGGGCCGCCCGATTCTACGTGTCAATCAGTCGGAGGGTTCAGAGGTCATCTACCGGGCCCAGCGGGTGACGGCCTGCCAGAGCCGCTGGAGGGCCGGCCGGTTGTCCTGCTGGATTCTGGCCGGCGAGGGCGGGGGTGGGGGGGCCGGCGGCCGGACGATGAGGATGGCGACCTCCCCCGGGCGGACCAGGCCCAGCTGCTCGCGGGCCAGTTTCTCGATGTACCCGGGGGTCTGGAGGAGCTTCATCTCCTCCCGGAGGATGGCGTTCTGCTCCTGGAGGTTGCGCTTGAGGGTCTCCAGCCGGGCCGCCTCGCGGTTGAGCGTGTAGAGATCGAGGAAATTCGAGCCGAAGATATACGCTGCGGCGGCGGCCACGAGAAGGACGCACAGGATAATCCCGCCGCGGGGAAGGCGGCCGCGCGCCCGGGATCGGGCCCGCATCGTGGCCAGGCTCATTGCGGCTCCGTTCGCTGCGACGACGTCAGGTGCGACTGACTGCCGAGAGTGTGTTCGCTAGCCCGCTCCGGCCTTCCTCGCCGTCCGGGAGAAAACTGCCGCCCCCGGGAAGAGGGCCCGTTCGCCGAGGGCTTCCTCGATCCGCAGGAGCTGGTTGTACTTCGCCACCCGTTCGCTGCGCGACGGGGCCCCGGTCTTGATCTGCCCGGCGCCCGTGGCCACGGCCAGGTCGGCGATCGTGGTGTCCTCGGTTTCCCCCGAGCGGTGCGAGATCACGACACCGTAGCCGGCGTCCCGCGCCACGGACACCGCGTCGAGGGTCTCGGTCAGGGTGCCGATCTGGTTCACTTTGATGAGGATGGCGTTGGCCATCCCGCCCTGGATCCCCCGGCGCAGGCGGTCGGTGTTCGTTGCGAAAAGGTCATCCCCGACCAACTGCAGGCGGTCCCCGAGACGGGCGGTGAGCTCCCGCCAGCCTTCCCAGTCGTCCTCGGCCATGCCGTCTTCGATCGAGACGATCGGGTACGCGGCGCAGAGCCGATCGTAGTACTCCACCAGCTGGGAGGGAGTGCGCTCGCGGCCCTCGCCGGCGAAGCGGTAGCGGCCGTCCTCGTAGAGCTCGGTTGCCGCGGGATCCAGGGCGATCGCGATGTCGCTCCCAGGAGTGTACCCGGCGTCGTCGATAGCCCGGGTAAGGAGATCGAGCGCTTCCTCCGTCGTGCGGAGGTCCGGTGCGAACCCGCCCTCATCCCCGACCGCCGTGGTCATCCGCCGCGCCTTCAGCATGGCCTTGAGGCGGTGGAACGTCTCGACGCCCATGCGCAGCGCGTCGGCGAACCGGCCAGAGCGCAGCGGGGCGATCATGAACTCCTGGACGTCGAGGGGGTTGTCGGCGTGCACGCCGCCGTTGATCACGTTCATCAACGGAACGGGGAGCAGGCGCGCCTGCTCCCCGCCCAGGTAGCGGTACAGCGGGATGGTCTGTGAGGCCGCGGCGGCGCGGGCCGCGGCGAGCGAGACGCCGAGGATGGCGTTTGCGCCGAGACGGGACTTGTTCATCGTCCCGTCGAGCTCGATCAGGTGCCGATCCAGCCCGGTCTGGTTGGTCGCCTCACGTCCGATGATCTCCGGGGCGATGCGCTCGTTGACGTTGGCGACCGCGCGCAGCACGCCCTTGCCCAGAAAGCGCGCCGGATCGCCGTCGCGCAGCTCGAGCGCCTCGTGCGCCCCCGTGGAGGCTCCCGACGGGACCGCGGCGCGGCCGAGGGCGCCCTCGTCGAGCCGGACGTCCACCTCCAGCGTGGGATTGCCGCGGGAGTCGAGAATCTCGCGCGCGTGCACTGAGGCGATCTTAGGCATGCCACTCGTCCACGTTCGTCCTCGCCAGGATCTCGACGAGGGTGTTCGAGGGCGCGGGCCGTTCCGGCACGTCCACGATCCTGGCTACGACCCGCCGGTCGCCCTGGCTGATCGTGATGACGTCGCCCGGCCGCACGACCGCGGAGGGTTTGGCCGGCGATCCATTGACTCGGACGCGTCCATGGTCGCACAGGCGGTGCGCGACCTCGCGCCGTTTGACGAGCCGGCTGACCTGAAGGAACTTGTCCAGTCGCACCGCCGCTACTTCGCCGGCGTGTCGCTCCGCGTGACCTTCGCGCCCTGCTTGACCTGCTTCAACCAGGCCGTGAAGTCCGCTTCCTGCTTCTTGCCCAGCAACTGGCGGCGGATCTGCTCGCGGACCTCGGCGAGGGTGCTGGGCTGCGCGTTCTGGCGGGCGATCCCCCGGATGACGTGGTAGCCGTACTGCGTCTTCACGATCTTGGAGACCTGCCCGGGCTGGAGCGCGAAGGCAGCCTGCTCGAACTCCGGGACCAGCTGGCCGCGCGCCACGAAGCCCAGGTCGCCGCCCTGTTCCTTGCTGCCGGGATCCCGGGAGAGCTGCTTCGCCAGATCCTCGAACTTCTCGCCTCGGGCCAGGCGCGCCAGGACGAAGCGGGCTTCGGCCTCGGTCTCCACCAGGATGTGGCGCACCCGGACCTGCTCGGGGCGATCATACTCCTTGCGGTTGTCCTGGTAGAACTTGCGGATCTCGTCCTCGCTCACCGTGGCCTTGCTCACCTGGGCCTGCAGGTTCTGGACGGTGAGGTTCGTGCGCAGGCGGTCGCGCAGGTCATTGAGGGTCAGGCCGCGCTGGTCGAGGGCCAGCTGGAACTCCCCCTCGGACGGAAAGTTCCTCTTGATGTCCTCGATCGCGGCGTCCACCTGCTGCTCGCCGGCGAGGGCGTTGCGGCGCCGCGCCTCCTGGAGGATCAGACGCTGCTCGATCATCTGGTCGAGGACCACGCGCGCGATCTCGTCCCGCTGCTTGCGGCCCTGCTCGCTGTTCAGGTCGATGTTGTACTGGCGGGCCACGGCGGTGATCTCCCGCTCCAGTTCGCTCGCGTAAATGACCTCGCCGTTGATCGTCGCGGCGATGCTGGTGCCGCGCTGCATCCCCAGCGTGACGGCCACGGCCGCGGCCGTGCCGGCGAGGGCGAGCACCACCGTGATCAGCACGACTTTCACTTTTCTGGACATCAGCACTCCTTCTCTGGGCGATCGTGCGGTTCCATCGTACAGGGGCCTCCGGGGAGGCGCAAGCGAAGGCTAGCGCGCTGCCGCCGGCTCGCGGCGGCGGGTCAGGCCCTTCAGGGTCAGCAGGACCTGGCGGATCCATTCCGCGTCATCGGTGAAGCGCGCCGCGCCGGTGCGCAGACGCAGCAGCCCGCCCGAGACCGTGAGGCGTCCGCGGAACTGCAGCGTGAGGCGGCGCTCCTCCTCGGCGTTCGGCGTCCAGGCCGCCGCCGGCTTGATGAGGATGCGGTCTTTCTCGCGGTTGATCGCGCTCACCCCGGCCTCTTTCGCCAGGGCGCGCAGCCGGACGATCTCGACGAGGTGTTCCGCGGGGCCCGGCATCGCGCCGTAGCGGTCGGCGATCTCGGCCGCGATCTCGTCCGTGTCCTCCGATGTCCGCGCCCCGGCCAGCTTCCGGTACAGCGCCATGCGCTGCCCTTCGTCCGGCACGTACGTCTCGGGGAGGTAGGCGTCCACGCCGAGGTCGATCGTCGCGTCCGGGGTCTCTTCGACCATCTGTCCCCGCAGCTCGCGCACGGCTTCGTCCAGCAGTCGCGTGTACAGCTCGAAGCCCACGGCGGCCAGGTGACCGTGCTGCTCGGGCCCGAGGAGGTTGCCGGCGCCGCGGATCTCCAGGTCGCGCATCGCGAGCTTGAGACCCGAGCCGAGCTCGACGAACTCCTGCATGGCCTGCAGCCGCTGCTCCGCCTCGGGGGTGAGGCTCGCCCCCCGCGGATAGAGCAGGTAGCAGAAGGCCTGACGGTCCGAGCGCCCCACGCGCCCGCGGAGCTGGTACAGCTGGGAGAGGCCCATGAAGTGCGCGTCCTCGATGATGATCGTGTTCACGCGCGGGATGTCCAATCCGATCTCCACGATCGTCGTGCAGACCAGCACGTTGTAGCGTCCGCCGAGGAAATCCATCATCACCTGCTCGAGCCGCTCTTCGGGCATCTGGCCGTGCGCAACCGCCACCTTGGCCTCGGGGACGACGGCGCGGATGCGGCGCGCCGCCCGCTCGATCGTCTCCACCCGGTTGTGCACGACGTACACCTGGCCGCCGCGGTCCAGCTCGCGGAGGATCGCCCCGCGCACGAGGGCATCGTCGTAGGGACGGATCTCCGTCTGGATCGCCAGACGCGCCTCGGGCGGGGTCTCCATCACCGACATGTCGCGCAGCCCGGCCAGCGACATGTGCAGCGTGCGCGGGATGGGCGTCGCGGTGAGGGTCAGGACGTCGACGGTCATCCGCAGCTGCTTGAGCTTCTCCTTGTGCTTGACCCCGAACCGCTGCTCCTCGTCGATGATGACGAGGCCGAGGTGCTTGAAGTGCACGTCCTTCTGCAGCAGGCGGTGCGTGCCGATGATGACGTCGAGCGTTCCCGCGGCGAGGTTCTCGAGCGTGTTCTTCAGCTCGGCCCGCGAGCGGAAGCGGCTCACCACGTCCACCGTGATCGGATAGGCGGCCAGGCGCTTGAGGAAGACGCTGTAATGCTGCTGGGCAAGCACGGTGGTCGGGACAAGGACGGCCACCTGCTTGCCGTCCATCACCGCCTTGAAGGCGGCGCGCAGGGCCACCTCAGTCTTGCCGTAGCCGACGTCGCCGGCGATGAGCCGGTCCATCGGCCTGGCCTGCTCCATGTCCCGCTTCACGTCCTGGATCGCCAGCCACTGATCCGGGGTTTCCTCGAACTCGAAGGTCGCCTCGAGCTCGGTCTGCCACGGGGTGTCCGGCGCAAAGGCGTGGCCTGACGCGCGCTCGCGTGCCGCGTACAGCTGGAGCAACTCGCGGGCGATCTCCTGGGCCGCCTCGCGCACCTTGCGCTTCTCGCGCTCCCACTCCGCCCCGGCCAGCCGGTGGATCTTCGGCTGCTGGCCTTCCACGCCGATGTAGCGCTGGACCAGGTTGATCTGGTCGGTGGGGACATACAGGCCGTCGCCCTGCGCGTACTCCAGGTGCAGGTAGTCGCGCTCGGCGCCGTTCAGCAGCAGGCGCGTCATGCCCCGGTAGATGCCGATACCGTGGTGGATGTGGACGACGAAATCCCCGGGCTTGAGGTCGGTCCACGAGTACAGGCGTACTCCCTCGCGGAAGCGCAGTCGTCGCCGTCGCCGCCTCCACCCGACCATCTCGCTGTCCGTCACTACGACCAGCCCGGCCTGATCCAATTGAAACCCTCGGGACAGTGGGGCGGCGACGGCGATGATTTGCCCTGGGTCGGGCTTCGCAGCCAGAGTGTCCACCACGCTCACTATCATGCCGTGCTCCCGGAGAATCTCGCTGATGCGCTGGCTCTGCGCCGTGGCGATGACGACGCGGCGATCGGACCTGACCCACTCCTGCATCGCGCCGGCGAGGAGCTTCATCTGCCCGCCGAAGGCCTCGACGCCGGCGAATCGCGCCGGGATCTCCCGTCCCGCCTCGTCGGCCGCGTGGATGGACGACAACGAGACTTCGCGCAGGGCCTGGGGACGGTTCGGGACGGCGGCCCAGGCGAAGAAGGGAGAGGGATCAACCGATCCCGGGCCTTCCAGCAGCGTGCGGGCCTGACGCTGGAGGTCGTCGGGCTCATCGTAGACCACGAGCGCGCCCGGGCTGAGATAGTCGAGCAGTGTGGAGGCGCCGCCGGCATCCTGCACCGGGGGCAGGGTGATCGAGGCGAGCGTCCCCGTGCTGCGCTGCGATTCGACCTCGAAGGGCCGGATGGACTCCACCTCATCGCCGAACCACTCGATGCGCACGGGTGCCGGCGCCTGGGGCGGGAAGATATCGAGAATGCCTCCCCGAACGGCGAATTCGCCCCGGGCGCCCACGAGATTCACGCGATCATAGCCCGACGCAGCCAGGAAGGCCGTGAGGTCCTCCAGGTCTCGCTGCTGGCCGGCCCGGAGCTCCTGGGCCATGGCCCGCAGCTGATCGGGCGCCGGCATCTTCCGGAGCACCGCCGCGACCGGGGCGACGATCCACGGCGCGGGCCCTTCGATGAACCGCATCAGGACGGCGAGGCGCTCACCCACCGCGTCGGCCGAGGGACGGCTCTCGTCGGCGGCGAGGATCTCCCACTGCGGGTAGACGACGAGCCGGGACTCGAGCTCCGGGTGAAAGCTCAGGAGGTCGTCGTGCAGCCGGTCGGCCGCCTCGTGCGAAGGGGTGACGATCAGGACGGTCCCCTCAGCGGTGAGGTCCAGGTCGCCCGCCAGGGCCGCCACGATGTAGGCCTTCTCCGAGCCGGAGGGGCCCACGAGCCACGGCCGCGCCCCCGCGCGGACGGCGTCCAGCGCCTGATTGTAGAACGGCTGCGCCCGCAGCAGGGGGAGCAGCCCTCGAAGACTCATCGCAAACGTATATTGTACCGACTCAGGGGCGCGAATCACAAGCCGAACAACGAGATCAGCGCCTGGCGACGATCATCACGCCGACGAGAGCGGCGAGAGCCAGTGAAAGGAAGCTCCATCCCCACGTCCCTCCGGTGAGGTCAAGGATGGCCCCGAACAGGGGGGGCGAGATCGCGGTGACGAGGAAGCCGAAGCTCGACTGGATGGCCATCGTCGCGCCCAGCGTCTCCGGTTCAGCAGACTCAGCCACGGCCGTCGAGAGCGTGGAAGATTCGGCTGTGACCAGCAGACCGTAGAGGATCGCCAGGCCGAGCACGACTCCCAGGCCCAACGGAGCGGTCCAGCCGATCGTCGCCGAAAGCGCGGCCGATGCCGTGAGGAAGATCACGATGGTCCGCCGGCGGCCCAGCGAATCTGACAGCCATCCACCGAGTGCGTTGCTCGTGCCGCTCGCCAGCAGGACGAGCGACGAGAAGGTGGCCCCTCGTGCCGTGGCCGACGTCAGCGGGAGTCCCTGCTGCACCCACAGGGACGTGAGGAAGGCGGGCAGCCACGAGCGCATCCCGAACAGCTCCCAGTTGTGTGCGGCGTAAGCCGCGATGAAGCGCATCGCACGGATGTTGCGCAGGACCCGCGAGAACTCGATGCGCCGCCGCGCCGGCGCGGCTGAGACGTCTCGGACGATCGGCCAGGAGATGACCGTGGAGACGATGGGGCCGAGCGCGGTGATGAAGAACGCGGTGCGCCAGCCGAACGGAAGCAGGACCCCCGTCAGCAGCAGCGACAGGCTCGTGCCCAGGCTGAATGCCCCGATGTAGAGCCCCATCGCGCCCCCGCGGTTGGAGGCGGGGAAGGTCTCCACAACGAGCCGCATCCCCGGCATGTAGGTCCCGGCCAGCCCCATCCCGCCGAGGGTGCGCAGGATGAGCGCGGAGGGAAAGTCGCGCGCGAACGCTGCGAAGAGGAGCCCGAACAGCCCGTTCCAGACGGCGGAGGTGAGGTAGATCCGGCGTACGCCCATCACGTCGGTGAGCGTGCTCAAGACCAACACGGCGATGGTGTAGCCGATCTGCTGACCCGCGAAGATGGCACCGGCCTGCGCCGCGCTGAGTCCCCATTCCTGGCGCAGCACCGGCAGCGCCCCCGAGTAACTGCCGAACGTGAGCATCGTGGCGACCTCGGCGAGGGACAGAAGGAGGAGCCAGCGCAGGCCGTGTCGCACGGAACGACTCTTCGCGGGCGACGCGAAGCGATCCCTTGCCTCGCGGGTTACTTGAGAACCGCCAGCTCGACGGGTGCAATCTTGCGGTACACGTCCTGCGGCGCACGGACGGTCCCGTGCGCGGTGAGCAGGCGCTCGACCGGGATGGTGAACAGCCGCTCGTTCTCCTGGAGGTAGGGGAGGATGAGCTCCCAGTCGGCGTCCGTGAGCTCCGTGTAGCGGCCGCCGTTGAGCTGCTCTTCATCGAGCTTGCGATACGGATCTCGAGCGTAGAGGGCGCCTCCGCTCGCGAGGGAGAACAGGTTTCCTCCAGGGTAGGGGGTCTCCAGGTCCACGACCCGGCCCTCGTGGTCGAACACCACGCCGTTCAGGATGCAGAAGCCGCCGCCGTCGAGCGGATCTCCCGCCATGAATGACTCCGCCAGGTAATCCAGGGCCGTGCCGTTGATGATCACCCGCGGCTTGCCGACGGCGTTGATCAGGGGGCGCCCGGCGGCGTTCCCGAGGATGTAGATCTCCCCGCCCTTCGCCCCGTACAGGAGGGTCTGTCCCACGCTGCCGTGGATGACCAGCCTCCCCGACTTGAGGATCTGCCCGACCTGGTCCTGGGCGTCGTTGTGGACCGTGACCTCCATCCCGTCGAGCCCGGATCCGAGATAGTCGCCGGAGGAGCCGAACACGTCGAGCCGCACGCCGGCCGTCCGCGGCCCGAAGCCGTTGCCGATGAACCGCTGGCCGTGGACGTCGAAGACGATGAAGGCCTTCCATCCATGTTCGTAGACCCGCACCAGGAATCGCGAGAGGCTCTCGTCGCCCTCCATCGGGAAGCCGCGGGCGTCGATGACCAGCGTCTGGTCGGTCCCCTGCGGCGCGCTCAGCATCTCGCGGTCCGCCCAGCCGACCCGCGAGAGCGGGATCGCCCCATCGATCGGCGGCACGTCGCGCAGGAGCCCGTACACCGCCGTGTGCAGCAGGGCGAGCAGCGAGGCCCGTTTCTTCGCCCCGGTCGGCAGTCGCGCGTCCATCAGGCGCGTCAGGCCTCCGAGCGCGACAGTGCGGAGCGCGTCGCTGGGACGGGCTTCCTGCCGGATCGCGGACAGCCAGGCCTCGACGGTGTCGTAGTCCGAGTCCCGGAGCGTCTGCGCCCCCTGAGCATAGAGCGCTTCGACTGTCGAGAGCTGCGGAGAGGGAGCCAGTCGCACCGACGTGCCCGCGGGGCGGGAGGCCCCCGCGGGCGGACTGGCGACGCGGATCACCGGCAGCCGGTGCCGCTGTCCCGGCGCCGTGTGCACGGGCACGCCGAACTTGTTCGTGCAGGTGAGCGCGCCGTCAGGGGTCACCGTAAACATGAACGCCCCGCCGTCGGTGTAGGACCCGCCGCGGGCGTTCCAGTAGCGGTCGGCGATCGGGCAGATGCGCGCGTCCTCATGCGCGAGGCTGGCCAGCGTCGCGTCGATGGCCTGCTTCTCGGAGGCGATGATCCCGACGGAGACCTCGCCCTCCTGGAGCGCGAAGACCTGCGGTCGCAGCATCGAGGTGTCGGTGATGCCCATGAGCTGCCAGCCGGATGCGGCTTCCTGCATGAGCGTTCTAGCAATGATGAAGAACCAGGGTCCGTCGGGCGAGCCGTGGATGTGCGCGCTCTGGATCGCGCGATACACGCGGCGCTTCTCCTCGGGGAGCATGAGGAAGTCGCGCTCCGTGGTCGGCGCCATCGCCTCGATGAGGTACTCGGTCGGGTATCCGTACGTCCGGTTCCACAGGTCGAACAGCAGCACCGAGACCTCGGTGTCGGTGAGGAAGAGCGGGAACAGGTTGCGCTGCGCGAGGTATTCGCTCACCGCATGGTAGTTCGCGAAGTCGCCGTTATGGACGAGCGCGACGTCGAGCGCGGCGAACGGATGCGCGCCCCCGGGGTGCCAGACGCGGCCTTTGGTCGGGTAGCGCTGGTGGCCGATCCAGATCCGCGAGCGCACGTCCTCCATCTTGTAGTAGCGCAGCGCGTCCTCGGCGTAGCCCACGATCTTGAGGACCAGCATGTCCCGCCCGAAGGACAGCACGAAGGCGCCCATGCGCCCCCCGCCGTAGAAGCGCCGGTTCAAGCCGAACGCCCACCGGGAGACGAACTCGTCCTCGGCCGCCTGCCGGCTCAGGGCCCTGAGGCGCTGGTCCTCGATGAAGCGCCCCAGGACGTCCTCGCGGACCCGCGCGAAGTAGCGCCACACGTCGGGCGGAGCGACCTCGAGGCCGGGGATGTCGCGGTAGTCGTCCACCGTCGGGATGCGGTACCCGGTGTGGATGTCGAAGGTGGGCTCCACGTGCTGCGTGATGACCTCGTTGCGGACGGCGGGGTCGAGCAGGGCGATCTGGATGAGGTAGTCGCGGGCGAGGTGCGCAGCGTCGACGCCCATCTGCTCTGGCACGAGCCCGGCGGCGGCCAGCCCGCCGCCCTTCCCGTTCCCGCGGTTGTGCATCTGGCTGCAGGGCACGAGGATGTGGCGGCCTACGACCGGCACGGTGGCCGCGAGGCCGACGACCCCGCAGCCGCCCTCGGCTTCAGCCTTCTGCACGGTGCCGCCCATGCCGCGGGTGGACGTGTTCACGGCGTCGCTCCGTTGCCCGGCTCGAGATACACGAGCAGGTCAGTTCGACCCCGCAATGCTCGTATCGAGCGCAGCCCGAGGACCGCGAGCAACTCCCGCAGCTGGAACGCCCAGGCGCGATACAGGTTGGCGATCCGGCCCGCGCCCCACTGGGAGTCGATGAGCTTCGAGAGTTCCGGGTCGGTCGTCGTGATGCCGAAGGGGCACCCGCTGCCCTTCTCGCAATCCGCCAGGCGCGTGCAGCCGATGGCGACCAGGTCCGCCATCCCCACCACCACGCCGTCGGCGCCCAGCGCGATCGCCTTCGCGATGTCGTACGCGGTGCGGATCCCCCCTGAGGCGATGAGCACGACCTCGTCGCGGATCCCCTCGTCCACGAGGAACTGATGCACCTTCGGGATCGCGTACTCCACCGGCATCGCGATGTTCTTCTTGGCGATCTCGGGCGCCGCGCCCGTCCCGCCGTACCCCCCGTCGAGGTGGACAATGTGCGCCCCGGCGTAGTAAATGCCCACCGCGACCATGTCGACGTCGGTCGGCGTGCTCACCTTCACCGACACGAGCGCGCCGGGGTTGACGGCGCGGATCCAATCCACGTGCTTCTTGTGATCCTCAACGGAATAGACACTGTGGAACGGGAACGGAGAGAACAGCGACGTCCACGCCACCGCCTCGCGCATCGAGGCGACGACCTCGGTGGTCTTCCCACCCAGCAGGTGGCCGCCGAGCCCGGGCTTCGCGCCCTGCGCGTACTTGAACTCCACGATGCGGGCGCGCTGGATCGTCTCCTCGCGCACCCCGAACAGCCCGGTGGCCACCTGGGTGATGAGGTGATCGGCGTAGGGGATGAGCTCGTCCGGATACCCACCTTCGCCCGTGCTGGTGAATGTGCCGATCTCCTTCACCGCCATCGCGCGGGCGAGCATGGTCTGCAGGCTCACCGACCCGAAGGACATCCCGCCGCCGTACCAGGGGACGGGGATCGTGATCGCATGTCCACGGCCCCGCCGGTTCAGCGTAAGGGTCAGATCGACCTCATCCGGGGTGACGCGGGCCTCGCGGCTATTGAGAGGCGGGGCCGTGTGGTTTTCGTCCTCTGAGATGAACCGCAGCACGTCGAATCCGCCGCCCGCCCGTCCCACCCGCATCTCGCCGCGCGCCGGAGGCTTCCCGGTGGCCGCCTGCGTCCAGGTCGCCTGCAGGAGCTCCTGGGTCCAGCGCAGGTCGCCCATCTCGGGGATCTCGGTCATCACGGGCTCGGGCGGAGCCGGCCTGGCGGCGCTGAAGAGCGCCCGGAAATGTGCTTCTTCCTGCACCTGGAAGATCGCGCGGCCGGTCTCCCCGCGCAGACGCCGCACCTCGCGCATCCCCATCGCACCCAAACACTCCAGCAGCTGGTCGCGCCAGGCGCTGAGCAGGTTGATGAGACGTTGCGCGCCCCACTCGGGAGTGAACTCGCCGTGCTCGGCGTGGCAGTGCATCCGGTCCGCCCACAGGCCGCAGCCGAAGGCGATGAGCATCGTGAGGTCGATCGCCACCAGATCAGCCCCGCAGACGATGGCCTTGGGGACATGCTCCGCGGTGGCGATGCCTCCGCTGCCGAGGAGGGTCACCTCATCCCGGATGCCGCAGGACACGAGATGGCGGTGGACCTCTCGCAGGGCATCGCCGATGAACCCGCGCGAGGACTGGCCGTACTCGTCCGCGTAAAGATGGATGACCTCGACGCCGGAACGCACGAGGCGCTCGATCGCCGCGGGGTCGGCCTCATCCATCCGGACACGCTGGCCAACGACGATGTCCGGTCGCGCGGCCTTGATGGCGCCGATCGACCCCGCGAGATCCGTCGTGATCTCCGGAGCATCGAGCTCCACGTACCGCGCCTGCCGCCACAACGCCGCGTGCGCGGCGACCTGTCCGGGCCCGAGCCGCGGGGCCAGCCAGGGCCCGTAGGGCACCAGGTCATCGTCCCACGTCTCCGGAGTGACTACGGCGAGGGTGCGCAGCGCCTGCGCGGCGCGGGCGATGGCCTCGATCTGGCTGCGACCGGCGAGCGGGAAGGGGAACGGGTTGAGGATGACAGGGATGGGCAGTTCGACCAGCGGCGGCATTGCGGCTCCGTCCGGGGTGAGCCCGGCGAAGCGCAGGTATGGCAGCTTTCGGCCCAGGTCGACGCTCGTGCTGATGTACTCACGGCCGTGGATGCCGTCGCGGGTCGGGCGGACGATCTCCGACATGTCGAGCCACAGCGCATCGAAGCCCGGGCCGGCAAAGGGGCCGCCGTACCCCGCGCCGGAGATCGGGATCTTCCCCCGCTCGGCCATGTACCAGGTCTGGGTGATGATCTCGGGCGTCCAGTAGGCGTCCCCGCGCTCGGGGGTCGTGAACGGTGGCTTGCCGTACTTCACGTACTCGTCGTTCTCGACGAGGCGGAAGCGGGCGGGGGAGGCGAAGGGCAGCGGGGCCGGCGTGGTCGAGACGTGGTAGCGTGAGGCGCCAGGCGCGCTCATCGAGACACGGTTGTCGGATTCCGGTACCAGTTGGTGATGGGGAGGCGCCGGTCTTTCCCGAACGCTTTCGGCGTGATCTTCACCCCCGGGGGCGCCTGGCGCCGCTTGTACTCATTGCGATCGACCATCGTGACGACCCGCGCCACCACGTCGGCCGGGTACCCCTGGGCCACGATCTCCTCCGGGGGCGTGTCCTCTTCGACGTAGAGCCTGAGGATCGGGTCGAGGACCTTGTAGGCGATTCCAAGAGCCGCCTCGTCGGTCTGCCCGGCCCGCAGCTCGGCCGTCGGCGCCCGGGTGATGACCCCCTCCGGGATGACCATCTGTTGCCGGTTCCGCCACCGGGCGAGGTCATAGACCAAGGTCTTGGGCACGTCCTTCAGCACGGCGAACCCGCCGGCCATATCCCCGTAGAGCGTCGCGTAGCCAACGCTCATCTCACTCTTATTGCCCGTCGTGAGCACCAGCCAGCCGAATTTGTTGGATAGAGCCATGAGCAGCGTGCCGCGGATGCGGGCCTGAACGTTTTCCTCGGTGGCATCGTGGGGTCGGCCCGCGAATGTTCGGTTCAGGCTGTCCAGATACGCCTGGAAGATGGGGTCGATCGGCAGCTCGAGCTGCTGGACCCCCAGATGGCGGGCGACCTCGCCCGCATAGCGGCGGCTCTCCGCTGAGCTGAACCGGGAAGGCATCCACGCCGTGTGGATGTGCCCCGGCCCCAGGGCGTCGGCGGCGATCGTGGCCACGAGCGAGGAGTCGATGCCCCCGGAGAGGCCGACGACCGCGTCCGTGAAGCGGTTCTTGCGCAGGTAGTCTCGAGTCCCGAGGACGAGGGCGCGGTACACCTCCTCGATCGGATCGAGGACGGGGGCAACGTGGGGCTCGACCGGTGGCCGAGTCCGGGGCGAGGCATCCGAGACGTGGATGGTTGGGGTAGAGATCGCCTCGCCATCGTCGGCAGGCGCGACCGGGATGACACGCCGGTGCCGGCGGACGGCTTCGGGGTCGACGTCGCAGATGACCATGTCTTCTTCGAACAACCGTCCGCGGGCGATCAGGGCTCCCGTGTGGTCGAGCACCATCCCCATGCCGTCGAAAACCAGCTCGTCCTGTCCGCCGACCAGGTTGTTGTAGCAAACGGCCACCCCGTAGTCGCGGGCGCGGGTCCGCAGCATCTCCTCCCGCTGCTCCCACTTCCCCCGGTGATAGGGGGACCCGTTGATGTTGATGACGAGCAGCGCTCCGGCAGACGCTTCGGCCTGGCAGGGGCCTCCCGGGAACCAGATGTCCTCGCAGATGGTGATCCCGACCGGGACCCCCCGGATGACGTAGACGGGCGCCTGGTGGCCCGGGTGGAAGTAGCGCTTCTCATCGAAGACGCCGTAGTTGGGCAGACGTTGCTTATGGTACACGCCCACCCGCTCGCCCTCGGAGAGGACGGCGGCGGCGTTGTACAGCCGGGTCGCGTCCTGGTCGACAAAGCCCACCACGGCCGTGATCCCCTGGGTGCGGGCGGCCACTTCCCCCAGCGCGGCGAGGTTCCCGCGGACGAAATCGGCCTTGAGCAGCAGGTCTTCAGGCGGGTAACCAGGGATGGAGAGTTCGGGGAAGGAGACGATGTCGACGCCCAGGTCCCGGGCGCGGTCGATCGCCTCGCAGAGACGGCGGGTATTGCCGTCGAGATCCCCCACCGTGGTATTGAGCTGGGCCATGCCGATGCGGAGCATCGGGTCCACAGCCCATTATAGGCAAAAAGCAGCGCCAGCGGCTGCGCTCTGCTGAGTTAGGCCGGGTTGCCAGGCTACTGGAAACGCCGGAGGCGTCGCCGGTAGACCCAGTACCTCACTCCCACCTCGAACAACCGCTTACCGCTGGCGAACATGTTTGTACCATGCGAGGATTTCTCGGTCAATTCGGAACTGTCGTTCACATGTTGTGGATAACGGGGACAATGTGCACGGGGAGCGGCACGATCACAGCTGATCGCTGTGCACGATGGCTTCGGCCACCTCGCGCATGGTCTTCCGGGTGTCCCGGGCCTGTTTCTGGATGCGCGAGAACGCCTCGCCCTCCTCGAGCCCGTACCGCCGCATCAGGATGCCCTTGGCGCGCTCGACGATCTTGCGCGTGCGCAGGGTTTCCTCGAGGTCCCCGATCTCCCCCCGCAGGGCCTGGATCTCCTGGAACCGGCCCATCACCATCTCGATCGCCGGCCGCAGGTCGCTTTCCCGGACCGGTTTGACGAGGTAGGCGAGGACGCCCGCGTCGCGGGCCTGGTGCACGAACTCGCGGTCGGCATACGCCGTAAGGATGATGACCGGCACGGTGCGGTCGGCCAGCAGAGCCCGGGCCGTCGCGAGGCCGTCCAGCCCCGGCATCTTGATGTCGAGGAAGACCAGATCCGGGTGGAGCTTGCCGACCAGGTCGAGCGCCCGTTTGCCCTCCGAGGCCTCACCCACCACCTGGTAGCCCTGGTCCTCCAGCATCGCCCGCAGGCCCAGCCGGATGACGGCCTCATCGTCTGCGATGACGATGCGCATCGGCTCGGTCATGCCCGCGGGCTCTCGATGTGGGGGACGGTGATGACGGCGCGTGTGCCGGGCCCCTCCGTGAAGCTGATCGTCCCCGCGAGATCTTCGGTGACCAGCGCCTGGATGATCTTGAGGCCCAGGTCCTCGCCGCCGGCCGGATCGAAGCCCTGGGGCAGCCCGCGGCCGTCATCTTCGACCTCGAGGATGAGCCCGCCGTCCCGCTGAGCCAGCCGGATCTCGATCCGCCCCTGGGTGCGCTCCGGGAAGGCGTGCTCGATCGCGTTCTGCAGGAGCTCATTCACGACCAGGGCCAGCGAGGTCGCCTGGTGAGAATTCAGATAGATGTCTTCGCCGTGAACCGCGACCGCCAGGCGCAGCGCCGGAGCGGTCATCGTCTGCGTCACGTTCTGGGTGACCCGCTCCAGCAGCTGGCGCAGGTTCACGAGGCGGAACCCCTCGACGGAGAGCATCTCGTGCACCGTGGCGATGCTCAGGATGCGGGCGATGGTTTCGGTCAGGACCTCGCGGCCGGAGACCTCGCGCCCGTCCCGGAGCTGGAGGCGCAGCAGCATCGCCACCGTCTGCAGGTTGTTCTTCACGCGATGGTGCATCTCGCGGATCACCGCGGAGCGGACGACCAGGTTGGCGTTCTCGATGGCGAGGGCGGTCTGGTTGGCCAGCGTCGTGAAGAGCTTGATCTCGGCGTCCGTGAAGCGGTGCGGACGGTCCTTGTAGCAATTGAAGACGCCGATCACCCGGTCGCGTACGACGAGGGGGACCGAGAGCAGGGCGCGCAGCCCTTCCCGCGCCGCCATCTCACGGGAGAGGTAGCGCGGATCGGTCTGGACGTCCACGACGGTGATGGGTTTCCCTTCCCTGGCCACGGTCCCCGTGATGCCGTCGCCCACCTTGAGGGTCGGCCGGTTCAGGTACGCCTCCCCGGCGCTCTGCGCCGCGGCGATGACCAGCTCTTTCGTCTCCTCGTCGATCAGCATGAGCGAGCAGGTCTTGGCCTCCATCGTGCGGGAGGCCATCTCGACGATGAGCCTGAGCACCTGCTCGAGGTACAGCGGCGAGGTGAGGGTCTCGCTCACTTCGGCCAGCGTGCTGAGCTCGCGGATCTGGCGGCGCATGTCGTCGTAGAGGGTGGCCTTCTCGATGGCGCCTGCGGCGAGGTCGGCGATCACGCCCAGCAGCTCCATCTCGTCCGCCCCGTACTCGTGGCGGGCCGCGGTCTGGACGTTGATCGCCCCGATCACTCGCCCGGCCGTGACCAGTGGGACCGCGGCGAGCGACCGGAACGTGTACTCCCGCGTCTCCGGCAGGTACACGAACCGGGGGTCGCTCGCGGCGTCCGAGCTCGCCACGGGCTGCCCCTCACGCGCCGCCCAGCCTGTCAGCCCTTCCCCGAAGCGCAGCCTGGCCAGGCCGACCGCTTCCGTCGCCAATCCCGTGGTCGCTTTGAGGACCAGGTACTCGCCGGCGGGATCGAGGAGATACAGCGAGCACGAATCCATCCCCAGCACGTCCGCCGTGGTGCGTGTGATGAGGTGGAGCGTGCTGTCCAGGTCGAGGGCCTGGCCGATCGCGCGGCTGATGGCGCGCAGCGCCGTGATTTCGGCCGTCTTCTTCGCCATGTCTGCACCATCATAGCGCGAAGCGCGGGGCACGGCCATGCGGTGGGGTATGATGGTCTACGTAGCCATGTCGTCTGTAGCCGTCGACCCCGGCAAGCTGCGCAACGCTCTCGTGGATCGTCTTCG
>DASSGA010000131.1:0-11230 GCA_035693805.1 bacterium | reverse complement strand
TTTTTCCCACGTCGGGGGGACAATCCCATGATCTGGGCACTCTCGGCGGCGCCGAGATCGTCGATGTGCTTGACGACGACGAGACGATCGTCCATGTCGTGACTCGGCCGCTCGAGGGTGTAGTGCACGGGGAGATCGACTGGGCCCGCCGCTTCGATCATATGCAGCAGCATACGGGCCAGCACGTCCTCTCCCAGGCGGCACTGCGGGCGCTCGGGGCGCAGACGCTGTCCGTGCACTTCGGCGCCGAGCTGTGCACGCTCGATCTCGACCTCCCGGACCTCACCACAAAGGGAGTGGGGACGATGGAGGACGCCGCCAACACGGTCGTGTTCGAGGACCGGCCGGTCCTCACGCGGATGGTGGCCGAGACCCGCCTGGCGGAACTCGGGCTGCGCCGGCCGCCGAAGAAGCGCGGCGAGATCCGCGTCATCGAGGTGGAGGAGTTCGATCGCTCAGCCTGCGGCGGCACGCACGTGCGGCGGACCGGCGAGATCGGGTTGATCAAGATCCGGCGGTGGGAACGCTACAAGGGCGGCGTGCGCGTCGAATTCCTCTGCGGCTGGCGCGCACTGCGGGACTACCAGTGGAAAGGGGCCCTCGTCTCCGACCTCGCCGCGTCGTTCACGGTGAAGGACCGCGAGGTGGCCGAGGCCGTCTCGCGCCTGTCCGGACAGCTCAGGGAGCGCGAGCGGACTGCCGCAGACCTCCGCGACCGCCTGCTCGAACGGGAGGCGCGGGACTTCCTGGCGGGTGCGCCGGGCTCCCCGAAGGTCATCACCGTCGTGCTCGAACGGCCCGCAGATGAGTTGCTCGCGTTGGCGGGGAAGATCGTGGCCACCGCAGAGGCGGCCGTGGCGTTCGCCACGGACGGCCGACTTATCGTCGCATGCTCGCCGTCCCTGGGTATCAATGCCGCCGCCGTGCTCCGCGCTGTCCTCGAGCCCCTCGGCGGCCGCGGCGGCGGGCGACCTGAATTCGCGCAGGGGGCCGTTCCCGCGGGGGCCGAGGCCGCGGCGGTCGAGGCGGCGCGCGTCTCGCTGGAGCGGGTGCTCCATGCCTGAGCTCCCCTTCATCCAGGTCCTGGCCGAGAACCTCGATGCCCTGGTGCGCGCCCGCACGGTCACCTCGGCGCGGCTGTCTTCGGTCTCCTTACTCAAGACGTACGATCCGCCGCTCGAGGCCCTCCAGGGCCGGGCGATCCGGGTCGCGCGGAGGGTGGCCAAGCTCGTCGTGCTCGACCTCGCCGGCGACCTCTCGCTCGTCCTGCACCTCATGCGCGACGGTCGCGTGCAGGTCGGTCCACCGCGGCAACGGGCGGGGAAGGATCTCGCCCTTGGGCTGCGGCTCGACGACGGCCGCGAGATGCGCCTCGTGGAACCGGGGCCGAAGAAACGCGCCTCAGCATACCTCTTCCGCACGGACGAGATGTCCCGCCATGAGCCGCTGCTTGGCCTTGGGCTCGATCCGTTCTCGCACGAGCTCACCCCCGACCGCCTGTACAAAATGCTGAAGGAGGAGCGCGCCCAGCTGAAGCGATTCCTCACGTTTCAGCGCTACGTCACGGGGATCGGCAATGCCTATTCGGATGAGATCCTGTGGGAAGGACGCCTTTCGCCGTTCGTCGCGGCGGCGAAGCAGAAGCCCACGGATGCCGGCCTGCTGCTCCAGGCAATCCGGCGGACGCTCGGACGCGCACTTGAGGAGCACCGCGCCCACTTCGGCGAGGGGCTGCCTTCGCGGGAGCCGCGCGAGCTGCTCCGGGTGCACCGTCATGGGGGCGAGCCCTGTCCCCGGTGCGGCACGCCTGTCGCCGTGGTGGCGTACGCGGAGAAGGAGACCTACTACTGCCCGGCGTGCCAGACCGGGGGAAGAGTCTACGCCGACCGGCGGATGTCGCGTCTGCTGAAGTGAGGCATGCCTGAGCTCCCCGAAGTCGAGACGCTCCGCCGCAGCCTTCGGCCGCTGATCGGCCGGACGATTGCCCGGGTGGATGTCCGGGTTGTCGCCGCGAGGTCCGGCGGCCGGCCGTCATTCTACTGCCCGGGGTGTCAGCGGTGAGGGCACGATGGTGATCGCGATCGACCGCGACCTCCTCCGCGACGTGCTGCGCGGTCTCATCGCCTGCAACTCCATCAACCCCTCGCTGGTCCCCGGCGCCCCGGGGGAAGGGCAGATCGCGCTTTACGTGACCACCGTCTGCCGCGACCTGGGGCTGCGGGCCGAGGTCGTCGAGGTCGCCCGCGGCCGGCCGAACGTCATCGCGACGCTGCGGGGGGAAGGCGGAGGCCGCCGGCTGCTGCTCAACGGCCACCTCGATACGGTCGCCGCGGAGGGGATGGACCGGCCCTTCGAGGCCATCGCGCGCGAGGGCCGCGTGTACGGCCGGGGCGCGGTCGACATGAAGGGCTCACTGGCCGCGATGATCGCCGCTTCCAGCGCGGTGCGCGCGCACGGGCGCCTGGCGGGGGACCTCATCCTGGCCTTTGTCGCCGACGAGGAGTACGCGAGCCTTGGCACGGAGGCCCTGGCGGGGACGGTCACGGCGGACGCCGCCATCGTCACCGAGCCGACCGCGCTCGCGATCGGGATCGCACATAAAGGCTTCGCCTGGGTGCGGTTCGAGACCGTCGGGCGGGCCGCCCACGGCAGTGACTATCGAGAGGGGCGGGATGCCATCGCGGGGATGGGGCATGTGCTCGCCGAGATCCGCCGCCTCGAGCTGAACCGTCTCACCCAGCACCGGCATGCGCTGCTCGGCCGCCCGTCCGTGCACGCCGCGCTCATCGAGGGCGGGGACGGCCTCAGCACCTATCCCAGCCGCTGCGTGCTTCAGGTGGAACGGCGCACGCTTCCCGGAGAGACACTGGCCGACATCGAGGCCGAGATGCTCGAGGTGCTCCAGCGCGGCGGCGGAGGCCGGGTCGAGGTCTTCTTCTTCCGTCCGGCCTACGAGGTGAGCCATGACGCGCCGATCGTGCAGACCCTCTCCTCCGCAGCGTCGCGGGTGCTGGGCTCGAGGCCCCCGTTGATCGGCCTCGCTCCGTGGATGGACTCGGCGATCCTCGGCGGGGCGGGCATCCCATCGGTGATCTTCGGGCCGGCCGGGGCCGGGGCGCACGCCGCGGAGGAATACGTGGAGATGGACAGCGTCGTACGCTGCGCCGAGGTGCTGGCGTCCGCGGCCGTGGAGTTCTGCGGCGCGCGCTGATGCCGCCCCTCGTTACCCTCCTTAGCGATTTCGGGTCCGGCAGCCCCTATCCGGCCGCGATGCGGGCTGTCCTGGCGGCCTACGGCGAGATGCGGTGCATCGACATCAGCCATGACGTGCCGCCGCACGACGTCCGCGCCGGGGCATACCTCCTCTCCACGATCGTGCCGTTCACGCCCGCGGGGACGGTGCACGTTGCAGTCGTCGATCCCGGCGTCGGCACCTCGCGGCGCGCGCTCATCGTCGTCGCCGGCGGCCAGTCCTTCGTGGGGCCGGACAACGGACTGCTGATGCCGGCCGCGCGGAGGGCCGGCGCGCCCCGCGCCTACGTGATCACCGATGAGGCGCTGCTCCGCGGCGTACGCTCGAGCACGTTCCACGGCCGCGACCTCTTCGCCCCCGCCGCGGGACGGCTCGCGCAGGGCACGCCGCCCGGCGCGCTCGCCGCCCCCGCCCCGGAGATCGTGGACCTCGATCTCGGCACCGGACGAGCCGTCCGCGGTGCGCTCGTCGGGGAGATCCTCTACGTGGACGCCTTCGGGAACCTGATCACCAACATCCCTGCTTCGCTGCTGCCCCCGGCAGGGACCCGCGTCACGCTGCGCGCGGGCCGCCGCCTGGCGGCCGCGAGGGTAAGCCGCACCTACGGTGAGACGGCCCGCGGGCGGCTCGTGGTCGTTCCCGGCAGCGATGGACTCGTGGAGATCGCCGTCCGAGAAGGACGGGCCTCGGTCGCGCTTCACGCTTCCGCGGGGGCCCCGGTCCGCCTCGGACGGGGGCGCTGAGAATCTGCCAACACTGGGGACTGCCCCGGGTCCAGACCGGGCAGGACATCGGCAAGGACCCGTTTGCCGACGGATGGCGATTCCTTTACAATTGGGTCCTAGGATTAGCGCCGTGGAACACGTCCAACCTCCCCGCGCGTACCTAGGGTGGCGTGGGTACTGGGTCCCGGCCCTCGCCCTGGCGGCGCTGCTCACGCTGACGCCGGCGCAGGCCGCTCCCCCGCGGGCCCCGGTGTTCGATCTCGAGTTGTTCGACGGCACGACGTTCCGCCTGGCGGACGCGCGCGGCAGCGCGGTGGTGCTCCTGTTCTGGGCGCCATGGTGAATCACGTGCAACCGTGACGCCCCCGGGTGGGAGCGGATCTGGCAAGATTGGAAGGGCAAGCCCGTGCGGTTCGTGGGCGTCGGAGTGCTGGACTCGAAGGCGGCGTGCTTGGGCTTCGTGCGCAGGCATGGCCTGACGTTCGCAAACGGGTATGACGGCGAGGGGAGAGTCGCGAAGCTCTACGGCTTCACCTATCAGCCGTTCTGGGCGGTGATCGCCAGGGACGGCACGCTGGTGAAAGCGGGGTTCGGACCCTCGGGCGAGGCAGAACTGGTGTCCATGCTCAGGTCGATCACGAGATGAGCGACGTCACCCTGGTCCTGGCGTTTGCCGCCGGGGTGCTCGGGTTTGTCTCCCCGTGCATCGTGCCCCTGATCCCCGGGTACCTGTCGTTCGTCTCCGGCGTGTCGCTGGCAGAGATGGACCTCGCCGCGCGGCGGGCGAAGCTCGGCCAGGTGCTCATCGCCACGGCGCTGTTCGTCCTCGGGTTCTCCATCATCTTCACTGCGCTCGGCGCCTCGGCCTCGGCGCTCGGCTCATTCATCGTGGACAATCGCGTGGCGCTCGGCCGTGTGGGTGGCAGCGTGGTGGTGCTGCTCGGACTGTCGGTGCTCGGCGTGGTCAAGGTCCCGGGGCTCGTCCGGGAGCGCCGGCTGCAGTTGCAGCGGCGGCCGGGAGGCCTGCTGGGTGCCGTGCCCGTGGGCATGGCCTTTGGCTTCGCCTGGACGCCGTGCGTCGGCCCGGTGCTCGCCGCCATCTTGACGCTGGCCGCTACGACGCAGGGCGCCGGCGGCGGGGCGATGCTCCTGTTCGCCTATTCGCTCGGTCTGGGCGTGCCGTTTCTGGTGGCAGCGGTGTTGATAACGACCGCGATCGACGGCTTCGCCTGGATCAGACGACATGGCCGGGCGATCGAGACGTTCAGCGGCGCCTTCCTCGTGGTGATGGGCGGTGCCATGATCTTCGACCTGGTGTTCCGGCTGAACACCTGGATCCTCCGCGTGTTTCCCTTCCGGCCGGCGCTGTGATCGTGCCCCTCTTCATCACCACAGCGCCGGGGCACCAGACAACCTCACTTCGACGCGATCTCCCGCCGATTCGGGGCGGCAGGGGAGCGGCGGAGAATCTCGGCAGAGGCAGGGGGATGTTGCCATGAAGTCTCTCGGGGCAGTACTGCGGCGCGCGATGGCCGTGGTCATGATGGTGGCGGTGCTTGCACCGCTCGCGGTGGCGCAGACCGCGCCGGTCAATGGACCGGAGCCGACGCTCGTCTTCGAGGCGCTGCGCGCGCTGCGGACCAACTACGTCGATCCGATCGATCCGGCGAAGGTGCTCAACGGCGCCGCCGAAGGGCTCCGCGCGCAGCTCTCATCGGCTGGCGTGAGCACCAGCGTCGCCGGCATCCCGGCGGGGACGGCGGAAGCCGAGGCGCGGCAGCTGTTCGGCGAGCAGTTCGCCGCGGCGGCCGCGGCGGCAGGCACCTCCCTGACGCCGGTGCAGTTGTCCTACGCCGCGATCCGGGGCATGACGGAAGCCTTCAAGGACTCGCACACCGGCTTCCTCACCCCGCAGCAGAACGCGGAGCGGCGCTCCCGCCAGAAGGGCCAGGCCGGGTTCACCGGCGTCGGGGTCATCCTGATGCCGAAGGACGACAAGTTCTTCGTGTGGTCCGTCATCCCGGGCGGTCCGGCCGAGGGCATGGGCGTGCGCGAGTTCGACCGGATCCTAAAGGTGAACGACGCGAGCACAACGGGGATGACCGTCGACCAGGTGTCGGGCATGATCCGCGGCGCGCCGGGGACGACGGTCACGCTGACGCTCGGGCGGGCGGGCCTGAGCGAGCCGCTGGCGATCACGATCACGCGGGGGCCGATCGTCGTGCCGTCCATCTTTAAGGCCGAGGTCGTCGACGGCGGCATCGGCTACATCAAGCTCTACCAGTTCGTCGAGGGTACGGCGGTCGACTTCCGCGCCGCGCTGAGCCGGCTCATGGCCCAGCGGATGCGGGCGCTCGTACTCGACCTGCGCGGGAACGGCGGGGGCTACCTCCACGAACTGAACGGCGTGATGAACGCCCTGCTGCCGAACAACCTCCCCGTGTACACGGAGATGCGACAGGGCGGGATGACCCGGGTGCAGCGGACCAACGCGACGCCGATGCTGCCCACCACGATGCCGATCTGGGTGCTGGTCGACGAGGGCAGCGCGTCCGCGGCCGAGCTGCTCTCCGCCGCGATCCAGGAGAACAAGCGCGGACAGCTGATCGGGGAGAAGACGGCCGGCGCGGTCGAGGCGAGCATCATGATCGATCTCTCGGACGGCTCCGCCCTCAGCGTGACGACCTTCCGCCTCGCCACGGGGCGCGGCGTGCGGCTGGAAGGCGTGGGGGTCCGGCCCGACATCGAGGCCGTGCTCAGCGCTGCCGACATCGAGGCGGGTCAGGACCGGGTGCTCGGCACCGCGCTGCGGACGGCGCGGCAGTTTCTCGCGCAGTCGTCCCACTAGCCACCGACAGGAAGTTCCCGCACGCAACATGAAGAGGGAAGAGGGCAGGTAGCCTCTTCCCTCTTCCGTTTCCTATGGATCACACGATCGTCGAACAGATCGAGCGTCGCCGCGCCTCGATCATCGGTTTCCTCGCCGGCCTCGTCCGTGCGGAGTCCACGAACCCGCCCGGGGACACCCGGAAGGTCGCAGACCTCATCGCCGCACGGCTGCGGGGCAGCAGCGTGGACTTCCAGATCCTCAGCGACGAGCAGCGCAAGCCCAACGTCATCGCCCGGCTGGGCGCGGGGCATCCCGAACTGCTCTTCACCTCCCACATGGATACCGTCCCCGTGGGCAACCTCAAGACCTGGCGGCACGAGCCCTTCGGCGCGGAGATCGTCGGGACCCGGATGCACGGCCGGGGGTCGGCGGACGCCAAGGCCTCGCTCGCCGGGATGGTGGCGGCGGTAGAGGCCCTGGGCCCGGTCCTCCCCCTGCGGGGCACGCTCACCCTGACCGCGGTAAGTGATGAAGAAGTCGGTGGGGTCAAAGGCACGGAGTACCTCGTCGACCGCGGCCTGCTGCACCCCGACCACGTCGTGGTGGGGGAGATCACGGCCAACCGGCTGGCGACCGCCGAGAAGGGTGTCCTCTGGCTGCGGATCACGACGCACGGCCGGGCCGCCCACGGCAGCACACCCTGGGAAGGCAGTAATGCCATCTCGGCCATGCTGCGGGTCCTGGGCGCGGTCGAGGCGCGCATCGGCGGGCACCTCGGCACCCTCGCGCACCCGCTCACGCCGCCGCCGTCACTGTCGATCGGCACCATCCGCGGGGGCGTCGCCACGAACGTCGTCCCCGACTGGTGCGAGGTCACCATCGACCGCCGCACCCTACCCAACGAGACCATCCCCGAGGCCGTGGCGCAGGTGGAGCGGGTCATCGCGGACCTCCAGCGGGCCGATCCGCACCTGCAGGCGGACGTGGAGGTCATCCAGTCCGGGCCGCCGATCGAAACCTCACCGGAGTCGCCCATCGTGCAGGCCGCGCAGGCGGTGGCCCGAGAACTGCGCCTGCCGTCCGACCCGGTGGGCTACCACCAGGCCAGCGACGGCCGCTTCTTCGCGGAGCGCGGGATCCCCACGATCCTCTTCGGCCCGGGGGATCCGGAGCTGGCCCACACCGTGAACGAATCGGTGGATGTCAACGAGGTCGTCATCGCGGCGAAGTTCTACGCCCTGCTCGCGTTCCGCATGCTGAGCGAGCAGGGCCAGAGGAGATAGCGATGGAGTTCGCGCTGGCCGAGCATCAGCAGATGACCGCCCAGATGGTGCGTGAGTTCGCCCAGACCGAGGTGGCCCCGCGGATCAAGGAGCTCGACCGCGCCCAGCAGTTCGACCGCTCGATCCTGGGGTCGATGGCCGCCCTGGGCATCCTCGGCCTGTGCATCCCGGAGCGCTACGGCGGCGCGGGGATGGATTACGTCAGCCTCGGGCTGGCCTGCGAGGAGCTCGAGTACGTGGACACCTCGCTGCGCGTGATCATGTCCGTGCACGCGGGGCTGAACAGCCTGACCTTGCTCAGCTGGGGCACCGAGGAGCAGAAGCAGCGCTATCTCGTGCCGCAGGCCCGCGGGGAGAAGATCGCCACCTACGGGCTCACCGAGCCCGCGGCCGGGAGCGACGTGGTCGGCATCCGCACGACCGCGGTGCGGGACGGGTCAGGCTACGTGCTGAGCGGCGAGAAGCTGTGGATCTCGCTGGCCGACGTCGCGGACCACTTCATCGTCTTCGGCTGGACCGACCCGGCGAAGCAGCGCTCGCGCGACCACAGCGGCCTCAGCGCGTTCATCGTCACGCGCGACCTGAACGGGGTGCGCACCGGAACGATCCACGGCAAGCTCGGCATCCGCGCCGGCAACACCGGGTCGATCGTGATGGACGAGGCGCGCGTCCCCGCCGGAAACCTCCTGGGCCAGGAGGGCGAAGGCTTCCGCATCGCTATGTTCGCCCTCGATCAGGGCCGCTACACCGTGGCCGCGGGGGCGACCGGCCTCATCCGGGCGTGCCTCGACGCGAGCGTGAAGTACGCGAAGGAGCGGACGACGTTCGGACGGCCGATCGCGGAGCACCAGCTGGTGAAGGAGATGATCGCCGGGATGGTGCGCGACTACGAGGTCAGCCGCCTCCTGTACCTGCGCTCGGGCTGGATGAAGAACCAGGGCCTGCGCAACTCGCGGGAGACCTCGCTCGCCAAGTGGTACGCCACCGTGGCCAGCGAGCGCGCCGCCGGCGATGCCGTGGAGGTGCACGGCGCGTACGGCTACTCTGACGACTACCCGGTGGAGCGCTTCTACCGCAACAGCAAGGGCGCGGTGATCTATGAGGGCACCCGGGAGATCCACACCCTGATGCAGGCTGACTACGCGCTGGGCTTCCGCCGGGACCGGCCGACGCGCGCGCAGCTGCCCACGTGGCCATTTGAATGACCGCGGCCTTCGAGTGCGAGGTCAGATTTCCCATCGCCGACATCGACGCATTCCACCGGCGGCTCGAGGCCCTCGGCGCCGCGCTGCGGGAGCCCTACGCCTTCACCGACCACTACTGCCAGCCCCGCGGGATGCGCTGGGATCCGCGCGCGCAGGCCCTCCGCATCCGGGAGATGTCCCCCGAGGCGGACAGCGAGATTCTCCTCTCCCATGTCGAAATGACCTCCGCCGAGGGGCTGTCGTTCAAGCGGTCCCGCTTCGCCGAGGGCAAAGTGCGGCTCTACGCCGGCCCGCTGGCCGACTGCCGGCGGGTCGTGGAGAGTCTCGGCTTCCTCCCCTGGATCGTAGTGCGAAAACGCGATGGGCGCCTCTTCGAGATCCCGGAGTTCGGCGGCCTCGTCACCGAGCACGTCGAGGGCGTGGGTTGGATGTGTGAGGTTGAGCAGGAAGGCCATGACGTCGCGTGGGCGGTCGCGGGCATCCGATCGAAGCTCGCCCGTCTGGGCGTGAGCATCGCCGAGGTCACGGGTGAGCCCGTGGCCGCGCTCGTCGCCGGTCAGGCCGTCCCCGGGGGCCGCAAGGTGTACTTCTGCGGGGCGATCCGCGGCGGTCGGGACCGCCAGCCCCTGTACAAGGCGATCGTCGACTTCCTCCAGGACCGCGGTTTCGAGGTGCTGACGACCCACGTCGCCGCTCCCGACGTGCTGCAGCGGGAGTGGCGCGAGGGCATCACTGCGCAGAGCATCTACGACCGCGACCTGCAGTGGCTGGCGGAGTGCGATCTCGTGATCGCGGAAGTATCCACACCCTCCCTGGGTGTGGGGGTGGAGATCGCAGAGGCGTCGCACCTCGGGAAACCGATCGTCGCCCTCTGCGAGGGCGCCGGACATCTCTCGGCGATGGTCGGCGGCAATCCCGCCGTCACCCTCATCACCTATCGGGATACCGCGGAGCTGTTCGCCCGCCTCCGCGAGGTGGTGCCGCATGGACGCTGAGCGCCCCCGGGCGGACGACCGGTTCGCGATGCTGCCCTGGGAGCGGCTGCGGGACAAGATCATCACCACGGACGGCAAGCCCTTCGCCGCCTACCAGGGGCTCCTGGGCACGTACCGGTTCGAGCGGTTCGTGCTGTTCGTCGACGACATCGTCGTGGACCCCCCGGGGGTGCCCTCGCGCATCCGCATCCGGATGGATCAGGCGGAAGCACGCTTTCCGAATGAGCTGTGGTCCTCTCCTGTGCGCAAAGCGGCCCTGGAGGATTTCATCGCCCGGCGCTGGCTGGACAGCGCGCGCAAAGTCGGCCGCGCGCGGGGTGGGCGGGGAGGGATCGCCATCGATGCCGGGGGCCAGGAGATCCTGCCGCGCACGGCCTCCCGGCTCGCCGAGGACTACGTCGAGGTCCGGGCGGAGATGGCGCTGCCTTCCGAAGGGCGGAAGGCCTCTGCCCGCGCGGCGCAGGCGCTCCTCCTTGAGGATCTGGCGCAGATAGTGGACGGTGCCCTGGTGTTCTCCAACCACAACCCCCAGGCCGCCCAGCGCCACGTCGAGGTGGCGGAAGACGCGCAGGCCCTGCGCGCGCAGCTCGCCGAGCGCGGGCTCGTGGCCTTCATCGCAGACGGCGCCGTGCTCCCGCGGGAGGGGGACTCCGACCGGCCCCTGCTGTCCCACCTCGTCCCGTTCCAGTCCCCCGAGGAGTCGCGCGTGGTCCTGCGGACCCCCCACCGGGGCGAGATCGCGGGCATGGGCATCCCGCGGGGCGTGACCGTGATCATCGGCAACGCCTTCTCCGGGCGCAGCACCCTGCTCCGGGCCATCGCCAGCGCCGTGTACGCCCACATCCCGGGGGACGGGCGCGAGTACTGCGCCACGGTCCCGGACGCGGCTTTCGTCCAGGCGGATGAGGGGCGGCGCGTCGAGGGCGTGAACCTGTCGCC